>NZ_CP011924.1:2547500-2865000 GCF_000238315.3 Pseudoalteromonas piscicida
CTTCAGCAATAAAGCTTCCTAATACTCTAAAGCCATTAAAGCTTGGCGACTTGTAGGAAATTGAATCACCTAAGCGATTTTCGCCTTTGAAGAGTACCTTAATGTCACCCTCAAGGTCGTTGAACTGGTCTAACTTACCTTGAGACTGTTTTAATGCTGTGTCATTACGGCCGATAACGACTTCACCGAAGTTACCTTTTAAACCCACGTACTGATTACGTGCAGTAATATTGTCTTTATCACCTTTTGAATCAGCGTCAGAGACATCTACTTGGAACTCAAGCTTATAAATAACTTCTAAACCAGAGTCTAATTTCTCAGAACCTTTGAAACCAAAGCGAGAAGCGTTACTTTTAATTTCAGTAACTGAACCTGCACCATCGTCAGAAGATTGTACCGATACATTCGCTTTACCATAAACATCTACTTCAGCGTTTGCTTGAAAAGTGAATGCACTTAGTAATGATAGCGCTAAAGCAGTCTTAGTTAGTTTCATGTGTATTTCCTCAATATCGCAACACGTATTTTCAAAACACGCGCAGTTTGACACTGGTAAATGACAAAAATATTACACATAAAATATTTCTGAAAATAAAATGACACCCAACCTTAAGAAATGCGTCACAAAAGATTCATTATAAGAATTACTTCACCGCCCCCAGTAAATTTACGATGGTTTCTATTTGCTCTAATTGGTCGTTGTCTTTGTGGTATGCTACAAATATCTCTCTTGAGTTACTTTCGACTTCTTCAACTTGAGTCAACCTTCCAGTCTCAATGGACTCTAGCGCTAGCGCTTCTGGCACAAATGCAGAGCCACCACACTGAAGAATAAGATCGAGTGCTATTCTGCCGGTGCTGGTTCTAAAATAAGGAGGGGTTGCGCCAGTAAACTGTTTTGCATGCCAGAGAGAAAAAGCAGTTCCCCAATCAACATAAACATACTGGTTGTCAAAAAAGTCTTCCTTTGTTGCGTTATCAAAAGTGCTTACAGGAATAATAGCAAGATCACTGATCGGCTTAACAACCAATTCATCCACTTTTGGCGGATCGAACAGAACAGCGAGATCCAATGTTCGCTCTAATAATAGTCGCGTGCTTTCTTGCTGTGCTTTCACTTCAGCAACAAGCGATACTCCGGGCATAGCGGATACAATATGGTTAATCCCGAATTGTAAAAATGCGTCCCAAATATTAGCCGTGCCACTCAGTGACAATTGCTTGTGCATATTGTTTGCCAATGCAACATCGACTTTGGCGCGCTGCATCCCAGTTAAGATCATTTTGGCGTGTGGTAACAACCTTTCACCTGGCGCAGTTAACTGAATATTGTTACGCTGGCGAATAAAAAGATTCACCCCTAAACTTTGCTCAAGCTGGCGGATCCTAAAACTTACAGCTGACTGAGTGATGTATAAATTTTCTGCCGC
Source organism: Pseudoalteromonas piscicida (assembly GCF_000238315.3). Lineage (NCBI taxonomy): Bacteria > Pseudomonadati > Pseudomonadota > Gammaproteobacteria > Alteromonadales > Pseudoalteromonadaceae > Pseudoalteromonas > Pseudoalteromonas piscicida. The sequence continues at coordinate 2,548,931 of NZ_CP011924.1, forward strand.
TCGACCGAAGTGACGGGTTTTGACAACTTCGACAAAAGTTTTTAATAGATCTATGTCCATTTTTCTTCCTGACGATAAAAATTACTCGTTTAAAAAATTATAAAACTTGGTCCATACTCCAGCCAGATAATCTTAGAGGACTCAGTTATGGATCATAATTTAGCGACTTTGAAAAATGCATTTGCAAGCCCCAGAGCCTTTTATGATGACGCCAACTTCCCTAGAGGATTCGGACGCAGTGGTCACTTCACGCTACAAAAAGCCGAAATTCTTGAACGCTGTGGTGCCACATTAAGAAGCTTATACAGCAAAGCAGAAGAACCTCAAAACAGTTTCCAATCTCAGTTTGTTCAGGTAATGGAAGGGTTAATTCCCCCGACTAACGCTGTAGAAAAAGCTTGGACCAAATATTTGAAGCATACTACGTGTAAGACAAAGTTTCACACGCTATTTGGACGTTCTAAAGTTCAAAACGATGGTAGCGTAGTGATCCCGGTAGATATTGACGACGAGCTATAAGCAAAATCGCCTGAATTCTATCAAGCTTAGACGCCAACAGAGTGATTTTATTTCTGTCGTTGGTGTCTGAGCACTTCTATTATTTATACCATTTCAATGTCGATGAGCTCATCTCCCCTATCTTTCTCGTATTTTGTTCTTAGTCATTACCTGTTTATTAGCACAAGCATTGCAATTAAGCGCAGTTAGGTTAAGAATTAGTAAAACAGGAAATGATTGGCGAAGGTTGTGTTACGGAAAATCTTAATCATTGAAGACACCCCCACGATTGCGAAGGTGCAAAAGCATATTGCCACCACAGTGGGATACCATGTAGATATTGCAGGATCTTTGGCTGAAGCCAAAGTGTTATTGTCACAGCACGACTATTTTTGTGCCGTGGTAGATTTTGTGTTACCTGATGCGCCGCTTGGAGAAGCTATTCCCTGCACGGTTAAAGCTGATATTCCTACCATAGTGATGACTGGTAACCTTGAAAGTCAGACTCGCTCAATCGTTGAGCAATACCCCATCATCGACTATATCACCAAGGAAAATAAACAAGCCTATCATTATTTACGTCGCCAATTAGAACGCCTGCCAAGAAATGAAAATGTCAGAGTACTGGTTGTGGACGACTCTATTTCGTCGAGACACTATGTCTCAGCACTCCTCACTCGCCATAAATATCAGGTACTAGAAGCCTGTGATGGCATAGAAGCACTTGCGGTATTAAAAGACAATCCGGATATTTCAGTGATCATTACCGACAATGAAATGCCAAATATGCGAGGTGAAGAGTTATGTATCGAAATTAGGCGACTCTACACTGATGATGATAAAGCGATAATTGGTATATCTGGAGTTGAAACCGAAAATTTATCTACACGATTTTTGAAAAATGGTGCTAATGACTACCTCAGAAAACCCTTTAACGCTGAAGAGTTTTACTGCCGTCTTAGCCAGAACGTCGATATGCTAGAACATATTCAAACGATACGCCGACAAGCAAATACAGACTATCTAACCAGCTTGCCAAATCGACGCTACTTTTTCGATACCGTAAAGAAAAGCCTAAAAGCAAGACATAAAAAGGAGCTCTACGGGCTGATCGCTATGATAGATATAGATCATTTTAAGCAAGTAAATGACAAATATGGCCATGAAGGCGGCGATGCGGTGCTTGAGTCCATTGGCCAAGCGTTTGCTCAATACTTTCCCAATGATTTAGTCGCTCGATTAGGCGGCGAAGAGTTTGCGATATATTTTAAAGATACGGTGGCTGATCATTGCAAAGAAAGACTGGAGTGCTTCAGGAAATATTTAGAGCAAAGTAGTAGTGCACTGACTGAACAACGGATCTCATTTACTGTTTCAATGGGACTTGCCGCTCAGGTAACTACGGACATTGAAAGCCTGATAAAACAAGCCGATGAGCGTTTATATCAGGCGAAAGCTTCGGGAAGAAACCGCTTAGTTCACTAAGCGCTTTCTTTTATCTCGATAAGAATCAAAGCTAAACATCACCAGCGCGCCCCAAATAAAGGCAAAGGTTATAGCTCGTTCTGCATCAAAGGCTTCCCCGTAAAAGAGTACCGCCAATATAAACATTAAGCTCGGCCCGATATATTGAAAAAAGCCAAGTGTCGTGTAGGGTATCCGTTTTGCCGCTGCGGTAAAGCATAACAAAGGCAGAGTTGTCACCACACCCGCACTTATCAATAGGGTGTTGGTGTACCAATCGTTATTCCAAAGGTTACTTGTGGCACTGGGCTCAACCCACCACCAATAAGCCAGTGCAATTGGAGTGAGAATAAGCGCTTCCACCAGCAACCCAGGCAGCGATTCAACCGCTAAGGTCTTACGTAACAATCCATATATTGCAAACGATCCCGCCAGTGAAAACGCAATAACAGGGAATGAGCCAAAACTGATTAACTGTAACACCACGCCCACTATCGCTAATAGCACAGCAAACTTTTGCGCCGTTCTCAACCTTTCTGATAAGAATAACATTCCCAATAGCACGTTAAGTAATGGGTTGATGTAATAACCCAAACTCGCGTCTAACATAAAGCCGTTATTCACAGACCAAATAAATAAACCCCAGTTAAAACCCAGTAGCAACGCAGTGAGTGTCAACATCGCCAGCAACTTAGGATTAGCCAAAATGGCCTTAATTTTGGGCCATTGCTGCTTTGCCAGCACAATTAGTGCAATAAAAAATACAGACCACACAACGCGATGAATGAATATCTCAATCGCGTCAACATGGACGAGTTGCTTAAAATAGATGGGTGCAAGTCCCCACATAAAAAAGGCGAGTACAGCGAGTAAGTGGCCTTTCTTTTGTTCTTCAATCACGGACGTTTAACCTTTGGAGGGATCAACTAAGAGGTCAATCATTATACTCTTTTTTATTAATCTCGGCGATGAAAGTTCGATGAATTCACAATCGCAAAGTTTAAAGCCTTCAAGTGCTCAAAACTTATTCAAGTCTCTTCAGATTAGATAAAAAGCAAAGACAAGGTTCAAAAAAAGCTCTAAAATGACGCCGATGGATACCCTCGTAAGCACCCCAATTAACGATCCTCATTCAGTACTGAAAGATGTGTTTGGCTACAGTACGTTTAGAGATGGTCAGCTCGATATTATTCAGTCTAGCTTAGCTGGTCAGGATACGCTTGTACTACTGCCTACCGGCGGCGGTAAATCACTCTGTTACCAAGTCCCAGCAGTATTATTTGCAGGCGTGACAATTGTTATATCGCCACTTATCTCATTAATGCAAGATCAGGTCGCGCAGTTAAAAGCACAAGGCATAGCCGCTGAATATATCAACAACAGCGTCGCTTGGGAGCAGCAAAAAGATACCTATGACGCGCTTTTCCAAGGTCGTTTAAAGCTGTTGTACGTTGCTCCAGAGAAAGCCTTACAACGCGACTTTATTGATCGCATATCCAACTGTAACATCAGTTTATTTGCCATTGATGAAGCCCATTGTGTATCTCATTGGGGACATGACTTTAGACCGCACTATTTCCGTTTAAAAGAATTGCGTCAACATTTTCCGTCTGTTCCGATGATGGCATTAACCGCAACAGCTGATTTAGCAACACGAAAAGATATTGTCCAGCAATTGGGTATGCAAGCACCATTTATCTATACCGGTAGCTTTGACAGACCCAATATTCGTTACACCATCGAAGAAAAGTTCAAACCCCTGTCGCAATTGATCCGCTATTTAAAAGAGCAAAAAGGGCAAAGTGGCATAATCTACTGTGGTAGCCGTAAACGTGTTGATGATATTGCCGAAAAGCTGATTGATGCTGGGTTCAATGCTGCAGGTTATCACGCAGGTCTAGATAATGATCAGCGCCAGTTTGTTCAAAACCGCTTCGCCCGAGATGACATTCAAATCGTAGTTGCAACCGTTGCTTTTGGTATGGGGATCAATAAACCGAACGTGCGATTTGTGGTTCACTATGATATTCCAAAAAGTGTAGAAGCGTATTATCAAGAAACGGGCCGTGCAGGGCGAGATAGCTTAGCAGCTGAAGCCGTTATGTACTTTGATCCTGCGGATATTCCCCGTGTTAGACGCTTTTTTGAAGATATTCCAGACGAGCAACGTCGTAAGGTTGAAGAGCAAAGGTTTCAGGCAATGTCGAGTTTTGCTGAAGCACAAACCTGTCGTCGTCAAATTTTGCTCAATTACTTCAGCGAATATCAACGTGAAGCATGCGGTAACTGTGATATTTGCCTTAACCCTCCGAAGCAATTTGATGGCACATTAGTTGCCCAACAAGCGTTATCGTGCGTATACCGCGCAGAGCAACGCTTTGGCATTGGTTACATTGTGGATATTTTGCGTGGGGCAAATACCGCAAGGATCAGAGAGCAAAACCACCATACCCTCTCAACCTATGGGATCGGGAAAGAGCACAGTAATGAATTTTGGCTGAGTATCTTACGTCAATTGATCCATCATGGTTTATTGAGTCAAGATATTACTCAAGGCGCAACGCTTAGACTAACAGAAGCCGCACGCGCCGTACTGCGCGGCGAATATGTGCTACAACTCGCAGAACCAAGACTTGTAGCAAAGCATGTCTATCAAGATAAACTGGCTCAGTTTAATTACGATAAGAAACTATTTACTAAGCTTCGTGCACTCAGAAAGCAGCTCGCAGATGAAGATGATGTACCGCCGTATGTTGTATTTAACGACCGAACGTTGGCTGAAATGACACAAAGAACGCCAACAACCGATAGCGAGTTTTTGCAAGTGTCTGGTGTCGGTTTTACTAAGCTCAGCAAGTACGGAGCCCCTTTCATGCAGCTCATCCGTAATTATTTGGGAAGAGAATAATGACCACACTCACTTTGGACAATTCACACGAGGTGATTATCATCAGCTGTGAAATTACACCTCAAGACGATGAATTTGAACTTTGGGGGCAAATATTCTTACATCAAGATGAGATTCAATTAATCGAATTCTCTGCAGGAGCAGATAGACATCAGTGGCGCTTTTCATATAAAAACTGTAATTTTAATTTAAATTTTGAACATTACAGTGAGAGTGTGTGGATAGCTCCTGATGGCGTTGATGCCTTAGAACTCCTATCTTTCCTACGCCAACAACTTTCTCGTTAAGTCCACATAAAGCTCTTTAAGTCTATAAATATTATTACTTTTGTTGCAGAACTAAAGCAAGCTGCAACAATATAATCCATACTAAAGGAATATTAGACTTAAAGGCTCTGTGATGAATGTAAAGAGGATTTCGTGTAATAGTATTGTGCTAATGTGTAGCTTAAATGCAGCTGCGCAAGCTGAAAAAGTGCCTGCTGTTGATTTTTCTAATAGCTGCGGTAATAACCGGGTTGAAGCACAAAGCGACCAAAATCTTTCACGCCAGCTAGACAGCAAGCAAGCCTACCCAGAGCCCGCAGAGGGTAAAAAGGTCGTCGCTATCACGCTAAAACAACTTAATGTTTTCGATACCGACAAACCTGAAGAAGACAATGCCCTATTCCGATTTGCTAACCGTTATCACATTCAAACCAAACCCGAAGTATTAAAAAGCGTGCTCCTATTTCAGGAAGGGGATACTTACAATCCAAGAAAACTCAGTGAATCCGAGCGACTCCTTCGCAATCAGTCATACCTATATGATGCTCGTATCTATGCCGTGGAAAACTGTGATGGTGATATTTTAGTTACGGTTGTAACGCGGGATCTTTGGACACTATTGCCCGATTTAAGTTTTAGTCGTAGTGGTGGGGAAAATACTTCTCGAATTGGGTTTAGAGAAAGTAATTTATTTGGCTGGGGAAAACGCCTTTCTTTTACTCATATACAAGAGGTCGACCGCTCTGGTTATCAATTTGTCTATGACGACCCAAATATTTTAAACTCAAGATATCGTGGTCGCATAGAATATTCAGATAATGACGATGGTGAACGCCACTATATCGATGTGAGCTATCCATTTTTTGCAACCGACACCCCATATAGTTACGGTTTTACGAGTTATTCAGACAAACGTGAAGAACCCATATATTCTGAAGGGGAAACAATCTCAGAGTTCAGTCAATCCACGGATGTCACGCAAGTGTATTTCGGACACTCAAAAGCGCTATCGGGCAGTTGGACTCGTCGTCTCATCGCAGGCGTTAGACATGAGCAACATACCTTCCGTAAGATAGCTGATACCACTTTACCCATTGCACAGGATAGAACGCTCACCTACCCTTATGTTCAAGCTCAGTGGTTTGAAGATTCCTATGTAAAAGTACGCAACTTTGACTCGATTTATCGTACAGAGGATCTTAATTTAGGTTGGAATATTAATGCCTTATTTGGCTATTCAGCCGAATCTTGGAGTGACGATACTGAACGTCTTGTCTATTCATTTTCTGCCAATACAGCGCACTACACCTCAGATCACAGCTTATGGCGTTTTTATTTTGACGTTAGTGGCAACTGGAACAAAGACACAGATAAAACCGAAAATCTGATAGCGAAAACGACCTTTCAATACTATTTAAATACCAGTTTGTATGAATCTTGGTTTATCAACGCAAGCTATACCTATGGAGACAACCTGACCTTTGATAATCAAATTACATTAGGGGGCGAAACCGGGCTTCGCGGATACCCAATAAAATATCAACAAGGTAGTCGCAGTATGCTACTCAATATCGAAAAACGCTATTACTGGGAATATGACTTACTGCGCTTATTCAAAATTGGCGGTGCGGCTTTTTTTGATGTAGGGCGCGCGTACCACTCTCATCTGCCGATTGAAGCAGATGAATCTGTCCTAAAAAATGTCGGTATTGGCTTGCGTTTAGCACCTAGCCGAGCCAATTCAGATATCATGGTTCATATTGATTTAGCCGCGCCAATTAATGGCCCGGATAACGTCGATAGCGTACAGTGGCTATTAACGGTAAAAAATCGTTTTTAACGGTGTCGCGCACCAATAAACATGATATAAAGCAGAAAAAATTTCTTAGGATACGACTTTGCATTTGTTAGATTTCGCACTCAGTCAATACAAGCTAATTGTAACTTTAGTGGCGCTATTATCCTTCCCACTATTGATGAAAGCATGTTGCAAACTATTAGAAAAAGTAACACGCGGAAAAATAGACTCTCATCGTAAACAACGTGCCGATTTACTCGTTCGTGTACTCGTAGCCTTTGTATTCGTCTGTTTTATGCTCGTATTCTGGGGTATAGAACTTCGTGGTTTACTGGTGCTTGGTTCATCGTTATTTGCGATGCTTGGTGTTGCCATGTTTGCCGGTTGGTCACTGCTATCCAATCTGACTTCGTTTTTACTTATGTTTATTCAAAACGATTATCGCGTTGGGAATTGGGTAAGAATTGTTGACGGTGCAAACTTTGTTGAAGGCTGTATTGTGGAGATGGGATTGATGAGTGTAGTGCTGCGCCATGTTGATGGCCATAAGGTTGTATATCCTAACAACTTGTTTGTTACTCGCCCCGTTATGGTGCTTAGTCAGGAACCAGCTAAACCTAAACAGGTTCCAACACCAAGAAGAACATTAGGCCCTAAGAAATAGGGCCTATATCGTCAATAAAGGTTTCTAGCTGTTGTTCAACAATGCTATTTGCATGTGCAAAGTAAGCTAAGTGAAAAACCGCATCTCCTTCATTCACCAAAGGTAGCATTTGTTGGCCAATCACTATCCCACTACGAGGCGCGATAATCGCTTCTTCGCTTTGGCCTAGTGGGCTGTCTATATAAGCCAAAATTTGACCTTTTGATACGCGTTCTCCCAAGTTAACTTGAGCTCGAACAATACCGTCAACGTCCGCACGCACCCAACTTGTTGCTGCCGCGATAACTGCATCATGACGTTGTTTCCTACGACGCCCACGCAGCATTCTGAGTTTACGCATGACATTTTCAACCCCTTGCAATCCAGCAGCAATGGCTAATGAGTCAAACCGCAACGCTTCTCCCGCTTCATAAGTGATAACTGGAATGTCCAATCCCGCCGCTTCACTTCGCAACGAGCCGTTACGCAGTCGCGCATCTATCGCAACTGGTGTACCAAACGCCATGGCCATTTCTTTGGTCATTTCGCAGGACAAGTCACCGCGGATCTGCGGTAAATTAGAGCGATGAATCGCGCCGGTATGTAAATCGATAATATGGGTGCATTTTTTTACCACCAAATCGAAAAACATAGATGCCATTCGAGCCCCTAACGAGCCTTGCTCAGAACCTGGAAAACAGCGATTTAGGTCTCGTCTATCAGGTAAATAGCGAGACTTATGAATAAAGCCAAAGATATTTACGATAGGCACCGCTATCAAGGTGCCACGTAGCGTTGCCGCATCGACTTTACTTAATAGCTGGCGCACGACCTCAACGCCATTTAATTCATCACCATGAATTGCGGCACAGACCAAAAGTACCGGTCCGGCCTCTGCGCCATTAACGACTTCAATCGGAATGGTCATTGGTGTGTGAGTGTAGAGCTTGGCCACTTCCAACTGGACAGTCTGCCTTTCAGCAACACCCACTCGTGTATCTAATAACGTAAAGGGTTGGTTGATTTTAACCTTTGCCACGTGTAGCAGTCCTTTTCGCCGCTGCATTCTTCTCGATAAAGGAGATGATCAAGCTAGCTATGTCTTTACCAGTTGCCTTTTCAATGCCCTCAAGGCCCGGAGATGAGTTCACTTCCATCACCAAAGGACCACGCTCTGAACGCAATAAATCTACACCGGCAACATTTAGGCCCATGGCTTTTGCTGCAGCAATTGCAGTGCGGCGCTCTTCCGGAGTGATTTTTACCAATGTCGCAGAACCGCCACGATGCAGATTTGAGCGGAATTCGCCCTCTTGCGCTTGACGCTTCATCGCGGCAATGACACGGTCGCCGATAACGAAACAGCGAATGTCCGCACCACCAGCTTCTTTAATATACTCTTGCACCATGATGTTGGCTTTTAAGCCCATAAATGCTTCGATAACGCTTTCCGCCGCTTTACGTGTCTCAGCTAACACCACACCAATACCTTGTGTGCCTTCTAGTAGTTTGATCACAACTGGTGTGCCGCCAACCATTTCCAGTAAGTCTTTAACGTCATCAGGCTTACTGGCAAAGCCTGTGATTGGCATGCCTACGCCTTTTCTTGACAGTAACTGTAATGAACGCAACTTATCTCTTGAGCGAGTGATTGCAACAGACTCATTCAATGGGTAAACCCCCATCATCTCAAACTGTCTGAGTACCGCACAACCATAAAATGTCACAGAGGCACCAATTCGCGGAACAATCGCATCAAAGCCGCTCAACTGCTGACCCTTAAAGTGAATTTCAGGCTCACTACTATTGATATTCATATAACAACGTAGCGCGTCAATAACCTCAACTTCATGCCCACGCTGCTCTGCCGCCTCAATTAAACGACGTGTTGAATATAAAGATTGATTCCTTGAAAGAATGCCAATTTTCATGATTTATCCGTTTTATTACTTAAGTATGACTGCTCTGGATCAACAAGGATGCGGCCTCGCATCGCCGTGCGGCCCAGTAACATTCTAAATTTCATGGTTTCTCTATTGCTTAGCGTGATTTCAATTGGCCAAGCCTGATTGCCGATAGTTAAATTTGTTTCTATTACATAACGTAGTTCTTTATGACCGCCCGAATCGGTAACAACGCGCTCATCCACTACTTTTGCTTCACTACAGACTTCATAGTCAGTATTGTCTTGTTTGGGATGGATCCAAAACCTTACCCAAAGTTCATCTTGTTCTGTTTTGAAAGGCTCAACCTTAAAGGCGTGCAGACATGATGTTCTTGCTCCAGTATCTACTTTCGCTTTGATTTTTTCGATACCTAAATCGGGTAAGGAAAGCCACTCTCTCCAACCAACTGTGATCATATTATGCTCTCGTACAAAATGAGTTCGGACTTATACGCTGATTCAAGTCACTTGAAAAACAAAATAAATTTATCCTAAAGATAAAAACGCTCTGTTAAGCCAAGCACCTTAACTTACAGTAACACCACTTACACATTTTTCAAGGTAAAGCCCTATACTGAGCTAAAGTAAAATAGAGTATTCAAACAATTTATTTCATCGCCAAGATTTTAGGACCTAAATGAATTTGAAAATTAAATTATCTATGTCAGTCTTGGGACGAACTTTTTAATAGGAATTAGCTATGACTGGATTACTCCATGCGTTTGTGCTCGACGGTCAAGGTGGCGGTAGGCTACTTTGCGATCTGAGTGAAGTAAAATCCGTAATTCACAAGGAGCCACTTTGGCTTCATTTTGACTACAGCTTCGACGAAACGACCGAATGGCTGAAGCAACAAACGTTTTTGGATGACTGGGAAAGAGAAGCGCTAACCGCAGATGAAACCCGTCCGAGAACGGCGAATGGCGATGAAGGTTTGCTAGTGTTCTTGCGTGGCGTGAACCTTAACCCCAAGCAAAGCCCTGAAGACATGGTTTCTATTCGCTGTTTTGCAAACGATAAACTACTTATCACCTGTCGTAAGCGCCATATTATGTCTGCCCAAGATATGCTGGCATCGCTTAAAAAGAGTCAAGGCGCAAAAAGTATCGGTGAGTTACTATCTACATTGGTAATGCGACTTTCTGTGCGAATGCAAGACATCATCTGGCAAATAGAAGAACAGCTTGACGAGTTTGAAGACGCGATGGAAAGCAGTGAGCAGCTGCCAAACTATCAGCAACTTTCAACATTAAGAAGACAAACCATTGGTTTAAAACGCTATCTTAAGCCACAAAAGCTTGCTATTAGCGAACTGCTATTGGCAAAGATTGCTTGGCTAGATGAAGATCATCGACACATGATTGAAGAGGCGAGCAATGCCTTAAGTCGATATATCGAAGAATTAGAGGCTGCGATTGAACGTGCACAAGTGATCCAAAATGCGATCACCAACCATCAAAATGAACAGTTAAACCAAAGAATGTACGTGATGTCTGTCGTTGCAGCGCTATTCTTACCACTTGGGTTTTTAACAGGCTTGTTGGGGGTGAATATTGGCGGTATTCCTGGCACTGAATGGGGTGGCGCATTTGCCTTTTTTGTTATTATGTTGGTGGTACTAACTGGTGGTATTGGGGTGTACTTTAAACGCAAAGGCTGGTTGTAAGTAGGAGTAATCATTGGCGCTCTCGCTAGGGATCGAACCTAGAACTCAGCCTCCGGAGGGCTACGTGATATCCATTTCACCACGAGAGCGTCGGCAACATAATAATGCTAAGTGCAGGCAATTGCCAGACAATGTTTGCTATATGACTAATTAGTAACCTATTTTTTAAAAAAAGCTGTACTTTGGGCAAAAAACCAGTTATTCAACTATGCTTTGAAAATAATAAAATAGACTGATATTGCTGCCAGTTCAGAAATATCGCGATACATCATTGAGGATCCCAAATATGACACCGATGACAACAGAGCAAGTTGCAGAGTTTCTTGACGTAAAGGTTGAGCGTGTAAGACGCCTCGCACGAGAAAACTTGCTAGTCGCCAAAGACACTGATGCCAGTGGCGAACCTATCTTTGACAAAGCCGATGTTGAAAAATACAAAGAGCTAGCACAGCGACTGGGTGGGATTTAAACTACCCAATAGTGATGGCCAGTAATGTGATCAAGGAATATCACATACTACTGGCTCAACTTGCAGCTACAGTATCCACTGCTTCAGTAACTGTCTAAGCTTTTCGGCCTCTATCATTACGCCGCGCTGCTCGTACCATTGAATGCTAACAATCAAATAAATTTGGCAAAATACCGTCAGCTTAGCTTGAGCGTATGAAGGCATGGCTTGCCGCTTTAGAGAAAAGTAAGACTCAACTACCGTAAGTGCTGCTTCAACATCACAGCTAAAACTACACACCAGCGCTGCTAAATCAAAAAATATGTCACTATGACAAGCATACTCAAAGTCGATTAACCGAACCCCCTCTGGACTTTGAATAATATTGCTCATGACTAAGTCATTATGGCAAAACGCCTGATCCACAGGTAAGGAAGCTAAGCTTTCGATAAGCCGTTCGATGTCGACTAGGTGACGCAGTTTCTCATCAATAGCCTGAACATAACCGACCAAGTCCAGCACCTCATATATTTCAAGCTCTAAGTTATGCACCTGAATAACTTGTGCTAGCAACGCAGTATTTAACTTTGGCTCAGCACACACTTCTGGCATAAAAGTAAATAGTGCCATACGAGTGCGTAGGTCATACTGCAGTACGTTAGAAGTAATGTCTTGTTGCGCTAACTTGTTTTGCGCCTTTAAGGCCTCAGTAGGAATACCATGGCTATAGCATTTTAATAAGTAGCTTTCGCCTTTACTCACCATCAGGTAATTATTGTTACTCACGCCTTTTGTCAGCTTTTCTAATCGCTCAGCTGAAACCTTGAATACGGTATTCACCTTTACTTTTAATTTTTCAAGCTCAGAGGGCTGCAAGCGTCTTTCCTTGCTTAGCTTCATATTCTTCGTACCAACGCTTGTAGCCCCAACACGCCATCAAGGTGTAGAAAATAAATAGCACCAGCGTAGGATAGAAGCCTTTAAGGTAATAAAGGTAGATAGAGGCTGCATCAATCACGACCCAATATAACCAGTTTTCAAGAATTTTCTTAGCCACTAAATAAGTCGTCACCACCGCAAAGCATGTGGTAAAGCTATCTAAATAAGCGAGATCTGCTGCCATATAATGCTTGGTGAAATAACCGAGCAAAACGGAAACCACTGAAGTGATAACAATGATTGAAAGATGTTTTGATAGCGACCAAGAAACAATATCACTGGGCTTGTTTTTATCACCCTGACGCCACATCCACCAACCGACGACGGCCATGACCATATAGTAAAAGTGCAGCAGTGATTCCATCACTAGTGCACCGTTCCAGTACAGCACGGTATAGATAAAGGTGTTAATAAAGGCCACAGGCCAACACCATATATTCTCTCGAATTGCCAGCAATAAATAGGCAACAGCCAACACCACAGCGATATACTCCCAACTCGACATCGCAGTGAACCCTGCAAAGGTTTCAGTAAACCAGTCCATTAATCACAGGCACTATCAGCTGGAGATAAATCGCCTGAGATAAACTTACAAACAAAAATACATTTTCCGTAAGCTTCAAATGAGTGTTTCATTTCTTGATTCAATACTGAGGTCACTAAATCAAATTCACCAAAGACCTGAGTTGACATCGTATTTGTGATCACCTTGATCCCTTCATGCTCATTCAGCCTATCAATAAAACCTTTAATAAAAGGGATATAGTCTTGGTGCAGTGGGTACTTGCTTATTTCAACAGAAAATTGCATGGGCGCTCCTTACAAATGGCAGCCGATTATTAATATTGCTGGTTTAGATTTTCCCCACCGGTAAAATCCGATTTTGGGGTATAGTTAATCCAGTCTTGCTGATAGATAATTTTACCTTTTTCGTCAAACTTTAGCACTATCAGAAATCGCCAAGGCCCTAACTCGCGTGACGTATAATTAAAGCGATTAAAAACGCCTCTAGCAACCACGGTTCGAGTCGTGCTATCGACTATTTTATCTTCAACCACTAAGGCGGGTTGTTCATCCAGCACAGCAAAATTTCCAGCAGACCAGTTAAAAAAAGCCGTAATCTGATCTTTACCTTGTGCCTTATGGCCAAAAACCATATCTTCCAGCACGGCATCTTCGGCATAGAACTCGATAAACTGGGTAAAGTTCTGCCGCTGAGCATAGGTATTAAAGTAAGCATCGGCATGGCTGATGAATGTATTTTTGTTACTGATATTAACCGAATTACTGCAACCACTCAGTATTGATATAGAAAATAACAAGAACCCATAGCGCATCATAGCCACTCCAAAAGCCGTATTAATTGTGTATAAAAAAAGCGCCTATAGCGCTTAATTCGACAATGATAAAATATGTATTTTTATACTGTTACTATACCCAATGGTTTAGCGGTTTTCCACGCTCCACGGGTAAAGTCTGGAATACTCAATGATTCACTGCGATTAGCCACTGACTGAGCCGATAACGGAGAAATTACCGACCAAGCCGCACCGTCGTATACGTCTTGATCTAGCGCTTCACCATTGCGCAGGCAATAGATCATGCGCCAGAACATTAAAAAGTCCATACCACCATGACCGCCATTGCGCTGTGCTTCTTCACCCATTTTAGTCCAAAGCGGATGGTCGTATTGTTTGTACCATGGATCCATTTCGTAATCCCATTCATGGAAGCTCTTAGCACCACCTTGCTCTAACGCGATACGATTAGGGAAACCAGCAAAGACCCCATTAGTTCCTTGAATAAGATTGTGACGAGAATAAGGCCTAGGTGTGGTCGTATCGTGTTGTACCATGATACTGCGTCCTTTGATGGTCTTAATCATCGTGGTATTCATATCACCCGCAATATACTGTAGTTGATTGCGTTCATGATCTGCCGGAAATTCGCGTTTTGCATAGGCTGCACGACCCAGGGCGGGAGAACTCATAGAGGTTAAGTAATCAAAACGATCACCGCGGTTAATATTCATGTACTGAGATACTGGCCCTAAACCATGAGTTGGATATAGGTTACCATCTCGCTTAGTATGCCAGTGTGTACGCCATGAGCCGGTCTTGTGCTCAATTTCCTTCATTTGCCAACGTAGTTCATGAATATATGCAGCTTCACCATGTAATAACTCACCAAATACACCTTGGCGAACCATATTCAGTACCATCAACTCATCGCGACCGTAATTGACATTTTCCATCATCATACAGTTTTTTTGCGTGCGCTCTGCGGTGTCGACTATCTGCCACATTTCTTCAACGGTCAACGCTAAAGGCACTTCAACAAACGCGTGCTTACCACTATTCATGGTATCAATTGCCATCGGCGCGTGCCATTTCCAAGGTGTTGAAATGATAACGATGTCAATATCATCCCGGTTAAGCATTTCTTGATAAGCTAAGTCACCACCACGATACAGCGCAGGTTTCGGCAAACCTCGCTCGCGCACAAGGTAGTCAGCCGATTTTTCAAGCACTTCATCATGGGTATCACAAATCGCGACAATACGTGCGCCATCGATGTGACTCATACGCTTTACATGACCATAGCCACGTTGGCCAACCCCAATAAAACCTACCCGAACTACGTCCATTTTTGGTGCTACGAGTCCAATGACAGAGCGGCCTTGTTGCTTGGGTACAATGCTATTATTTTGATTAGAGCTTGCGCACCCAGCTACTACACTCGCAGCCGCTGCCGCTCCTGCGGCTTTTAAAAAGTCGCGGCGGTTTATATTTTTCATTCTTACTCCTAAACGATACTTCTTAACAGCACTAATACTGCTAGCTATCAAGCTAACCTATCCCAATCTTAGGTTCAAAACATTGCGATAAAGCCGCAAAAAAAGCGCTTGAAGCGCTTTTTCTTAAAATATACTAAATCGTTAAATTGCTCTGATAATATTATTCAGACAATCCTCTTTTTCTAGCACACTGGAATACAACGCAAACTGGTTCTTCGCACGGTCAAGATTATGATTGGCTCTGTGGGTTGCAAAATAATTATCTCCATCTAAGTGATCTGTTAAAAATCTCAGACCTATCATGAATGGCATCACTTTGGCGCCAAGAATAAAACTGTCTTTTTCTGCTTCAGTCACACTGTCTTGTAACGGTTCAATGTACCCTTGCGCCAGCGCAGCAAAGATATTTTCTCTTACCTGCACATTACTCAAGTTCGTAGAGTCTTCAGCTTCTGGCGAACAGAAGGTACGTACCATATCGCCAAAATCAAACAACCAGTTACCTGGCATACAAGTATCTAAGTCGATAACGGCTCGTGCTGCATCACTCTGTGTTGAGAACAGCATGTTGTTGATTTTGGTATCGTTGTGGCAAGCTCTAAGTGGTACTTGTTTTTGTGCCTGCTGCAATTCTTCTGCAAGTGCAAATTGCTGCTGAAAAGCGGCGATAACATCACTGCACTTTTCCGCGCGACCATGCTCATCTTTCGCAAGTACTTGGTTGAATGCGTCAATACGCATCGCCAAGTTATGAAAGTTTGGAATGACATGATGTAACTGCGCCGCATCAAAATCATTTAGCGCATGTGCAAACTGCCCGAAGGCATTTGCAGCCGTTAATGCTTGTTGTTCGTTTGCCACTACGTCTTCGCTATAACTGCGGCCAATAAATGCAAGCGCACGCCAAACTTCGTCATTAATATCGACTAAATATTGGCCTGAACTCGTCGCTAAATGCTTTATGATAGCGAGACTATATTCACCATTTAAGGCTTTTGCTGTTAAGTGCTGTTCAATCGCTCGCGCATTTTCAACAAGATGCAAAGGGTTTGGAAATACCGTGGTATTTAGTTTTTGTACTACCATGGTTTTGTGGTTGCCCTGCAACAGCATAGTCGTGTTGATATGACCACTACCAATCGGCTTCATTTTAGCTTCTTCACTAATGAGACCGTACTCATCAGCAAGTTGTTGCGCAACGGCTTGATACTCCATATTCACCTCAAAAGGAGTTAAGTCGGATGTAGTTGTGTGGAGATGATTATCTTCCCTGACGTGCTTCATAAATCTTTCTCGCGACAATGTCTAGTTCGCTCTTATAAGTTATACCGTACCAATGTGATTTAGCTTGGTAGACCGTCACGGTTTGCAGGCCCTTATTGATACTGTGTTGGATACAATCTGGCAGATAATACTCTTTTTTGACACCGTTGTCATAACTCCTTAAAAACGCATTAAATCCGGCTTCTAATGAATCAAAAAGTGACGGCGTCACACCCCAGCAGGTCATCGAAGCAAGCGCAGAGTGTGCGATCTTACATCGCTTACCTGCAATATCACCTGACAATTCGCCGTTTTCAAAGCGAATATCTAATGCTTCTTCAACCGAGTGTAGTTGTTGCGCTTGTACCTGACAAACGCCACGGTTTACTCCACCTTGTTCAGATAAGGTATTTATAATTGGGTATGCGACCATCGCCATATTGCGATGATTTTGAAAATGTTCAACAAGCTGCTCAAATGCATCAGGCCCGTAATAATCATCCGCCGTGATAACTATCGCTGGCTTATCAACGTATGCCTTTGCACACAACAGCGCGTGCCCTGTGCCCCATGGTTTTTCTCGCCCGGCTAAACAGTCGATAAATTCACTTGGAATATCGCTAAGCCGCTGCTGCACTAAAGTAATGTTCAGCGCCTTCGGCAATCGTGGCAATATCACATTTTCGATTAGGCTTCGCACTTTGTCATTAATGATCAAAATAACATCGCGCACACCAGCATGATGCGCGTCAATTATGCTCAATTCCATAATGCTTTTATCGATACTTGGCAGCTCAGCAACCTGCTTGTTACCACCAAAGCGGCTTCCTAATCCACCAGCCAAAATGATCAGCGTAGGGGGTTGTTCGATTCCTATCATTGAAAAAATATCAAAACTCAAATAAGCGGGTAAGTGTACTGAGCTTTTGCTCAGAATAAAAGCAATTGCGAGGAAAGGCGACCTCGCAATTAGTGTGAACTAGCTAAACTTTTGGCATAAGTACTTTATTTCTTGGTATTCAAGCAGTCCTTCCTGTGCTCCTTCTCGGCCAAGACCTGAAAACTTCACACCACCGAAAGGCGCTACAGGATTGGATATGATCCCTTCATTAATCCCAACCATACCATACTCAAGCGCTTGACTTACTCGCCTTATTTGATTGCCATCATTCGAATAAAAATAAGCAGCAAGCCCTTCCGGCACAGAGTTTGCCATTCTTACCACTTCATCTTCACTCTCAAAATCAATAATGCTGACAATCGGTGCAAAAATTTCTTCATGGAAGATCCGCATGGTGCTATTTACACCCGTGATAACTACCGGTGCTATAAATTGGCCGCTTTGTTTATCACCTTGATAAGCGATGCTCGCACCTTTAGCTAACGCATCTTCCAACAACTGCTGTGCTTTTTGTTTGGCTTCAAGTGAAATGAGTGGACCAATATCAACACCTTGTTCTAAACCATTTCCCAAGGTGAGCGTGCTTACCTGCTGAGTGAGTGTATTGAGTAACTCTGCCGCGATACCTTTCGCGACAAACACGCGATTTGCGGCCACACAAGTTTGTCCTGAATTTCTAAACTTCGCTGCCATCAAACCACTTACCGCTTGCTCAACATCAGCGCTGTCGAAAACAATAAATGGTGCATTACCACCAAGCTCCATTGAGGTTCTTTTCACCGTATCGGCACATTGCTTCAACAACGCACTCCCCACTTGTGTTGACCCCGTAAAAGTGAGTTTTCGCACTTGTGGTGACTCAGTAAGATGTGCTACTAACCCTTTAGAATCGTTAGTCACTAACACCTGAAAAGCGCCAACTTCCATTCCAGCCTGAATAGCCAGCTTTGCAAGAGCAATGGCCGCAAGAGGAGTTTTTTCAGAGGGCTTTAAAATAAAACTACAGCCTGCGGCATAAGCTGGTGCTACTTTTCTGGTGATCATCGCCAGTGGAAAATTCCACGGTGTGATCCCAAGTACAATACCAACCCCTTGCCTAATAGTCGTTAGCTCATGAGATTGAGAATGACTGGGAATAACCTGACCATAGGCACGCTTGGCTTCTTCGCTATACCATTCAATAAATCCTGCAGCATAATCCGCCTCGGCAAGTGCCTCCTTAAGCGGCTTGCCTTGTTCCTTAGTGACGATTTCAGCCAACACCTGACGATGCTCTATTACCAATTCGTACCATTTTCTAAGTACTTGACTACGGGCATGTGCTGTGGTGCTAACGAGTTTTTCGAAGGTTTCAGCCGCTGCTTGCAGCGCTTTATCAGCTGCCTGATTATCCGCCTCAGAAACCTGAGCAAGGTGCTCTCCAGTTGCAGGATTAACCACATCGACATGCGTTTTACTATGATGTGCTTGGCCATTGATAAGTGAAAATTCGGGATTACTGATGAGTGACATAGCGTTCCTCCTAGAAAAGCAAAAAGCCGTAGTATAAGACTACGGCTTTTATTAAATTTGTCAGTAACAACCTAGGTTGTTAGCAGCACTTAATGGTCTTCATTTACGATATTGAGATTGTACTTTGGAATTTCAACCACTAAGTCTTCATCACTAATTATCGCTTGGCAACCTAAACGAGACTCAGCTTCGAGACCCCATGCTTTATCTAGCATGTCATCTTCTAACTCATCGCTTTCTTCCAGCGAGTCAAAACCTTCACGAATAACGATATGACACGTAGTACATGCACATGATTTTTCACAGGCATGTGGAATACTGATTCCGTTTTTCAACGCCACATCGAGTACAGTTTCACCCGTTTTCGCTTCGATTGCAGCACCTTCCGGACATAACTCTTCATGGGGTAAAAAGATAATTTGTGGCATATTACACCTCGTCTACCGACTGCCCTTGCAGTGCCTTTTTAATTGATTCATCCATACGGCGTGAAGCAAAATCACTACTCGCCTGATCGACTTCTTCGATCGCCTTTTTAATCTGCTCTGGATTGTCTGCACTTTCGCGAATTTGTGCAAGTTCAGTCATTGCACCGCGCAGTGTATTGAGCTCATCTTCTGCCAACAGATGACCATCCGTTGCAAGCGATGCCTCTAACGCTTCCAACACACGCAGTGCTTCAACCTGCTGCTCTTTAAGCATACGAGCGCTCATGTCTTCTTTGGCATTGCTCATCGAATCTTTTAGCATTTGTGCTACTTGGTCATCGCTCAAACCAAACGATGGTTTTACCTGGATCTCAGCCTGTACGCCTGTCGACTTTTCTTCAGCCGAAACACTCAATAGACCATCAGCGTCAACTCTAAAAGTGACTCGAATATGCGCAGCGCCTGCCGCCATTGGCGGAATGCCTTTTAGACTAAATTTAGCCAAGCTACGACAATCATCAACGAGCTCACGCTCACCTTGCAATACATGTAATGACATAGCAGTTTGACCATCTTTAAAGGTGGTAAACTCTTGTGCGCGTGCAACAGGAATAGTGGTATTGCGCGGAATGATTTTTTCAACCAGTCCACCCATAGTTTCTAGACCTAAAGACAATGGCAATACATCAAGCAGTAACATGTCAGAGTCAGGCTTGTTACCCACTAAAATATCAGCTTGGATAGCAGCACCTAATGCCACCACACGATCTGGATCGATTGATGTTAGTGGCTCTTTGGCAAAGAAACTCCCGACTTCTTCACGCACCACCGGCATACGAGTCGACCCACCGACCATCACAACCTGCAAGACTTCTTCTGCTGTGACACCGGCATCTTTTAACGCGCGGCGACAAGAGCGTAAAGTCTTTTTAACCAATGGCATTGCCATTTCAGCGAATGCTTGACGCGTGATCGTAACAACCAACTTTTGCTCGCGAACTGGTAGCTCTACGTTTACCGTTTCATAGCTTGAAAGCGCTTCTTTACAGGCTCTTGCCTTATTGATAAACAAGCGTAGCTCTTTAGGGTTTAAATCAAATAGCTGCGTTTGCTGTTTGAAGAAATCGACCAACAGTGAATCAAAGTCATCACCACCGAGGCTAGAATCGCCACCGGTTGATAATACCTCAAACACGCCTTGGTTTAAGCGTAAGATAGAAATATCAAACGTACCACCACCAAGGTCATAAACCGCGATCACGCCTTCTTGACCAGAGTCTAGGCCGTAAGCTACCGCAGCTGCAGTCGGCTCATTGAGAAGTCTTAATACTTTTAGACCAGCAAGCTCGGCTGCGTCTTTTGTACTTTGTCTTTGTGCATCATCAAAATACGCAGGTACGGTGATCACTGCGCCCATTACATCTTCACCAGCAAAGCTATCAATAGCACGTTGGTGTAATGTTTTTAAAATTTCAGCGGAGGCTTGTACTGGACTTACAGCGCCAGCTACGGTTTCAATAGCAAGCGAACCGTTATTATCGACAAAGTTATAAGGCAACTGACCATAGCTTTGTTCTATTTCAGATTGCGTTTTACCTAAAAAACGTTTTACAGAAATAAGCGTATTTGTCGGGTCTTCAGCAGAAGCAGCTTGGGCTTGTTCACCAACGATAACCTCTGAGTCGGTGTACCTTACTACCGACGGCAGCATAGGTTTACCCATTAAATCGCTAAGGGTCTTCGTTTCGCCACTTTGTACTGTTGCCACAAGAGAGTTCGTGGTACCTAAGTCAATACCAATCGCTAATTTATGCTCATGAGGTGCCGCGCTCTGCCCCGGCTCAGCAATTTGCAATAATGCCATAATGCTCTTTTCACTTTAACGTTTGTTGATGCTATACATCATCAATCGAATAATTCATCTTCGATACGTGCTAATTCGTCGCGTAACTTGTAGACAAACTTTAGCTTACGAATATTGTCTGCTGCGGCTTCTAATGTGCTCATGTCATCGCTTTGAAGCTGCTCGGCAAGGGAGGCGCTAAACTCTGTATCTAACGCTTTAATCTGTGTTTCGAACTCTGCAATCGCGCCGTCAGGATCCGCCGCATCAGGTAATTCTTCTAATGCTTCGCGCAGCTCCATCTGTTGCATTAAAAACATCGGATCTTGCAACGTTTGTTGCTCTGCACGTATGTCTACACCCTTTTCGCTTAGCATATACTCGGCGCGTTTAACTGGGTGTTTAAGCACCGCTAGCGCGTCGTTGATCTCTGCGGTTTTCTGTACCGCGAGCAACTTCTCACGCTCACTTTTACCAGCAAATCTATCTGGGTGAACTGCACGCTGTAGCTCTAAATAACCTTGATTTAGTTTGTTTAAATCAACGTGATAATCAACAGGTAAATCAAATAATTCAAAATAACGCATACGCACCTAATACAGCAAAGCCCCACCAAGGCAGGGCTTTAAGCTATTCACTGTTGCAAACTATACGGTGAAGCTTTCGCCACAGCCACATTCGTCCTTCTGATTTGGGTTATTAAACTTAAACCCTTCATTCAGACCTTCTTTTGTATAATCAAGCTCTGTGCCGTCGATATAAACTAAACTTTTTGCATCAACGATGATTTTGACATCTTTGTCTTCAAATACTTCATCGCCTTCATCTAAATCGTCGACAAATTCGAGAACATAAGCAAGACCTGAACAGCCCGTGGTTTTAATACCAACGCGCAGCCCTATGCCTTTTCCACGGTTACTCAAAAAGGCTAATACGCGATTAGCGGCTGCATCTGTTAACGTCACTGCCATAATAGTCTCTTACTTCGCTTGTTTACTCTTATAATCTGCAATCGCAGCTTGAATCGCATCTTCTGCCAAAATTGAGCAGTGGATTTTCACTGGTGGCAACTCAAGCTCAGCACTGATATCAGTGTTTTTGATAGTCGCAGCTTCTTCTAACGATTTACCTTTCACCCACTCAGTCACAAGGGATGATGATGCAATCGCGCTACCACAACCATATGTCTTGAATTTCGCATCTTCGATGATGCCTTCTTTTGACACTTTAATTTGTAGTTTCATTACGTCGCCACATGCAGGTGCCCCCACCATGCCCGTTGCTACGCTTGGATCGTTCTTGTCTAAAGAACCTACGTTACGTGGATTCTCAACGTGGTCGATAACTTTATCACTGTAAGCCATAACTATTTCCTCACTACCTGCTTGCGGCTGGATAGTATCCAGCCAGCGGCTAAAACTTGCTTAATGGTGTGCCCATTCAACGCTATCTAAGTCGATGCCATCTTGGTGCATTTCCCAAAGCGGTGACATCTCACGTAAGCGACCAATAGAATTCTTAAGAAGATTGACGGTGTAATCGATCTCTTCTTCTGTCGTAAAACGACCAATACTGAAACGGATAGAGCTGTGTGCTAATTCGTCATTACGACCTAGAGCACGCAGTACATAAGATGGCTCTAAGCTCGCCGATGTACATGCAGAACCTGAAGAAACCGCAATGTCTTTTACCGCCATCAGTAGACTTTCACCTTCAACAAAGTTGAAGCTGATGTTTACAATGCCAGGTACTGATTGGTCGATAGCACCATTAAAATAAACTTCGTCCATATCCATTAGGCCGTCCAATAGACGCTGACGAAGCGCACTGATGTGTGCATGGTCTTTTTCAAAGTCTTGCTTAGCAATTCTAAACGCAGTGCCCATACCCACAATTTGGTGAGTAGCAAGCGTACCTGAACGCATACCGCGCTCATGACCACCACCGTGCATTTGCGCTTCTAAACGCGCACGTGGCTTACGGCGTACGTACAACGCACCGATGCCTTTAGGGCCATAAACTTTGTGGCCAGAAAATGACATAAAGTCTACTTTCAATGTTTGTAGGTCGATTAGTACCTTGCCAGCACTTTGCGCCGCATCAACATGGAACATGATTTTGCGCTCACGACACATCTCACCGATAGTCGCGATATCTTGAATAACACCTAGCTCGTTATTAACGTGCATTACGCTCACTAAAACAGTGTCTTCGCGCATCGTTGCTTCAAGCTTTTTCAAGTCAAGTAAGCCGTTGTCTTCAACATCCATATACGTCACTTCAAAGCCTTGACGCTCAAGCTCACGGCAGGTGTCTAGTACTGCTTTATGTTCAGTACGAACGGTGATGATGTGTTTGCCTTTCTTTTTGTAGAACTGTGCAGCACCTTTGATTGCAAGGTTGTTTGATTCAGTTGCACCAGATGTGAAAACGATTTCACGCGGATCAGCGTTGATTAAATCAGCGATATCATTACGCGCCTGATCAACCAGTTCTTCTGCTTGCCAACCGAAACGGTGTGAACGAGAAGCTGGATTACCAAAGTTACCATCCATTGTCAGGCACTGCATCATCTCGTCTGCAACACGCTGATCAACCGGAGCGGTTGCTGCATAATCTAGATATATCGGTAATTTCATTTATCTCTCCGCTTGACGTCAACCTAGAGTTGACAGCTCACTTGAATATTGTCTAATTGCTCGATAACACGTTTAACGTGCTTATCTTGCCGCGTTGCTACGGATTGAACATCCGCGTCGGCGACTAACTCGGCTAGGGAAATACTGTTTAAAAACTCTTCAATTCGCACACTTAAATCAGACCACAATGAATGAGTCAGACAGCGCATACCGCTTTGGCAACCGCCGCCTTCGCCGTGACAACGTGTTGCGTCAACGGACTCGTCAACTGCATTAATCACATCACCAACGGAAATCGTGTGTGCATCACGGCCTAATAAGTAGCCGCCGCCTGGACCACGTACAGAGCTAACTAAGCCATGTTTACGTAGACGGGCAAATAATTGTTCAAGGTAAGATAGCGAAATCTCTTGTCGTTCAGAGATATCGGCTAGTGGAACAGGGCCAATACTTGCGTGTAACGCAACATCTAACATTGCTGTCACGGCGTATCTGCCTTTTGATGTTAGTTTCATGCATAACCCCCGCTAATTTACCAAGCCGCAAATTTTAATTACTTGACTAAGATAGTCAAGTATTAACCAAGCATAATAACGGCTTTAAATCTGCAACCCTCGTATGCCTACCCGAAATACCTGAGTAATTTAATCAAGTATTATGGATATTGTAATTACCTGAGTATTTTAGTCAAGTATTAGTGATGAAGATTTATGCAAGATTTCACAAAAGGAATGGTTAATATTTAGACGATAGAAATATAACAGTATTGGCGCGCTGAGTTGGCCAATACTGCATCCTGTCTGGTTTACTTGTTAGTAGATTTATCTATCGAACTTAGGATCCCACGTAGAATATTAAGTTCTTGCTCTTCCGGTCTAGCGCGGTTGAACAAACGCTTTAGCTTAGTCATTACCATGCCCGGATGCTGCTTGATGATAAAGCCGGTGTCATTCAGGGTATTTTCAAGATGCTCGTAGAATAACTCCATCTGCTTTGATGATGGGTAAATCGTTTCATCTACTTCTTCTGGCTGCTTTTCTTGCGTGTCTAGATATGTCATACGCGTTTCGTAGGCCAAAGTTTGCACTGCCATGGCAAGATTAAGCGAGCTATACTCAGGATTAGCTGGAATACACACATGATAGTTGCACAATTGCAACTCTTCATTTGTTAGGCCGCTATTCTCACGACCGAATACAAGGGCGACAGGACCATTCACCGACTCAGCAACCAATTTTTGTGCACACTCACGCGGGTCTACCATTGGCCACGACAAAGTGCGTGAGCGCGCACTCGTGCCAATAGTTAAAGCGCAATCAGCAATCGCCTCTTGAAGTGTATCGACTTTAGTCGCTGCACCCAACACGTCGGTTGCGCCAGCCGCCAATGCACTTGCATGGCTGTCCACTTCACATGCAGGGTCAACTAAATAAAGCTTAGATAACCCCATCGTCTTCATCGCTCTCGCAACAGAGCCAATATTGCCAGAGTGTGAGGTGTTCACTAATACAATTCGAATATCTTCTAAAGCCATTTACACGAGTCTCAAACAAAAATAATGGCGCAGTGTAGCATATCTAATTTGCGTTTTTCCAAGCTCCACAACCAGAAATTAAAAATCTTTACGCAGCAACGGAGTACAAAAAACAACCAGAAAAATTCACAATTGGTTATTTACTTTAGAGAAAAAACCGCTAGAATACGCCGGCTCAAAATGATCCTGTTCTTTTACAACCTAAAGGTAATGCTATGCATCCAATGTTGAACATTGCGGTACGCGCTGCGCGTAACGCAGGTAAGATTATCCTACGTGCAAGTGAAGATTTATCGCGCGTTGAAGCCACTCAAAAAGGCACTAATGATTTAGTAACTAACATCGATAAAGATGCGGAATCAATCGTTCGTGACACAATTTTAAAATCTTACCCTGATCACTCTATTGTTGGTGAAGAATTTGGTCATCACGAAGGCAAAGATGCAGACTACCTTTGGGTTATCGATCCTCTAGACGGTACAACTAACTTCGTTAAAGGTATTCCTCACTATGCTGTTTCTATCGCGTTAAGAGTTAAAGGCCGCGTAGAGCAAGCTGTTGTATACGATCCAATCCGCGACGAGTTATTTACCGCTTCTCGTGGCCAAGGCGCACAGCTAAACAACAAACGTATTCGTGTATCTAAGTCTATTGAATTACAAGGCACTGTGCTTGCCACGGGTTTCCCTTTCAAGCAAAAGCACCACATGGATGCCTACCTAGAAGCATTCAAAGCATTATTCATTCATACAGCTGATATCCGCCGTGCGGGCTCTGCAGCTTTAGACATGGCATATGTTGCAGCAGGTCGTATGGATGGTTTCTTTGAAATTGGCCTTAAGCCTTGGGATACAGCAGCCGGTGAGCTGCTAGTAAAAGAAGCAGGCGGTATGGTCACTGATTTTGCTGACGGTGCTAACTTTAACCGTAGCGGCAACATCATCTGTGGCGCACCTAAGCTTTGCCAAGCGATTGTAAAAGAAATTCGCCCGGTACTAACTGAGTCATTGTTAAAATAATAACTCTGGCTTAGATGAAAAACCCAAGCACTGCTTGGGTTTTTTTGTATCTGATTGAGTCTAAGAATAACAATAGCAAGAGCTAACTGTTACTCCAAAATCAGGTATTTAAGCTGAGCGTCGGATGTCTACTTAATTTCCACACGGGCTGAGCGCATCACGATTTCATCGTTTAGCTCAATACCAAGCCCCGGCTCTTCTGACACTCTAAAGATACCATTCTTAGGCTGTGGATCTTGCAAGCATAGCTCTCTGTTCCACTTTTTGATTGCGTAAGTATGGTGCTCATGGATCAGGAAGTTTGGGATCGCGGTTTCCAAGTGTAATAACGCTGCAGTTGCAACCGGGCCACCACAGACGTGCGCCTGAATACGGATATCAAAGATATCGGCGTAATCACATACTTTCTTGGTTTCCGTAAAGCCACCACATAGGCCAATATCTGGCTGCAGTACATCAATACTTTGATCTTCAAAATAAGGGCGAACACCCCAGCGATTATACAAACGCTCACCACCTGCGATTGGTACAGAGGTCTTGTTTGCTACCTTCGCATGTAAAGAGTGGTTAAGATAATTCACAGGCTCTTCATAATACATACAATCAAATTCTTCAGCGATATCTGCAATTTGAATGGCAGATGTCGCGCCCGGTAAGCTGTGGCATTCAAAAATAATGTCGACTTCATCACCTACCGCTTCACGTATTGCTTTCATTCTTGCACGGTATAATTTCATTTCCGCACGCGAGATAAGCTTAGTTCTATCGTAATAGGTGTTGCCATCTTTGTCGTACTGAATTGGATCAACTTTAACCGCATCGTACCCTTCTGCAATGGCTTTGTGAGCCGCTTCAGCATACTCGTGTGGCTGAACAAGCGCCTTAAATTCGCTATCCCAATCAAACTGTAATTGCGAGGCATAGGTGCGAAGCTCAGGGTTCACTTTACCACCAAGCAACTGATAAACAGGTAGGTTTAAGGCTTTACCTTTAATATCCCAAAGCGCGGTATCTATTGCTGACATCGCCGCATATACCACAGGTCCGCCACCTAAACCCCAAAAACCTTCTCTCAGCATACGCGACCAAAGCAGCTCAGTTTGAAAAGGGTCATGACCAATCAAAAAGGCTTCAGCCATTTCTTTGATCATACTGGCCGCAGCACTGTGACCAAGGTCGTATGCAAGCCCTGCTTCACCAACCCCTGAAATACCTTCATCGGTGTGAATACGAACAAAAACGGGTGTCCAAGCAGGTCTATCTGGACAATGAATATCGAAAACTTCGACGCGATTAACTTTCATGTTGACTCCTATTGCGCAAAGCTTGGGTCTAGGCGGTAAGCTTTACGAAGCATTGCAGGCCATGCTAATTGACCACCGGTGCTACCGCTATGCACGACATTCGCTTGGTTATAAATGTTATCAATAATGGGTTGTGGTACAGGTAACGCTTGTTGTCCCGTTGCTTGAATTGCAACTTGGATTTCGCATGCACGCTGTAAATCATAAAAACGCATAAAGGCATCGCCTACCGTTGGTCCAACAGTTAAACCACCATGGTTTACGAGCAGCATGTGATTAGTTGTACCTAAGTCATCTTGCAAACGCTTTTTCTCATCCATATTCACCGCTAAACCTTCATAGCCGTGATATGACAGTGATGGTAAAGAGAACATGCTATGCTGACTCAAAGGCAATAAACCACATTCTACACTCGCGACTGCAATCGTTTCTTTGGTATGGAGGTGAATAACGCAATGCGCATCTTCTCGCACCTCATGGATTGCACTGTGAATGGTAAAGCCCGCCGGATTAATCTTAAATGGCGTATCATCAAGAATATTTCCTTCGAGATCGACCTTCACCAAATTGGAAGCGGTGACTTCATCAAAGGTCAGCCCAAAGGCGTTTACTAAATAATGATCCGTTCCCGGCAAACGCGCCGACATATGTGTATAAATTAGATCTCCCCAACGAAAGTGCTCAACCAATCGATAGCAAGCGGCAAGGTCAACACGCAGTTGCCATTCTTCTGCGCTTACTTTGTCTTTTAAATTTAACTGAGGTAATTCGAACATGGGGATCCCTTATTGACTCCACATTTGGATGTATATAAGTCTAAAATAGCTTAATTATATCTTCAACTAAAAACCACCGCGAACGGTGGTTTTTTATCATCTTTGACATCTAATTTTGATGTTATTCAACTTTAGATAGATACTCTGCAATCGCATCGATTTCAGCGTCAGTGACATTGGCAACCATCGCTTTCATCGCCGCTGACATACCATTATTACGTTTACCTGATTTGATATCTTTCATTTGTGCGGCTAAATACTCTTTGCTTTGACCATTTAGCTTAGGATACAGAGGCATGATTGGTGCTTTACCTTCTGCACCATGACAGGTTTGACACATTTTTGCTGTGTATAATGCTTTACCATCTGCAGCCATTGAACTTGCTGAACCTAGTGCGCAAATTGCCACCGTAGTCCCTACTAGTAGTTTTTTCATCTTGCTCATATCATTACTCTTTTTATTGACGGTTAACGTTGTAAGTCAGTGTAGACTAAAGTTTGACCTAAAGCCTAATCACTACCACATCAAATCATCTGGGACCTCAAAGTCAGCGTAAGGGTCATCCTCATCACCTTGCTGATTGTCCTCAACATGGAAAACGATATACTTCTCGTCTACCTCTGCAATCTTTCTAGCAGGTTCATCTTGTAGTACGTAGAACTGCTCTTCTAACACACAAATCGCTAAACGCCCCTTTGATAGCGCTTTTTGTGTTTCGGAATTAACTTCTAACTCCTTCACCTTATTTTGGTATGTGAAGTTAAAGGTC
Organism: Pseudoalteromonas piscicida; assembly: GCF_000238315.3. Classification (NCBI taxonomy): domain Bacteria; kingdom Pseudomonadati; phylum Pseudomonadota; class Gammaproteobacteria; order Alteromonadales; family Pseudoalteromonadaceae; genus Pseudoalteromonas; species Pseudoalteromonas piscicida. The sequence goes on from NZ_CP011924.1 coordinate 2,578,292, forward strand.
ACATTGCCGCGGATCTCATCTTGGTTATGATGTTCTAAGATCTGCTTCACGCGAGCAATTTGCTCTTTATCTTTTAGCGTTTCTTGCTTCGCTTTATTTAGCTCTTCGGCACGCTTTTGCTGCTCAAGCTTTGTTTGCTCAATATGTTTTTGGAGGTCTGTTTGGTCGCTCGTTGCGCCTTTTTTCTTTTTCTTCTGCTGTTTACGCTTTTGTGTTTTTGCAACTTTCGCTTTGTGCTCAGTTGTTAGACCTGCTTTTAGCAACTGATCTTGCAGTGAACCCATCATGCAACTCCGTAAAATAGACTTTTCACTATTTTAACTCAGCAATTTCGATTGACCAGAGAGGAATCGTTCAATCTAATGTAAAACTACCAAAATTATTGTTGCACACCGTGATTTAGCGCAAAAAATTGTCATCTAGTTTGCTTTAATTTAAGCTAACTCATCGAAATTAAAAGCCTTATTGCTTAATGCCTGTCATTCATCTACTGCTTTGCTCCGTTACCATTTTTTTTGTGCTCTATGCACCGCAGCCGCTGCTGGCTGAGTTTGCAGAGCAATTTAATGTGTCAGCGTCAGATGCAGGCATGCTGATGTCAGCAACTATGCTACCTCTGGCTATCGCGCCAATCTGCTACGGATTATTGCTGACAAAGTCTAATCCGCTGCGCATTTTAAAATGGACCATGCTGCTATTGGCACTCAGCAGTGTAGCATTTGCTTCAATGACTTCGTTTTCAGGGCTCTTGTTTACCCGGTTAATTCAAGGACTATTATTACCTGCTGCACTTACTGCGATGATAGGTTATATCGGCCAACAGTTTAGTGGCTCACAGTTGAAAAGAAACATGAGCTTGTACATCGGAAGTACCATAGCCGGAGGTTATTTTGGCCGTACGCTTGCAGCCAACTTTACTGTCTGGTTTGAGTGGCAAAGTTTCTATTACCTAAACGCATTGTTATTGATTGTGCTAGCATTTAGCATTCGGGCCAGCAAGAACAAACCACCAATAATTCACGCGACAAGGATCAGGGACTACCTGGCACCACTCAAGCAATCACGCCTAGTGAGATTATACAGCTCTGTATTTTGTATGTTTTTCTGCTTCGCGGGACTACTTAACTTTTTACCTTTTATACTCAAGTACGACTTTAATTTAACCGATCCCAGCAAAGTGGGCTGGGTCTATACAGGCTATTTAGTTGGTGCTTTAGGGTCTATCGTTACACCTTGGCTACAAAGTAAATTTCATTCTACCTGGCGATTTTTAGCTGTGATGTTCTTCATCTATGCTACAACCATTGCGCTATTACCCGTGGCGTCTGTGTTCTTTTTTGTGGTCTTATTTACGCTATTCTGCGCCTGTATGTTTGTGATCCATTCAACCGCTGCGCCATTAGCCAACAGTATTAGTCAGGCACCTGCAACCGTCACTAATGGCGCTTATGTTTCATTTTATTATTCCGGAGGCGTGCTGGGTTCTTATCTTCCGGGTTTGATTTATGAGCAAGCTGGTATCACTTGGTTTTGTGCGTCACTTTTTACCGTCTGTACAGTCGGCTTAGCTCTGAGTTTGAGAAACACAGTCAACCCAGTGAGGTGAGTGCCCAGTGACTTGCCAAAAGCGTTTCAAATCTTCGAGCGTTAACACCCAAGTTTTAGTATTCACTAGAGGGTGACACTGCCATAACTGCGCAGATTGCAGTTCACTATCAAGCCATAATTCGACTTGTTGCTCACTGTCGTTATGCAATGTGAGTGCTGATACACAGCCTTGTTCCACTCCTAAATACTTTGCTAGCCTGTCCGTCGATGCAAAACCTAAACGCGACATCCCTTGAGATTTAGACAGCGCTTTTAGATCAACTTGCTTATCTGCAGGAATAATAAAAAGAAAGTGTCGCTTTCCATAATTATCTCGAAGAAAGAGGTTTTTCAGTCGCGTCCCTTTTCTCTCTAACTTCAAGTTGTCAGCAGCTAGACAAGTATGTAACGGTGGATGCTCATAATTGAGATAATTGATATCTAACTGAGCGAGCCGCTCTGCAAGTGCACTCGGATTGTTTCTGATCACAAACACTTACCTCGTAGCTGAACGCTACGATGTCGCCAGTACACATCAGTAATTTTATGACCTGCATTACAGTAGTCCGCCTCAATCAAAGCAGGTTTTAATAAGGCGACGGCTTGCTCTTCTAACTTGAGTTTTAGAGAGGGGGAATCTTCAATACGCTCAAACTCAGCAAAACGTTTTAGCTCTCTTCTTGATATTGGCTTACTTGCATCCAGCTCCATTCGAGGTGTTGCTTGTACCGTGACAATAAAAGCAAATTCTTGATCACCAGTTGGCGAAAGACGCTTATGAAGAGATTGTTTTTCGATAATAAGTTCAGGCTCATCAGGCTGTGATGCACAACTCGCTAGCAGCCCAATAATGAGAATAGAAAAGATAGGACGCAGAACCATAATTCGCTTAATTCGTTTTATTTTCAGTTCAGTGTAACAAAGACTATAAAAAAATAGCGAAATTTTTTGTCTGGGGTTGACGGGAATATAAAAAATGATTAAATTTCGCTTCGTCTACTGACGGAATGTGGGGCTATAGCTCAGCTGGGAGAGCGCCTGCCTTGCACGCAGGAGGTCAGCAGTTCGATCCTGCTTAGCTCCACCACTTTCCGCTCTTCTTACTTCTTACTTCTTACTTCTTACTTCTTACTTCTTACAAAATTAACCCTCTAAATCGAAAAGAAAAAAGCCCAAGTCTTTCGACCCGAGCTTTGCAGTTACTTATGTCATTCTGTGTATACCACTGAGTATAATTCTTCCACCTACTCAAGCAGCATCAGTTCATTATTCTCTGATTTGGCCTTCACCATTCACTAAAAACTTTTCGGTTGTTAGCGACTCCAAGCCCATAGGTCCGTATGCGTGCAATTTGGTGGTAGCAATACCAATCTCGGCACCTAAACCTAACGCTGAACCATCACTAAAGCGTGAGGAAGCGTTAACCATCACAACCGACGCATCAACACCGCGTTGGAACAAATCAGCAGCTGCTTTGTCTTCCGTACAGATAACTTCAGTATGATGACTGCCAAAGCGATCAATATGTGCAAGCGCTGCATTAAAATCAGCAACCTGACGAATCGCTATTTCAAGGCTCAAGTATTCTTCACCAAATTCGTCATCACTTAATTCAACTGCATTATCAAAATAAGCTACGGTTTGCTTACACGCATTAATTTTCACACCCCTTTCAGCCAGTGCTGCAGCAACTTTCGGTAAAAAAGTCGGAGCGATATCTTGGTGAACGATTAACCCTTCAAGCGCATTACACACACCAGTACGCTGCGTTTTACCGTTTAACAGGAGCGCCATTGCTTTGTCGAGATTGGCTGTTTTATCTATATACAAGTGACACACGCCTTTAAAATGCTGGATCACTGGCACCGTGCTATTCTCAGTAACGAAATTGATTAGACCCTCACCGCCACGTGGGATGATAAGGTCGATATACTCTTTTTGCTGCATCAGCTCCATTAACAACGCGCGGTCTGGATCAGGAATAACAGAAACCAACGCGGCAGGTAGGTTATGTTTTTCAAGCGCCTTATGCATCGCTTTTGCGATCTCTAAAGAACTCGCTAACGCCTCTTTACCACCACGTAAAATAACACCATTACCTGATTTAAAACACAGCGCACCTGCGTCAGCGGTGACATTGGGGCGCGCCTCATAAATCATGCAGACAACACCAAGTGGCACTCGCATTTTGCTGATTTTAATGCCATTTGGTCTTACACCCATGTCTCTACGTGCACCCACTGGATCGTCCAGTCGAATGATGGTTTCGATACCTTCAGCCATGCTTTCAATCCGCGCTTGGTTAAGCGTTAATCTATCGATCATGGCGTCGCTAAGCTGGTTATCACGAGCAGCAGCTAAATCAGCTTCATTGGCTTTAATAATGGCATCGCTGTTTTCACGGATCCCTTTTGCCATATCTGCTAACACTGCATTTTTTTGCTCTGTAGATAATAGTGCTAACTGTTTCGCTGCTTTTGCAGCCTGTGATGAAATATCTGTGATTAAACTCATGTCTTATGACTTCTCCAATAATGCAATATCTTGTTCTGAAATAACGGGTCCGATACTATCTTGAATTCTTTCGCTGATCGGATTCTCTTCATGTTCAGTTAAAAAGTTTAATAGGCAGCTACTGTAATTGGTGGTTGCTTTGGCTAAGCGCTTACCATCTTTGCTCCTCACGAGTACGGTATCTCCAACAGAAAACTCACCTTTTACTTCAGTGATTTCATCACCACTTAACTGACCCACCACTTGATTTTCGCCTGAGCCATAATCGCTATCTACGACCAGCTCACCTTGCTCTGATGCTGTGTGAGTCATCCAATGCACCGCTTCTTGCATCGGTTTATCATAGGCTGTAAATACCGTGCCTGGATTTTTTCCCGCCAACAATAATTCAAAGGTTGTTTCTTCGAAGCCGTTAACAATATAAGTATCTATATCGTGAGACGTCGCCTTTTCAGCAGCTTCAATTTTGGTCTTCATACCACCGGTGCCAACCTTGCTCGTTGGACAACCTGCCATATCGTAGATTTCTTCAGTGATCTCTGTCACCTCTGAAATCAGCACTGCGTCAGCATGTAAATTAGGGTTTTTGTTATATAAACCACTGACGTCGGAGCAGATAATTAGCCCATCAGCATCTGCAGCCCCCGCTACCATGGCAGATAAATTATCGTTATCACCCACCTTCAAATCGTCTGTGGTCACGGTATCATTTTCATTGATAATAGGCAGTATTCCATGATCGAGTAAAGTGAATATTGTTTCACGAATACTGGTATATCGCTCCCTGTCACGCAGGTCGCCATGAGTCAGCAATATCTGCGCCGACGGAAAGTCGAAGAAGCGGTCCCACGTAGCCATCATCTCGGTTTGGCCAGCTGCCGCCATCGCTTTTTTTACCGCAATGCTAGGCTGCTCTGAGTTTGGAAATAAGTGTGACCCTGCTGCGACTGAACCTGAAGAGACGAGGATTACTTCAATACCTCTGGCTCGACAACGCACGATGAATTGCGCGATGCTGAGTAAATAGCGGGATCGACACCCATCTTGCTCTGGCGCGATCAGCGCACTCCCGATCTTGATTACTATACGTTTTGACTGTTTCATCGACATAAATTCCTGCATTAAATTAACCACCCACTCACGAGTTGGTACTCCAAATATCTCCTATTAGAAGACAACAGAAAGCGCAATGCATCGACCTAAAAGTCGGCAAATAGATAAAACAAACAGACGTGCGACGGCGAAGACCTTAGTCCCATCATGTCGCCACACATGCTAAACCCAGACACAGCAACTATCGTTAACTGGCTGACATTTCACTAATAGAAGATTGATTGTGACATCAAGTACTTAACCCTTGACGTCGAGCCGTTTCCAACAGGGCCACCATGGTTTGGTGCGGCCGGAAAGGCTGTACCGCAATGAATAATTGCGTAATGAGTAGATTGTGAATGACGGCGCGATTTACTCCACGCCTTGAACGCCTATTACCTTAACGTAAGCTCGGGTAAGATTGCAACCCTATCCCATGTTAATTATTTATGACCACCATAAATCAATTTTATAATACCTTATTTTCAGTAATTTATTCACTTTACCCTCATTCGCGCTGTGTTATAACTGGATGCTAGCTATACTGATAAAAATGTTGGGATAATCCAACCGGGGAGAATCTATGTCAGCAATCTACATTGCAGGTATTGCAGTATGTTCTGTAATAGCACAATGGCTTGCTTGGGCCTTTAAGGTTCCTGCAATTTTGTTTTTACTTCTTATTGGTCTTGCTTTGGGGCCATTTAGTGGCACGCTGGATCCAGATGCCTTACTCGGGGATTTACTCTTTCCCGTCGTCTCACTTTCCGTTGCCGTTATCCTTTTTGAAGGTTCACTAACCCTGCATTTTAAAGAACTCAAAGGAATTGGTAAGGTCGTACGGAACCTTTGTTCTATCGGGATGTTGGCAACCTTTGCGGTGATAGCAACAACCGCAATTTTCGTGCTGGAGCTTAACTGGCAAGTTGCCGCCGTATTGGGCGCAGTACTTGTCGTGACCGGTCCAACGGTTATTGCCCCGATGCTGAACGCGATGCGCCCAGACAAAGACATAGACCGTATTTTACGTTGGGAAGGTATAGTCATAGACCCTATTGGTGCACTCTTTGCGGTACTCGTATTTGAAGCCGTCTCTTTAGTTGGTGGCGAAGGTATCTTCAGTCACACCCTATGGGCGCTTGTATCAACACTCGGTGTGGGGATAAGTATTGGCGTCGCATCAGGTTACCTCACCACTTACCTAATAAGAAAAGAGTGGCTTCCTTTCGAGCTTCACAAATTCGCCATTTTAGCGCTCGTGTTGTTTAGCTTTACGCTATCGAATCATCTGAGTCATGAGTCAGGCCTACTTGCCGTGACCATCTTTGGTATTTGGCTCGCTAACCAAGATGACTTGGAAATAGACTCAGTATTAGAGTTTAAAGAAGATCTCTCAATGATCCTGATTTCGAGCTTATTTATCTTACTCGCGGCACGACTCAAATTAGAAGATTTAATGCTGTTAGACACCGACGTCTTTATCTTTCTTGCTGTAGTATTATTTATTGCTCGACCACTGTCGATATTCTTATCGACGTTCAATACTGACTTACCGATAAAGTCTCGTATTCTGTTAAGCTGGATAGCTCCTCGAGGCATTGTTGCTGCAGCTGTAGGCTCAGTTTTTGCGTTGAGTATGACCAAATCACAGATAGCAGATGCGGATAAAATGGTGCCGCTTATTTTCACCGTCATCATTGTCACCGTGGTACTACAAAGCCTAACGGCAACGCCTTTCGCACGTCTTTTAGGAGTGCGTCAACCAAAGCCCAATACCTTACTTATCATTGGTGCAAACCATGTAGCTAGAGCGGTGGCTAAGGGCTTAAAAGACCAAAATATTGATGTTTATCTCTCCGATCCCGCATGGGAAAACTGCAAAATGGCAAGAATGGACGGACTGCCTTGTTACTATGGTAACCCATAGTCGGAACATGCCGAGCGTTACCTCCCGTTGACCAGCTTAAAGTCAGTGCTAGCGCTTTCACCTAACCGTCACCACAACGCATTAGGCGTACAGTACTTTTCTCATTTACTTGGCGATCAATGTGTTTATTCGCTCAAATCATCCACTAACCACGCTAAGGCGAACAAAGATAGCGCCACTTTCCTTTCTCGCCAAATCTTGTTTGGCGACGAAGGTAACTACGCCAAGCTAAGTAGTATGATGGCTAAGGGCGGCAAAGTGAGCGTAACTCGGATCTCAGAAGAGTTTAAATGGGAACAGTATAAAGAGGTTAACAGTGAAGCAATCCCACTGTTTGTACTCACAGAGCAGAACAAAGATGAGGAACCCATCTTGATCCGCCCTTTTACCTCTGACATGAAAAAGCTTCCAGAAGAAGGCGACCGCGTATTGGCGTTGCAGCCGCCTAAGCTAACGGTGCTTAAAGATCCAAATACGAATAAAGAAGGCCAAATTGGTGCAAAGCTTAGCAGCCAACAAATTACTTAACCAGAGATTTGGATAAGTAATAAGCTAGCTTACCGGCTTTATTTAGAAGTAAGCAAAGCGGCGTAACTTACGCCGCTTTTACTTTCCACTCATAACCTGCTGAAAGTAATACCTATTTATCCCACGGAGTTAACCTGAGCTTCAGGTTATATAACCTGAACTCGAGATAAGAAGTAAGTTGATCCACTAAAATCACTAAGCTCAAAAGCGTAGTATCACTCTAGCCAGAAGTTATTTCTTAATACACCACTGTCGATATTCTTATCGACGTTCAATACTGACTTACCGATAAAGTCTCGTATTCTGTTAAGCTGGATAGCTCCTCGAGGCATTGTTGCTGCAGCTGTAGGCTCAGTTTTTGCGTTGAGTATGACCAAATCACAGATAGCAGATGCGGATAAAATGGTGCCGCTTATTTTCACCGTCATCATTGTCACCGTGGTACTACAAAGCCTAACGGCAACGCCTTTCGCACGTCTTTTAGGAGTGCGTCAACCAAAGCCCAATACCTTACTTATCATTGGTGCAAACCATGTAGCTAGAGCGGTGGCTAAGGGCTTAAAAGACCAAAATATTGATGTTTATCTCTCCGATCCCGCATGGGAAAACTGCAAAATGGCAAGAATGGACGGACTGCCTTGTTACTATGGTAACCCATAGTCGGAACATGCCGAGCGTTACCTCCCGTTGACCAGCTTAAAGTCAGTGCTAGCGCTTTCACCTAACCGTCACCACAACGCATTAGGCGTACAGTACTTTTCTCATTTACTTGGCGATCAATGTGTTTATTCGCTCAAATCATCCACTAACCACGCTAAGGCGAACAAAGATAGCGCCACTTTCCTTTCTCGCCAAATCTTGTTTGGCGACGAAGGTAACTACGCCAAGCTAAGTAGTATGATGGCTAAGGGCGGCAAAGTGAGCGTAACTCGGATCTCAGAAGAGTTTAAATGGGAACAGTATAAAGAGGTTAACAGTGAAGCAATCCCACTGTTTGTACTCACAGAGCAGAACAAAGATGAGGAACCCATCTTGATCCGCCCTTTTACCTCTGACATGAAAAAGCTTCCAGAAGAAGGCGACCGCGTATTGGCGTTGCAGCCGCCTAAGCTAACGGTGCTTAAAGATCCAAATACGAATAAAGAAGGCCAAATTGGTGCAAAGCTTAGCAGCCAACAAATTACTTAACCAGAGATTTGGATAAGTAATAAGCTAGCTTACCGGCTTTATTTAGAAGTAAGCAAAGCGGCGTAACTTACGCCGCTTTTACTTTCCACTCATAACCTGCTGAAAGTAATACCTATTTATCCCACGGAGTTAACCTGAGCTTCAGGTTATATAACCTGAACTCGAGATAAGAAGTAAGTTGATCCACTAAAATCACTAAGCTCAAAAGCGTAGTATCACTCTAGCCAGAAGTTATTTCTTAATACAAGGCAAATTTGTGCGTCAATAGCTGGCCTATTGCAAGCAAATTTAACGCAGTAGTAAGGGATAGCAGCAGCTAGAGAACAAGTTGTTATCCCGAGTTCAGGTTATATAGGCAATCTAGCCCGCTTTACCACGCTATCAGGCATTTTGTTTGCCAATTGCCCTAGTGCTACCTGGATCCGCTTATGTAGCTTTTTATCTGCAACTGCGGAATGAAACAACCATCGATAGGCATCTTCATAATCTCTTGGACTACCATGACCTTGATTAAATACATCTACGAGTCTTAACTGAGCGTTTAAGTTGCCAAGTGCTGCGGCTTCTCTCAGATAGGTTACCGCCATCGCTTTATCTTCTTGCACCAACTGACCAACATCATAGTAGCGACCTAATTGTTCAAGCGCCGCCGCAAGGCCCTGCTCTGCTGCCCTTTTCATATAATAAAGGCCGAGCTCAACATCTCTGTCTACACACACGGCATAAGCTAACATGTCACCATAAAGAAACTGATACGAAGGCAGCGCCATAATTTCAGCACGCGCTTCAATATCTTTAACCAGCTGGCACTCATCCGCTTTAACCCGAGCAAGGTGTTGATTTTTTTCAATGAGCGCTAGTAGCTCTTGTTGCGTATACAAAGGCACAGCTTCGATAGCCTCTTCGGCAGATACTTTGCTCTGTATACTGAGACTTAAGGAAACACTCAATGCTGAAGCTGCAAAATAACGAAGTAAGTAATTCATCGAAGACCCATCAAAGTAAAGCTGATTGTTTAACTATAGCAGGCTGCAAAGGCAAATTACTTGCTCTGCAGCAACATCGACACTCAAATTTGATTAAGCATTATTTACGCCAAAGCGAAGTCTAATTTTATCATATGAGCAAAAATTCACTTACTTATCGGCAGAAAGACAAAAACTTGTAGGGTAATAGACACAAAAAAAGCTGCCGTAGCAGCTTTTTTCTTTATCAATCGACAGCAGGATTATTCAGCAAAAGGGTTGCGAACAATCATTGTCTCAACGCGGTCTGGGCCTGTTGAGATGATATCAATTGGCACGCCAGTGATTTCTTCTAGGCGCTTGATATAGTTGATAGCGGCTTCTGGAAGTTGCTCAACAGAAGTTGCACCAAAGGTGTTTTCGCTCCAACCTGGCATTTCTTCGTATACTGGAGTTACTTTCTCGTAGCCTTCAGCAGCAAGAGGAGTCACATTAGTTACAGTGCCGTCTTCTAATTGATAACCAGTACAGATTTTCACTTTTTCTAGACCATCAAGTACGTCTAGTTTAGTTAAGCAGAAACCGCTGATGCTGTTGATTTGAACTGCACGGCGCATTGCCACTGCATCAAACCAACCGGTACGACGTAAACGACCAGTCGTTGCACCAAACTCGTTGCCTTTCTCACCTAAGTGTCTGCCAACTGGGTCTTGCTTGTCTTGACCATCGTAAAGCTCTGTAGGGAAAGGACCTGAACCAACACGAGTTGTGTAAGCTTTAACAATACCTAAAACGTAATCTAAGTGTAGCGGACCAAAACCTGCACCTGTCGCAACACCACCAGCCGTCGTGTTTGATGAGGTTACATACGGATAAGTACCGTGGTCGATATCAAGTAGTGTACCTTGCGCACCTTCAAATAGAATATGGTCGCCAGCATTACGCGCTTGATCAAGTAGTTCAGTAACGTCAACAATCATTGACTTAAGTACTTTTGCTACTTCCATTGCATCATCGTATGTCTTCTGGAAGTCTACTGGGTCTACTTTGTAGTAGTTAACCAAGGCGAAGTTGTGGAACTCTAGTACTTCTTTAAGCTTCGCAGCAAATTGCTCTGGGTTGAAAAGATCGCCAACACGTAAACCACGACGTGCAACCTTATCTTCGTACGCAGGACCGATACCACGGCCAGTTGTACCAATGGCTTTTTCACCACGCGCTAGTTCACGCGCTTGGTCTAGTGCAACGTGGTAAGGCAAGATCAAAGGACATGCTTCGCTGATCAATAGACGCTCACGTACAGGAACGCCACGCGCTTCAAGCATGTGGATTTCTTTCATTAGTGCATCTGGTGCAAGTACTACACCATTACCAATTACACATTTAACGTCTTCGCGTAGTACACCTGATGGGATCAAGTGTAGTACCGTTTTCTCACCGTTAATTACTAGTGTATGGCCAGCATTGTGTCCGCCTTGGTAGCGAACAACTAAAGAAGCCTTATCTGTAAGTAGGTCAACTACTTTACCTTTACCTTCGTCACCCCATTGGGTGCCTAATACAACGACGTTTTTACCCATTGCAAATTCACTTAGAAAAAATTAGGCGCAGATTTTACCAGAAAACCATAGTCGAAATCACCCCAATTTGCCTAATTTTTCTGCTTTCAATAAGATTGATGATGTAAAGCATCAAGGCAAGTTACATAACTTGTTGAAAAGGTGGATTAATAGCTGAAAATCAAACAACGTATTTTATTTTTATATCAAAATAGCTGTATTGTTCGGATTAATCGATAACTATCTCTTTGTTATCAAAAGTAAACTTTTATAAAACGTAAAAAGCCCAAAGGTTAACCTTTGGGCTTTTCAGATTGATGATAAACCCCGCTTTTTTAAGCGGGGTTTATTTTTCCCAGTTGTTGGAGCAGTTTTCTCTGCCGTAAGTTTCAGCGTTGGTTTTTTGTGTTGGCTAGGCTAATTATTGTGATTTGGTGTGTCCAAGATCGTTTTGAGGGCTTTTAGGGGGAGTTTTCGAGGTTTTTTGCTAGTGTGCAGCCATGAGCGCCATTTTCTTCATATTTTGACATGCCGCTGCTAACAAGCACTGCGCGGTCACTTTTGACAGACCTCTATATCTGCAGTAGCGATGTCCATGATGTTGTTTCGCATCAGCGAAGCTTCTTTCCACCGTTTCGGCTCGTCGTCGATAGAGCTTTTTACCCCAGTCGCTCAGCCTAATCGCATTGGCGTTTTCTACGCTCGATTGCCAAACATGCCGCGTTATAACTTTGGTTTGATTTTTACTGGCTGTACATTGATTTCTGACTGGACAGCGTCCACATTTGCTCGGGTCGGAATGATAGTGACGATAGCCTGTTCGGCTTGTTGTTTTGTAGATTAGAGTTTCACCTTGCGGGCACAGGTAAGTATCTGTATCGGCTTGATATTGATACTCACGTTTGGCGAAGTAGCCTTTCTTTTTATTTGGTCTTCGATACCCCAGCACGCCAACTAATTGCCTTTCTTCCAGATTGTGGCATACCGCGGCGGTAAAATAGCCTGCATCTAGCCCAACCGCGATAGGGTTGAGTGCAAAGGTATCGAGCGCTCTGTCGAGTCGACTGATAATAGGTTGTGAGTCATGGACATTGCCTGCGGTGGCGTGTGTATCAACAATAATGCCGTGTTTACCATCCACAATTCGATGGTCTAGATAGAAGAACCCTTTTGGCTTTTCATCCCGTACCATAAACCCGCTATCTGGGTCGGTGCGGCTGACTTTGGTTGGTTTTGTGCAAGTTGTTTCTTCCTTACACTTCAGGGGCTTTTTTCCTTCACCCTCCCGGTCTTGCAGTACTGCTTCGTTCAATTGCTCTACATACACTGAAGGACTGACTTTTAAGTCTTCTATGTCATAGCGCTTTTTATTGGCATTGGCTTTGAGGTGTGTACTGTCAGCAAATAAGCTATAGCCACCTATGAGTTTTTGTTTCATCGCTTGGCGGACAATGTTATCGAAGATGGATTGATAAATATTGCTGTCTTTAAAGCGCTTTATGCGGTTTTGGCTTAGCGTCGAGTGGTGGATGACATCTTCAGTTAGTCCCATACCTAAAAACCAACGATATGCGACATTGACTTGGATTTCCTTAATCAAGCGACGCTCGCTTTGAATGCCAAACAGGTATCCAAGAAATAAAATCTTGAACATTCGCACTGGGTCAACCGCTGGGCGACCATTGTTTTTACAGTAGAGATGGGCGACTTCATCGCGGATGAATTCGAAATCAATCGCAAGGTCAATCAGGCGAACTAAATGGTCTTTTGGAACCAATTGGTCGATAGCGACCATTTCTAGTTCATATTGCTGAGGGGTTTTGTCTTTAAGCATGGTGAACTCCCTAAACTCACTACGCTTATTAGATCAAAGGGCTAGATCTGTGTCCAGCCCTTTTTCAACAGTCTGAAAAGCCCAAAGGTTAACCTTTGGGCTTTTTAAAATATAGCTCAAGCTTGCTCGCGAGCAGTTAAGCTTGAGTGACTAGCCTATAGCTCTAAATCGTCTTCAACTTCAGCAAGGCCTTTATCTTCTCCCTCTTCAGGCATAATAACCGCTTGCGCTAGGAGCATTTCTCTCAACTTGCCTTCAATTTCGTTGGCAATCTCAACATTTTCTTTCAAGAACTTAATTGAGTTTGCTTTACCCTGGCCAATTTTATTGCCGTTGTAGCTAAACCAAGCACCCGCTTTATCAACCAGTTTGTGTTTCACACCTAAGTCTATCAACTCACCTTGTTTCGACGTACCTTCACCGTACATGATGATGAACTCAGCTTGCTTAAATGGTGGTGCTACTTTGTTTTTCACAACCTTAACACGAGTTTCGTTACCAACAACCTCATCACCTTCTTTCACTGAACCGATACGACGAATATCAAGACGTACAGATGCATAGAATTTAAGTGCGTTACCACCAGTTGTGGTTTCAGGGTTACCAAACATCACACCAATCTTCATACGAATTTGGTTGATGAAAATACATAATGTGTTCGAGCGTTTGATATTAGCAGTAAGCTTACGCAATGCTTGTGACATGAGTCGAGCCTGCAAACCAACGTGTGAGTCACCCATATCGCCTTCGATTTCAGCTTTAGGGGTAAGTGCTGCTACCGAGTCAATAACAATCAAATCAACCGCACCAGAACGAACTAACATGTCACAAATTTCAAGCGCTTGTTCACCGGTGTCAGGCTGTGATACTAATAGCTCATCAACATTAACGCCTAGCTTTTCAGCATAGATTGGGTCGAGTGCGTGTTCAGCATCAACGAACGCACATGTTTTACCAAGCTTCTGCGCTTCTGCAATCGCTTGTAATGTTAGCGTTGTTTTACCTGATGATTCTGGACCATAGATTTCAACAATACGACCAGTTGGTAAGCCGCCGATACCAAGTGCAATATCCAGGCCTAGTGAACCAGTTGAGATGGCTTCAATATCTAGCGCCTTGTTCTCACCCAGTTTCATGATTGAGCCTTTACCAAACTGACGCTCAATTTGTGATAGTGCTGCGTCTAATGCCTTTTGCTTGTTATCGTTCATTTGCTTCTCCAATTCAGCGTAATGACACCTAGTATACTGTATGAAATTACAGTATCAAGTAGAATTTTATGATTTTACCATCGTTATAGTATTTTTTAATGCAAATTCAATAGCTTGAACTCTTATTTCAGCCCTATTTCCAGTAAATACTTGGTGAAATGCCTGAACTTTGTCACTATTTGCAATAGCAAACCATACAGTACCTACTGGCTTATCAGCACTGCCCCCAGTCGGTCCTGCGATACCAGACACAGCAATGGCAACTTCAGCATGAGCTGCCTGCTGAGCGCCTTTGACCATTTCCAAAACCGTTTGCTCGCTCACGGCACCAAATTGCGTTAGGGTTTGTTGCGATACTCCTAATAATTCGTGCTTAGCTTGATTACTGTATGTCACAAAACAACGCTCTATATATGCAGAGCTCCCTGGCGTATCTGTTAACGCATAACTCACCCCACCACCTGTACATGACTCTGCGGTAGTGATTGTTACGCCGTTATTCGTTAGAATAGCGCCCAATTGTGCCGCATATTCGGCTATCTCTTTGTAGTGCTCCATAGGAAAACCTTTTAGGTATCAACAATGTCGTCAGATCTATATTCAGAACACACTATAAACCAACAAACCCCAATGATGCAGCAATACCTGCGAATTAAAGCTCAGCATCAAGAAATCTTGCTGTTCTATCGCATGGGCGACTTTTATGAACTCTTCTTTGACGATGCCATCAGAGCGGCGCAGCTTCTCGATATTTCTCAAACCTATCGCGGCAAAGCCGGTGGCAATCCGATCCCAATGGCGGGTGTTCCCTATCATGCAGTTGAAAACTACCTAGCTCGCTTAGTACAACTGGGTGAATCTGTTGCTATATGTGAGCAAGTTGGCGACCCTGCGACCAGTAA
Organism: Pseudoalteromonas piscicida; assembly: GCF_000238315.3. Taxonomy (NCBI): domain Bacteria; kingdom Pseudomonadati; phylum Pseudomonadota; class Gammaproteobacteria; order Alteromonadales; family Pseudoalteromonadaceae; genus Pseudoalteromonas; species Pseudoalteromonas piscicida. The sequence goes on from NZ_CP011924.1 coordinate 2,593,599, forward strand.
AGGTCCTGTAGAACGTAAAGTTGTGCGCATTGTTACTCCAGGTACCGTCACCGACGAAGCACTATTACAAGAACGCCAAGATAATTTACTTGCAGCGGTCTACCAACATCCAAAAAACTTAGGTTATGGCGTTGCCTATCTTGATATTAACTCGGGCCGATTTAATATCGTAGAGCTACAGACTGACGAAGCACTTAACTCTACGCTACAGCGCTTGCAGCCCGCAGAATTGTTATATCCAGAATCATTTCAGAACCTTTTAGTGCTAGAAAGTATTAAAGGCAGTCGTCGCCGCCCGGATTGGGAGTTCGATTTAGACACAGCAAAGCATTTACTTTGTCAGCAGTTTGAAACCCGCGATTTAGTCGGTTTTGGTGTCGACAATGCCAATATGGGTTTAATCGCTGCGGGTTGTGTCATGCAATACGTGAAAGACACGCAGCGCACGGCATTACCTCATATTCGTGAGATCACGCTCGAAAAGAATGAGCACGCGGTGATCTTAGATGCCGCGACGCGCAAAAACTTAGAGCTAACACTGAACCTCTCTGGCGGTGTTGAAAACACCTTAGCGCAGATTTTAGATAAGTCTTCAACGGCTATGGGTTCGCGCTTACTAAAACGCCGTATTCATACGCCCGTGCGCGAACGCAAAGAGCTCAATGCTCGACTCAATGCGATTGCGAGCCTTATCGAACAACAACTATGCATGGAAGTTTACGATGCACTAAAACACATTGGCGATATTGAACGAGTTGTAGCACGGTTAGCGTTGTTTACCGCTCGTCCGCGTGATCTAACGCGTTTAAGAAGTGCATTACAAGCGTTACCGCCATTGCATGATATTTTACAAGATGCGACGGATGCGAGACTTCAGTCTATCATTAGCCTCTCACCGGCATTACCTAAGTTACAAGATTTGTTAGAACGAGCGGTTATCGACAATCCCCCTGTTCTCATTCGTGATGGTGGAGTGATAGCACAGGGTTACAATGCAGAGCTTGACGAGCTACGCGCATTAAGCGCAGGTGCCACGGATGTTTTAGAAAAACTAGAAGAAAGAGAGCGCGAACGCACGGGGATCTCGACATTAAAAATTGGCTATAACCGCGTTCACGGATTTTATATTGAGATCAGCCGCGCCAATTCGCACTTAGTGCCCGCGGAATACATTCGCAGACAAACACTGAAAAATAACGAACGCTATATTATTCCTGAGCTAAAAGAGCATGAAGACAAAGTGCTTGGAAGCCAATCGAAAGCACTAGCACTTGAAAAGCGCCTATATGAAGAGCTCTTTGAACTCATCGCTCCTTATATTGAACAATTGCAAGTCATGGCAGCGGCGCTTGCCGATTTGGACGTACTAAACACCTTAGCTGAACGTGCTCAGACACTAGACTATTGCAAGCCCACGCTTACCGAGGGCACTGAAATTGATTTAGTGGATGGTCGCCACCCAGTCGTAGAACAAGTAAGTAAAGAGCCGTTCATTGCCAATCCAGTAAAACTCAACGATGAACGTAAAATGCTCATTATCACTGGGCCAAATATGGGTGGTAAATCGACCTATATGCGTCAAACCGCGTTAATTGTGTTGATGGCGCATATTGGCAGCTATGTACCGGCAAGCGCAGCCACCATCGGAATTGTCGATCGTATTTTTACTCGCATTGGTGCCAGTGATGACCTTGCCTCTGGGCGCTCAACCTTTATGGTTGAAATGACCGAAACTGCAACCATTTTAAACAACGCAACCGCTCAATCATTGGTGCTAATGGACGAAATTGGTCGCGGGACAAGCACCTATGACGGTTTATCACTCGCTTATGCGACAGCAGATTATCTCGCCAGCAAAATTGCAGCAAAAACACTGTTTGCTACTCATTATTTTGAGTTAACCGAATTGGCTGAGCAACAAGCTGGCCTTGTTAATGTGCATTTGGATGCCGTTGAACATAACGATACCATTGCCTTCAAACACACAGTAATGGAAGGAGCTGCAAGTAAGAGTTTTGGTTTACAGGTAGCTAGTCTTGCCGGCGTGCCAAAAGCGGTGATTAAGTTGGCGAAACAGAAACTCGCTTTGTTAGAGCAGCATCAGAGTGTCGTTGGCGATAAGCCTACTCATGTAGCTGCACCTGTACAGCAGAGCTTAATGCTTGCTAATGGGCCTTCTGAGGTTGAAGCGCTACTTGCTGATATGGATCCCGATGATATGACACCAAAGCAAGCTCATGCTTTGCTATATCAACTTAAGTCTATGCTATAGAAAGTAAAAAGCGGCTAAATGCCGCTTTTTTAATGTTCTCTCACAATTAGAACTTGTGGTTATACTGAAGACCAAAGATCATCGCATGGCCTTTAGAGCGATAGCCCCACTCACTGAATCTGTCAGCTTCAGTGAAAGTTTGTGTTTTACCTCTTAAAACACTGATCCCAAAATCTACAGTTGCTTGGTTAGCAAGTGTATACTCCGCACCAAATGAGTACCAAGTACGGTCTGTATCAGGAATTGAGATAGATAGATGGTTTTCATCCGCTGGTGACTCATCATACGCCATACCTGCACGTAGTTTCACCGCATTACTAAGCTGATAGTCAGCGCCAACTGCAAAACGTAATGAATTAGAGAAATTCTCTTCTTTAGTGAATACTGAACCTGCGTTACCAACTACAGCTTCAAGTTCATCAAAACTATTCCAGCCGGTCCAAAGTACGCTGTAGTGTAGTGAGGTTTCTTGGTTTAGTTTATGGGAACCTGAGATCTCAGCAATCGCAGGTAACGTTACATCTACTGAACCTGGTAGTGACGCGCCATTCAAGCCGCCAATCGCTGCTGGTAAGTCGTTGCTAAAGTGGCCATCAAATGTGATATCTGTTTCACTACGGTAATGGAAGCCGATTAGGTTGTTTTCATCAATTTGATAAGCAACACCCAAGTTCCAACCAAAGCCATAATCGTCACCTTCTAAATGTACCGCTTGAGTACTTGCTGGCAAACCTGTCGTTGTCGCGCCAAGGTTACGGACGATTTTAGCATCAGCATAAACTTCATTAATACCAAACGCTACGCTCCATTGCTCATCAATTTGGTAAGCAGCAGAAATACCTAAGTTAACGGTCTTAATTTCAGTTTCACCCGCGATTTGGCCAGCAACATAATCCTTATCGAATTCTGTAGATAGGCCAAACTGTGAATAGATACCTGCACCAATCGACCATTGGTCATTATATTTGTGTGTTGCATAAATAGCAGGAATAATAGCACTTGGCGCGATGCTGTTGTCATTTAACGCTGATGCAGGGATATCATTGCTAGTACCTGTTCCCGTCAGGCTTACGTCCGGTTGAACATACATAGCTGCTACTGATAATTGCGTGCCTGATAGCTTACCCATCAATGCTGGGTTACGTGCAACCACTGACGCATCGTCGGCTGCAGATGCTTCACCCGCATAAGCACGACCAAGGCCAGATACGTTTTGTTCCGCAAGTTGGAAGGCGGCAGCTAGTGCTTGTGATGACGATAAAATCGCACCTGATGCGATAAGACCTAATAATACTTTGTTCATACTCTAATCCCCTGTGAACTAACCATTTCCTGAGTAATGGTTAAAAAAACCAATTCGAGTAACACTGCGTAGCCTCACTTTGACCTTGCTCACCTAGCCAATATCCAGCTATGCCACACACCCACCAAATTGGCAGAATAATAAATTCATGACACCCTACCTAAAAGTGGAGTAGAAATCTCCTTTTTTGCGACTTTTCGTTGATTAAGTGAACATATAACGAACAAATTACGCACTTTATAAACTCATCGGATGAGATGAATTATCAAATGATAATAATTACCAATATCATTGACGTGCCTTCATCCCTTATATACACTCTTCAATCTGAGTATGAGTCATTCTGTGTGCTAATCGTGCCAAGGAGAACAACATGTCGATAGCATTAATCGTTTGCGCATTGGTATTTTGCGGTCTCAGCGTATATTGCCTGTGTAAAGCAAACTACTGTGCCTGTCGTCACGCGGGAGAGTGTGATAACCCGGTCAGTCAGTACTGGCTAGGAGCTATTGTCGCAGCGTTGCTATCACTGCTGCTAAGCTGTGCGGCGTTACATTCTGAAAAGGGAACATTACTGTGGATACTAATGATGGCGAGCTGTATGACTGGCGCAATGCTCTCTGCTAGATGGCAAAATCTCAAAAGACGCTGTAAAAACGCTTTCTTTCCAGTCGCGCAATCCAAACCTTAAATCAATAATTGATCTCTTAGCAGTCGTGAGAGGTTAATTTGATAATCAAGCGGCCTAACACTTGCGATCACTTTGATGTCTGACTCGCTTAAATCCAAATCTTTTGCCGTAACATGGTGGAGATGTTTGGTATTGTAAAACACACGTACAAGAGGCGCGGTTGGTGCGTGCTTATTGCCTTCGAGTACCAATCCTAATCGCTCGTTGGTCAGTTTAACAATAGTCCCTACGGGGTGAACCCCCATACACTTAATAAAACGCTGCACTAAAATAGGATCAAATTGCTTTTTACTCGACAGCAAAAAGCGTAATGCATTAATAGGCTCATCAGCCTCTTTGTGGTGCTGATCTGAGGTTATGGCGTCGTATACATCCACAATCGCCATCATTCTAGCCGCGGTGCTGAGTGCGTCGTCTTTAATCCCTCTGGGATAACCTGTACCATCTAAGCGTTCATGATGGTTGATGATCATGTCCAGCATAATAGGCGTGATCCCAGACTCACCTTTACTCAACCCCAACGACTGTGCCACATGTTTTTTGACCGCACGATACTCAAGATCGGTAAAATTACCCGGCTTATTGATCAGCCCCTGCGGTAACTTAGCGTGACCAATGTCATGTAACATCGCCCCCATGGCTAACTGTTCAATAATGTGATGTTGCAAACCGAGATGCTTGGCAAATACGGTGATCAGAATTGCGCAATTGGTCATATGACGCCAATTGTAGGCATCTTTGTCTTTGATCCGAGTTAAAATCGCCATCGCATTTGAATTACGAAGTACCGAATCTACGATGTCTTTACTTACCTCATTGATGAGGCTCATATCGACCTTCAAACCCGATGTAACATCTCCATAGAGGCTTTGGATCTGACGGTTATTTTTTTCAAACTTTTGCATCGCAACCGCAAATTCTTGCTGCAAAGTTTGTTCTTTACTCACCGTTTTGGTTTTGGGTTTTGGCTTGCTGCGAGCGGTGGAAAGGCTACCATCCATGCCATTTTTGGCGACAGGTTCTTCAGGGGCTTGTGGCGCTTCAGTGACCGGTTCTGCTGACGGCTGATATTTCTGTGGTACAGGAATATCACTCTGCGTAAAGTCTATGGTGAGCTCCAGTACCCCTTTATCAATCAGCTTTTGAATGATGGCTTCATCTCTGACCATTCCCCGAGATTTGATCTTAATGCCCGCGTCAGACTTATGCTTGTGAACATTATCCACAAACATTCCTGGTCTAAGATCTTCAATGGGAAGGACAATCTGCATGAATCGCTTACACTACGTAGTTAGCCAATGAATATTAATACCATTGAATGAGGTGAAACACCATCTATTCAGATTAAATTCACACAAAGGTATGGTGAAATTACAACCGCTCAGAAACGCTTGTTATACCAGTTTACTTAATTAAGGGGTTTAATTTGAGGTATTTATGAAGTGTTGCAGGAGGGGAAACCCAACACCGTATACATGCTGGGTTTTATACGATTGCTATTCTTGGAAATAAGTTCCCCAGCCGTCGTATTCAACGCCAGCGTCTAATGCAACCTTTTCTAACTTGTCTACGTCTTCCATGATAACGTCGGTATCCAGTTCGGCTTCTACAACAACATCAAAGCCCCAAATTTTGCCGCCGTCTTCGAGCTCAAGCTCTGCAGGCTCTTCAACATCATAGCCCAATTTAAATGCCGCTAATGCTGCTGCTTCCAGCTTGTCAAAATCCTCACTTACAAAGTGATGTTCTACTTCATAAAGCGTTTCAGGGTTTGAGCCGTCTTCTAGCAATGAAGAAACAATGTCTTCACTTATCTCACGCCAGTTTTCCATTATTTTAATCTCGCTTTTGCATCTAGTTCAGCTATTCTTTGAGCCATTTTAGCATGGATCTGAGCAGCGTGATCCCTTGCTGGCACTTCTGGGTCTAAATATTCTGGCTCTAGTATGTCGATATAGACCTTACCATTATTCCAACGATTGAGCTTTATCTGCTCATGCGTTGAACTCATACATACTGGAATGATAGGCACATTGGCACTCATCGCAGTGTGAAATGCCCCGGTTTTAAATGGTAACAAACCGCGGCCATAGCTTCTGGTTCCTTCAGGGAACATCCAAACCGATAGTTTTGACTCGGTGATTTTTTTTGCTGATTTGGTCAGTGTACCTAAGGCTTTAGAACGATTAGCTCTATCAATCAAAATGTTGCCAGATAGCCAATACATTTGCCCAAAGAACGGGATCCACTTTAAGCTTTTTTTCCCCATGCTGACGGTGTTTTTTGGCACCACGGCCGGCAGCGTAAAGAGATCATAATTATTTTGGTGATTTGCAACATACATCGCGGGGACAACATGCTTGGCATTTTCATGCTGTGTAATAACCAACTCAACGCCTATCAACTTTGACATATAGCCATACCATTTGGCTATCGTGTGCACATTGTTAGCATGAAAAGGGCGCACAATACACAATAACAATCCGCAAATACCACTAACAATGATAAACACTGCTAATAAGAGAATTCGTATAATGGCAATCAATTTAACCACTCCAGAATTAAAATCTCGCGCATTATAGTAAAATAAGCGAACACTTGTAAGCTCAAAATGATGATAGTTTTGAGATTGCCAGATGAGTCTCTAGGTATGAGAGTTAAGGTGCTGATCTGTTTATAGAAAATAAAAATGCCGCTGAGTAGCGGCATTTGACACACGATTTATCATTTTTGCAAAATTTAGCTCATTGCGTTTTGCAGCTTTTTCATTGCTGACTTTTCTAGCTGGCGTACACGCTCAGCCGACACGCTGTATTTCTCAGCTAAATCTTGTAGCGTTGCCTTTTCGTCAGCAAGCCAACGTGCACTTACGATATCTTGAGAACGCTCATCAAGCGTTTTCAGTGCTGCAAATAGGCGGTTATGTGACTGCTCTTGCCACTGCTCTTGCTCAACTTCTTCGGCAAGGTCACTACTAGTGTCTGTTAAATACTGTACTGGAGAGAAGTTACCCGCTTGGCTTTCGTCATCATCAGCAGATAGGTCAAAGCCCATATCTTGGCCTGCCATACGAGATTCCATCTCGCGAACTTCTTTCTCACTTACACCAAGCTCGTTTGCAACCGTTGTCACTTCGTCTTGGTTAAACCAACCTAAACGCTTTTTATTTTTGCGCAGATTGAAGAATAATTTACGCTGCGCTTTTGTCGTCGCAACTTTAACAATACGCCAATTCTTTAATACATATTCATGGATTTCTGCTTTAATCCAATGTACCGCAAAAGAAACAAGACGCACACCCACGCTTGGGTCAAAACGCTTAACTGCTTTCATCAATCCAATATTACCTTCTTGGATCAAGTCAGCCTGAGGTAGGCCATAGCCCGAATAACTTTTTGCGATGTGAGCAACGAATCTCAAATGAGACATAATGAGTTGCTTAGCCGCGTTAAGATCCCCTTCTTCCTGAAGACGTGTCGCAAGTTTTTTCTCTTCCTCAGCGCCAAGCATAGGTATTGTGCTTACAGATTGAAGGTAACCTTCAACACTTGCGCTTTGCTGCCCAGTTAGTGCTAATGCGTATAAATCTTTAGTCATGTTTCACCTCAGTGATAAACCGTTTCGTGTATATTTAGCACTCTAACATCTAGAGTGCTAAATGCAATCTACTTTATCTGATTTTTAAAATCAACCTTTTTAGAAGAACTTCAAAAATAAAATGTAACCTACTGAATAATATTGAAAATATTGAATTAACTAGGCTTCTTTTTACGATATTATTTTTTTATGACAGTGCTAAATTTAATTAGTTCTGATTGTTTGAGTGCTAAAATCTGATAGTAATTGGCAATCGACTGCTACACTTTAGCAGTCGATTGGTGTTTGTAGCGTTAAATCATACCTTTTCAGGTTCAATCTCTTTGATATAACGGTGTACAGAAAGAAAAGAGCCTACAAACCCTAAGGTAATCGCAGTGCCAAGTAGCACTAAAAGTTCATTCCCTGCCATTCCCTGAAGCACAAAGTTGCTTTGATATACCCCAACAACCGTAGATACGGCTGACTCCAGCCACCACAACATAAGAGCTACACAGATAAAGGCAACCAAACCACCGACTATGCCATACCATACACCAGTCCAAAGAAACGGAGCCTGAATAAAGGTATTGGTCGCCCCCACCAGTTTTAGCACTTGGATTTCTTCTTTCTTGTCCATGATGGATAAGCGTATGGTATTTCCAATAATCAAGATAACGGCGCTAAGCAATAGAAACCCCACGGTGATCACACTTTCTTTTAGTAACCCCAGTAGTGCATTTAGGCGCTCTAGCCATTCAATATCCAGCTTACCAAACTCGACCTCGCGCTCTTTTTCAAGTTTAGTGAGAAGCTCTGTTGCAGCTTGTGGTTTTCTAAAACGACTAACAGGCGTTACCAGCACAACATTAGGCAGCGGGTTTTCTTCTAAATAGTTAAGCGCCTGACCAAAGCCAGACATAGACTTAAATTCATCCAAAGCTTGGCTTTTACTTATCAGTACTACTTTTTCTATTTCTGGATAGAGTGCAAGCCGCTTCACCAAGGTTTGTGTCTGTGCTTCTGTCATTTCATCTTTAACGAACAATGATATTTCAGATGCCTCTTTAAACCCGCTACTTACCTGCTGTACATTTTTCACTACCACATAAAGCGTCGCGGGCAATGTCAGGCTGAGTCCCAAAACTAGAATAGTCATTAAAGAGGCCATTGGCGTACGCCACATTTCCCCAAGACTCTGTACACCTTGACGAATAATCATCAAACAAAAAAAGTAAAAATGATGAAATACCGACTTTTTACTTTGTTCAGCCTGATTTCCTCGTCCTTTAAACAGCAAACTCATAACGTGTCCTCCGCTAGCGGATCTTGTAGCATCCGTCCTTGATTAAGCGTGAAGCTACGGTATTTCATGCGTGCTATTAACCCCAAATTATGAGTCGCGATAAGAACGGATGTACCACGGCGATTAAATTCTTCAAATAGGTTCAGAATTTCCATCGATAGTTCTGGGTCTAAGTTTCCCGTAGGTTCGTCTGCAAGCAGCAAAGGCGGTGAGTTAACAATCGCTCTTGCTATGCCAACACGTTGCTGTTCACCTCCAGATAACACACTCGGATGGCACTTTGCTTTATCAAGCAAACCCACCTTGTCCAGAGCGGCATGTACTCTTTTGGTGATCTGTTTATGGTGAGTACCTTCAATAACTAAAGGTAGTGCGACGTTATCAAATACGCTGTAACGTTCGAGTAGGCGGTGGTTTTGAAAAATAATCCCAATATCTCGGCGAACAAAAGGAACCTGCCGGTTAGATACCGTATTGAGATCGACACCATTAATGTAGACACGGCCTGCTGATGGCCTTTCCATCACGCTAACCAACTTTAATAATGTACTTTTACCAGCGCCACTGTGGCCGGTTAAAAATGCGAGTTCTCCATTTGCAAGTTCAAAGCTCACTTTTTCCAGCGCTTTGTGCCCACCAGGATAAGTTTTGCTCACTTGCTCAAATTTAATCATGTTGGCCTCTTATACTTATTTTAACCATGACACTCAGTCCGTGGCATTGTAGCAATTCGGCAATCGAATAAAGCGGGCAAATTTGCCCGCTTTATTGCAACTGATGTCTCTATTTATTCTTGACTGAACAATGCCTCGATAAAATCATCACTCTTAAAGGTGCGTAAGTCATCAATGCCTTCACCTACACCTATATATCGAATTGGCACCTTAAACTGATCCGCCACAGCAAAGATAACCCCACCTTTGGCTGTACCATCAAGCTTAGTTAACGTGATACCAGTTAAGCCAACTGCTTGATTAAACAGTTTTACCTGACTAATCGCATTCTGACCAGTTCCGGCATCAATCGTCAACATCACTTCATGTGGCGCGTCTGGGTCTAACTTTTTCATTACTCGAGCAATCTTCTCAAGCTCTTGCATTAGGTTATCTTTATTTTGTAATCGACCCGCTGTATCCGCTATTAATACATCGATATTTCTCGCTTTAGCGGCTTGGAAGGCATCAAATACCACCGACGCAGAATCAGCACCTGTGTGCTGGGCAACAACAGGGATACTATTTCTTTCACCCCATACCTGCAACTGCTCTACCGCAGCCGCGCGGAAAGTATCGCCAGCCGCCAACATGACGGATTTACCTTCGCTTTGAAACTGTTTGGCAAGCTTACCGATTGTCGTCGTTTTACCAACGCCATTTACGCCGACCATTAAGATAACGAAAGGTTTCTTGTCGGCAGGGATCTCAAGCGGTTGCTCTGCCGTTTTTAAGATCTCTGACATTTCTTTTTTCATTAGGTCATATAAAGCTTCACCGTCTTTTAACTGCTTTCTATCAGCAGCATCAGTCAGGTTATCTATCAGCTTCATTGTGGTTTCAACACCAATATCAGCCGTTAGCAATTGCGTTTCTAGATCTTCGAACAGCTCATCATCGATTTTTTTGCCTTTGAATACCGAAGCAAAGCCTGAGCCGATATTGGCCTTGGTTTTCAACAAGCCTTTTTTAAGGCGGGAGAAGAAACCTTCTTTTTTCGGCTTTTCTTGTTCTTGAGCTAATTGAGCCTGACGTTCTGCTTCTTCACGTTCAGCTTGTTCTTTAGCTAACTGTGCCTGACGTTCGGCTTCTTCACGCTCAGCTTGCTCTTTTGCTAATTGTGCCTGACGTTCCGCTTCTTCACGCTCGGCTTGTTCTTTAGCCAATTGTGCCTGGCGTTCTGCTTCCTCACGCTCAGCTTGTTCTTTCGCAAGTTGTGCCTGACGTTCTGCTTCCTCACGCTCAGCTTGTTCTTTAGCCAATTGTGCCTGACGTTCTGCTTTCTCACGCTCAGCTTGTTCTTTCGCAAGTTGTGCTTGACGTTCCGCTTCTTCACGCTCAGCTTGTTCTTTCGCTAATTGCGCCTGACGTTCTGCTTCCTCACGCTCAGCTTGCTCTTTTGCTAATTGTGCCTGACGTTCTGCTTCTTCACGCTCGGCTTTCTCTTTTGCTAATTGTGCCTGACGTTCTGCTTCCTCACGCTCAGCTTGTTCTTTCGCTAATTGCGCCTGACGTTCTGCTTCTTCACGCTCGACTTGCTCTTTTGCTAATTGTGCCTGACGTTCTGCTTCCTCACGCTCAGCTTGCTCTTTTGCTAATTGTGCCTGACGTTCCGCTTCTTCACGCTCGGCTTGCTCTTTTGATAACTGTGCCTGGCGTTCTGCTTCTTCATGCTCAGCTTGTTCTTTAGCTAACTGTGCCTGACGTTCGGCTTCTTCACGCTCAGCTTGTTCTTTCGCTAATTGCGCCTGACGTTCTGCTTCTTCACGCTCGACTTGCTCTTTTGCTAATTGAGCCTGACGTTCCGCTTCTTCACGCTCGGCTTGTTCTTTCGCTAATTGTGCCTGACGTTCTGCCTCTTCACGCTCGGCTTGTTCTTGAGCTAATTTTGCTTGACGTTCTGCTTCCTCACGCTCAGCTTGTTCTTTCGCTAATTGTGCCTGACGTTCTGCCTCTTCACGCTCGGCTTGTTCTTGAGCTAATTTTGCTTGACGTTCTGCTTCCTCACGCTCAGCTTGTTCTTTCGCTAATTGCGCCTGACGTTCTGCTTCCTCACGCTCAGCTTGCTCTTTTGCTAATTGAGCCTGACGTTCTGCCTCTTCACGCTCAGCTTGCTCTTTCGCTAACTGTTCTTGGCGTGCCGCTTCCTCACGCTCAGCTTGTTCTTTTGCTAACTGTTCTTGGTGTTCAGCTTCTTGTTGCTCTTTATCGGATTTACCAAAGCCCAACCAAGATAAAAATTTGTTTTTCTTTCCCATATTCACTTATGACCGTGTTAGATAAATTGCATAAACCCAAAGCAAAATGTTGATGATCTTGCTACCATACTCGAAAACGCCAATCCGCATCAGCTTATTGCTTTTACTTGGATTGATATCACACTTAATTTTGGGCTCGAAAGGCAAGCCGAGGATGGCAACCTTAGTGCTTAGACAAAATTGCGTGCAAGTGTACCATGTTCCGTAAGGATGAAAAATCCTGACACCAAGAACCTTTAATAAAGAAGCAAATTACGTCGCTATGAGAAAATCTAAGCCTAAGTCAAATACCAAACAGTCTGGTTTCATCCGCCTGATCAGTGGTAAGCATAAAGGTCGCAAGTTACCAGTTCATGATGTTGTGGGATTAAGACCAACAACAGATAGAATGAAAGAAACCGTTTTTAATTGGCTCATGCAGGACGTAAGAGACGCAAAAGTACTCGATTGCTTTGCCGGTGCTGGCAGTCTAGGATTTGAGGCGATTTCACGCTTTGCAGCAAGCGGAACCTTTATCGAACTGGATAAAACCGCGGCGACGCAGCTTAGCAATAATGCAACTTTACTCAAACTGGATAACGTTGAAATCATTAATACCGACGCGTTAACCATGCTGGCAAATAACCTTAAGCAACAACAATATGACTTGGTTTTTATTGACCCACCCTTTCGCAAAGGGCTTGTGACTCCTTGTTGTGACTTACTTGAGTCACAATCTTGGCTCAGCGAAGACGCACTCATCTATGTTGAATTTGAACAAGAGGCACAACCTGACACACCAGAAAATTGGCAAGTGATTAAAGAAAAGCATGCAGGACAAGTGATCTGCCGCCTTTATCAACGCTGAAATTCCCTCATAAAGAATGAAAAAACAGCCGTTAGCGTATGACATGACAGGGCTGGTGTTTTTAGCTATAATTTAGGCTTTACATGCGGTCTTGCTTCAGATTACAATACCGCACCATTTTTGAACCAATTGGCTAGTTTTTAGCCAGATAGAGCTAAGCTCATTAATTAGGTAGGTGAATTTTTAATGCCAGTAATTAAAGTAAGAGAAAACGAGCCGTTTGACGTTGCACTACGTCGTTTCAAACGTTCATGTGAAAAAGCAGGTATCCTTTCTGAAGTTCGTCGTCGCGAGCACTACGAGAAGCCAACTGCTGAGCGTAAGCGCAAAAAAGCTGCAGCGGTTAAGCGTCACATGAAGAAGCTTTCTCGCGAAAACGCACGTCGCGTTAAATTATACTAATCAGTATTGGTCTTGTATCAATGAGCTTATTAGTTACGCTAAAAGACGCGCAAAAAGAAGCGATGAAAGCCAAAGAGAAACTTCGTCTTGGCGCGATTCGTGCGGTACTTGCTGAAATTAAACAGCGAGAAATCGACAACCAAACTACACTAGACGACGCAGGCATTACTGCGGTTTTAGTTAAGTTGGTTAAGCAGCGTCGCGATTCTTATACCCAGTATAAAGATGCAGGGCGTGAAGACTTAGCTGATATCGAAGCTAACGAAATTAGCGTACTTGAGACATTCCTTCCTAAGCCACTTAGCGAAGATGAAATTGTCGAGCTAATTGATGCCGTGATTGCACAAACTGGTGCGTCAGGCATGCAAGACATGGGCAAAGTAATGGGTGCGATTAAAGCAGAAGCTGAAGGTCGCGCTGATATGGGTAAAGTCTCTGGTTTAATTAAGCAAAGACTTACCGCTTAAGCCCACATACAATTGTATGATTGATAAGTGAACCGAGCCTAGTGCTCGGTTTCTTCGTTTTAGGCGTCATGTGTACCAATGCAGTACTGATAAAATATCTCACTTGAATTAAGTTGATTTTTTCTTGTTGCTACTTGATATAATGCGCTCACTCACTAGTACAACTTCGGAACATAAATGAAAGGCAAAATCCCTAGACAGTTTATTGATGACTTGCTCGCAAGAGCGGACATTGTCGAGCTCATAGACGGTCGTGTGGGATTGAAAAAGGCAGGAAAAGACTATCAAGCCTGCTGTCCATTTCACAATGAGAAAACACCTTCATTTACCGTGTCACGTGATAAACAGTTTTACCATTGCTTCGGCTGTGGTGCTAATGGCAACGCGATATCCTTCTTAATGGAATACGATAAGCTTGAGTTTGTCGATGCTATTGAAGAATTAGCCGCCCTATTAAACTTAGAAGTACCACGCGAAAATGCCCCGCAAGGGCCACAGCGTTCAATGGAAGAAAAAAAGTCTGACTATGACTTAATGCTCCAAGCCGCTAAGTTTTATCAGCACCAGTTAAAACACCATAGCAATGCCACTCAAGTAATTGACTACGTAAAAGGGCGCGGACTGAGTGGCGAAACTGTCCAAAAGTTTATGATTGGTTATGCACCACCTGAGTGGGAGTCATTGTGTAATCAAATAGCCCGCAAGCCTGAGCACAAACAACAGCTGCTCGATTTGAAATTAGCATCAGAAAAGTCAGCTGGCCGTCAATTTGACTTCTTCCGCGATCGCTTGATGTTCCCTATTCGTGATAAACGCAGTCGTGTCATCGCATTTGGCGGAAGGATAATGGGTGCAGATCAAGGCCCAAAATATCTAAACTCGCCTGAAACACGCATTTTCCATAAAAGTTTCGAGCTTTATGGTTTTTATGAAGCTAAACAGGCCCATAAGCAATTAGATAAAGTCTTGATTGTGGAAGGTTATATGGACGTCGTTGCCTTAGCAGAAAAAGGCATTGATTACGCCGTTGCCGCATTAGGCACTGCAACCACAGCTGAACACATGCAAACTTTGTTTCGTAATACCGACAGAGTGATCTGCTGCTACGACGGTGATAGAGCTGGCCGCGATGCAGCTTGGCGTGCACTTGACCATGCTTTACCTAACTTAAAAGACGGTAAGTCTCTACAGTTTGTCTTTTTACCTGATGGTGAAGATCCAGACTCATTGGTACAGCAAGAAGGCAAAGATGCCTTTGAAGCACGGCTGGAAACAGCAAGCGATTACACGCAAGTATTGT
Source organism: Pseudoalteromonas piscicida (assembly GCF_000238315.3). NCBI lineage: Bacteria > Pseudomonadati > Pseudomonadota > Gammaproteobacteria > Alteromonadales > Pseudoalteromonadaceae > Pseudoalteromonas > Pseudoalteromonas piscicida. The sequence continues at coordinate 2,608,734 of NZ_CP011924.1, forward strand.
TTACCAAATTACGTGAGCAATGCGATCTTACAAATGATGCAGGCAAATCCAAGCTGCTTACCGATGCCATTCCACTGATCAGCAAAATACCCAGTGACTACTACCAAGAGAGTTTGTTAACCACCTTAGCCAGGTTAATTGGTCGTACTCGTGAGCAGCTTAGTGCAAAATTGGCAAGTAACAAACAGCAGAATAAAATTGAGCGCCAATTTAAAGTCACGCCGATGCGTCGAGCGATTGGCTTACTGCTCCAACATCCACAGCTTGCGCAAACGGTTGAGTATATGCCTGAACTCGGTGAAATGGCGATCCCTGGTATTCAACTGCTGCTGAGCTTACAAATGTTATGTCACGATAACCCGCAAATAAATACAGCGCAGTTACTTGAACATTATCGCGACCAAGCTGAATTCGATGCCTTGAAAAAGCTTGCGGTGTGGCAACATGGCGTTGCTGAAGATAGGCTAGAAGACGAATTTAAAAATACTTTTCAATTTATTGAAGATCAGTGTTTAAATTATCGCCTAGAGACCCTATTAATAAAGGAGAAAACCGAAGGCCTAACAAATGATGAGCGGCTAGAATGCGCACTCCTTACCCAAGCGCTTAAACAGTAGAAGTTCTAGTCAATAGCAATTTTCGGTGCTATAATGTTCTATTCACTGCGTCATCAAAATTTAGCTGTTAAATAGCTGGCGCCTGTTGTATCAACTTTTCAGAGTGGAAGCAAATTTCTCTATGGATCAATCTCCTCAGTCACAACTCAAACTTCTGATTCAGAAAGGTAAAGAGCAAGGTTATTTAACTTTTGCAGAAGTTAACGATCATCTTCCACAAGACATCATAGACTCAGATCAGGTAGAAGATATCATCAGCATGATCAACGACATGGGTATTCAGGTCTCTGAAAATGCGCCTGATGCTGATGAGTTGATGATGCAAGAAACAACAACAGATGAGGATGCTGCGGAAGCAGCGGCTGCGGCATTAGCAACAGTAGAAAAAGAAATTGGCCGCACAACTGACCCTGTTCGTATGTATATGCGTGAAATGGGTACGGTTGAACTTCTAACTCGTGAAGGCGAAATCCAAATCGCTAAGCGTATTGAAGAAGGGATCAACCAAGTACAGATTTCTGTTGCAGAATATCCTGAAGCTATTACTTACCTGCTAGAGCAATGGGACAAGTACGAAGCAGAAGAAATGCGCCTAAGCGACATCGTTTCTGGTTTCTTTGATCCTAATGCTATCGAGGAAGACGAAGCGCCAATTTCAGCAACACACATCGGTTCTGAGCTAAGTGATGAAGACTTAGATGACGAAGATGATGATGAAGATGATGACGATGATGACTCAGAAGAAGGCGATTCAGGTCCAGATCCTGAAGAAGCTCGTGAGCATTTTGAACAACTTCGTACGCTGTACAATAAAGCGCGAGAAATTTTTGAAAGTAAAGGTCGCTCGCACCCAGATGCGAAAGCTGCAATTCAGGAAATCGGCGATCACTTCCGTACTTTCAAGTTAGTTCCTAAGCAATTCGACCGCATGGTAAACAACATGCGCGACATGATGGATAAAGTGCGTGTTCAAGAACGCATCATCATGAAACAAGCAGTTCAGATTGCTAAGGTACCGAAAAAGGTTTTCGTTAAGCACTTTGCTAACAATGAAACCGATACCGCATGGATCGATGCTGAAATTGCATCAGGTGAAAAACACTCAGCAAAACTTGCTGAAGTAAAACCTGAAATCGAGCGTTGTGTTAACAAGCTTAAAGCGTTTGAAGATAGCACAGGTCTTAGCATTGAGCGTATTAAAGACATCAACCGTCGCATGAGTATTGGTGAAGCAAAAGCTCGCCGTGCGAAGAAAGAAATGGTTGAAGCGAACTTACGTCTTGTAATTTCAATCGCTAAAAAGTATACCAACCGTGGTCTGCAGTTCTTGGATCTGATCCAAGAAGGTAACATCGGTCTGATGAAAGCGGTTGATAAATTTGAATACCGTCGTGGTTATAAGTTTTCAACATACGCAACTTGGTGGATCCGTCAGGCGATTACTCGCTCAATTGCGGATCAGGCAAGAACTATTCGTATTCCAGTGCATATGATTGAAACAATCAACAAGCTGAATCGTATCTCTCGTCAAATGCTACAGGAAATGGGCCGAGAGCCAAGTCCTGAAGAATTGGCAGAACGTATGATGATGCCTGAAGACAAGATCCGCAAAGTGTTAAAAATCGCCAAAGAGCCAATCTCAATGGAGACGCCAATTGGTGATGATGAAGATTCACATCTTGGTGACTTTATCGAAGACACCACTATCGAGTCGCCGATTGATTCAGCAACGATGGAAAGTCTTCGTGGCGCAACCAACGAGGTACTTGCAGGCCTTACCGCTCGTGAAGCTAAAGTACTACGTATGCGTTTCGGTATCGATATGAATACAGACCACACGTTAGAAGAAGTGGGTAAACAGTTTGATGTAACACGTGAGCGTATTCGTCAGATTGAAGCTAAAGCGCTACGTAAGCTGCGCCACCCTTCTCGCTCAGATCTATTAAAGAGCTTTTTAGACGTTAAGGGCTAAAAAGTAGCAAATAAGATTAAGGCCGCTATTCAGCGGCCTTTTTTATATTAATTGGATTAAATAGGTATACACACATGGCTTGGATCCAAATCCGAATTTATTCAGATAAAGCCGATGCCGATGCTTTAAGCGATATGCTTATGGATGTCGGTTGTCCGTCTGTCACATTCATGGATAGTAAAAACAATCCCGTTTACGAACCAAAACCTGGCGAAGTCATCTTATGGCCTGAGACAACCGTGATCGGTTTATTTGAAGCAAACCATGATATGCAAGCAGTCGTTGACTTTGTCCAGTCACATTATGACAAGCCGTTAAACTACAAGCTTGAACAGCTAGAAGACAAAGACTGGGAACGCGAGTGGATGGATAATTTCCACCCAATTAAGTTTGGCGAGAGATTATGGATCTGCCCAAGCTGGCGTGATGTGCCAGATCCCAATGCCGTCAATGTGTTACTAGATCCAGGCCTTGCATTTGGTACTGGTACTCATGCGATAACCGCACTTTGCCTGCAATGGCTAGAACAACAAGACCTCAGTGGCAAAACGGTCGTTGATTTTGGCTGTGGCTCTGGGATTTTAGGCATTGCAGCAATCAAATTAGGCGCTGAGCGTGTGATTGGTATTGATATCGATCCACAAGCGCTGATCGCAAGCCGCGATAATGCCGAGCGTAATGGCGTCGCAGATAAACTAGAAGTGTATTTACCTGAAAACCAGCCGCAATTCAGTGCTGATATCGTTGTTGCTAATATTCTTGCACAGCCGCTGAGAGAGCTACACGAAATCATTCTCGGCTTCTTGGGCGACAAAGGCGCCATCGCTATGTCTGGTATTTTAGAAGAGCAAGCGCAATCCGTTGCGGATGTTTACGCACCATTTTTAAAGCTAGACAACATTGCCCAACAGGGTGAATGGACGCGCGTCAGCGGTGTGAAAAAATAAGGCTGCTAACGTAACGCTGACAAAAGTATCAGCGAGTCAATGAAAGTTAGTAAGTTTTAACTGGTAAAGCCTGTAATTAACAGGCTTTACGCATTTTTCACAGCTTAAATTTTCGGCTCAAATTGTACCTTTAAAATTGTTTTTGCATAAATTTCGTGCAAATTATCTGGGCTCTCAGGTTGTTATCAAATGTCAACCCATAAAGTTCAAAAAAAAAGCAATTATGTTCAATTTATAACCTTTGATTTTTGCGAAAAAAACCGTAAACTTAGCGCCCCTTGAGGTAAGGCGGATTAAACTGTAGTGCGTATTGGTCCATACCAACTTGAAAACAATCTTATCGTAGCACCAATGGCTGGGATCACCGACAGACCGTTTCGACAACTGTGTCGACGTCTAGGTGCTGGGCTTGCGGTATCAGAAATGTTGTCTTCAAATCCAAAAGTGTGGAAAACCGATAAGTCGCAAAATCGCATGGATCACAGCGGTGAATCAGGCATTCGCTCGGTACAAATCGCAGGAGCAGATCCTGAGTTGATGGCGCAAGCAGCACAATTTAATGTCGCAAACGGTGCGCAGATCATAGATATCAATATGGGCTGCCCCGCTAAGAAAGTGAACAAGAAGCTTGCAGGCTCAGCATTGTTGCAATATCCAGAGTTGGTTGACGAAATCGTAACCGCTGTGGTTGCTGCCGTTGACGTACCTGTGTCGTTAAAAATCCGTACAGGATGGGACACAGACAATCGTAACGGTGTTGAGATTGCTCGCATAGCTGAACGTCGAGGCATTGCTTCGCTAGCCGTGCATGGCCGTACAAGAGCATGTATGTATAAAGGCGAAGCTGAATATGCCACGATCAGAGAAATTAAACGTTCAGTATCTATTCCTGTGGTAGCAAACGGTGACATTACGTCTCCTGAAAAAGCGAAACAGGTGCTGGAATACACGGGCGCAGATGCCATTATGATTGGTCGAGCCGCCCAAGGTCGTCCTTGGATTTTCCGAGAAATAGACCACTATTTGCAAACCGGTGAACATTTGCCAGAACCTGAAATAGCAGAGGTTCGAGCAATATTGATGGAGCACTTAGTAAACCTTCATCAATTCTATGGTGAGCCAATGGGAGCGCGCATCGCACGCAAGCATGTATCTTGGTATTTGCAGGCCCATGACCAAGAAGGTCAATTTAGGCGAGTATTCAATGCCTTGGAGACGCCAGAAGCGCAAATCGAGGCATTAGAAGACTATTTTGAAACATTAGGGTGAATGAATTTATTCATCCTTCAGGCTAACTAAGAAAGAGACATAACGATGTTCGAACAAAATGTGACTTCTCCATTTATTACTAACGCTCATGTTCAGTCACAAGAGAAACCGCAACCTTTGCGCGATGCAGTTAAAAAAGCTGTACATCACTACCTAAAGCAGCTTAATGGTCAAGACGTACAAGACGTTTATGAGTTAGTTCTTTCTGAGCTTGAAGCGCCTCTACTAGAAGAGGTTATGACTTATACTCGTGGTAACCAGACTCGTGCAGCGATCCTTTTAGGTATCAACCGTGGCACACTTCGCAAGAAGCTAAAAAAATACGGCATGAACTAAGCACTGCTGGTAAAATTTAGTTGATAAAAAAGCACCTTCGGGTGCTTTTTTATTGTTTAAAATTCAGCAGCTAGCGGACATTTATCCTTTTCATATCGCACTTTTCTCATGTTTATCTCGCCTTTTAACATCGTCATCTTAACAATAATGCGCTAAAATACCGGCTTTCTAAGCTAGCCCTTAACTAATCATTGAGGAAACCTGAACCATCATGGATATACATCGTCCAATTCGTCGCGCCCTACTAAGCGTGTCAGATAAAACCGGTATCGTTGAATTCGCCACAGCACTTGCAGCTCAAGGCGTAGAAATTTTATCAACTGGCGGTACTTGCAAACTACTTGCAGACAACGGCATTAAAGTAACAGAAGTATCTGATTACACTGGCCACCCAGAAATCATGGATGGTCGCGTTAAAACGCTTCACCCAAAAGTGCACGGCGGTATCTTAGGACGTCGCGGTCAAGACGAAGACGTCATGACTGAAAACAATATTTCAGCAATCGATATGGTAGTAGTCAACTTATACCCCTTCGCACAAACTGTTGCGAAAGCTGACTGTAGCCTAGAAGATGCAATAGAAAATATCGATATTGGTGGTCCAACAATGGTTCGTGCTGCGGCTAAGAACCACAAAGACGTGACCATTATTGTAAATGCGAGTGACTACAGCCGTGTTATTGAAGAAATGAAGGCGAACTCTGGCTCTACAACATACAAGACACGTTTCGACCTAGCTATTGCGGCCTACGAGCATACCGCACAGTATGACGGCATGATTGCCAACTACTTCGGTAAAATGGTTCCGGATTATACGGAAGAAGCGGCTGAGGAAACCAAATTCCCTCGCACTATCAATATGCAATTCACTAAGAAGCAAGATATGCGCTACGGTGAAAACTCGCATCAAGACGCTGCTTTCTATGTTGAAAACAACATTGAAGAAGCATCCGTCGCGACGGCTAAACAACTTCAAGGTAAGGCGCTATCTTATAACAATATCGCTGATACCGATGCAGCACTTGAGTGTGTTAAAGAATTTGATAAGCCGGCTTGTGTTATCGTAAAACACGCAAACCCTTGTGGTGTTGCTGTTGATGACAATATTCTTGCCGCCTATGACCGCGCATTTAAGACCGACCCAACTTCTGCCTTCGGTGGTATCATCGCCTTTAACCGAGAGCTAGACGGCGACACGGCGGAAGCCATTGTAGCACGTCAGTTTGTTGAAGTTATCATCGCACCGAGCGTATCAGAAGAAGCCGCACAAATCGTTGCTGCGAAGCAAAATGTACGTTTACTAGAATGTGGCCAGTGGTCAAACAAAACCACAGGTACTGATATTAAGCGTGTTAATGGCGGTATCTTAGTACAAGATCGTGACCAAGGTATGGTTGGTTTGGACGACCTTAAGGTGGTTTCGAAACGTCAACCTACAGAACAAGAACTAAAAGATCTACTGTTCTGCTGGAAAGTCGCTAAATTTGTTAAGTCTAACGCGATTGTTTACGCCCGTGATGGGATGACTATTGGTGTAGGCGCAGGCCAAATGAGCCGCGTATACTCTGCAAAAATCGCGGGGATCAAAGCCGCCGATGAAAACCTAGAAGTACCAGGTTCTGTGATGGCATCTGATGCGTTCTTCCCATTCCGTGATGGCATTGACGCAGCTGCAGCTGCGGGTATTACCGCAGTTATCCAGCCGGGTGGTTCAATGCGTGATGAAGAGGTGATTGCCGCCGCTGATGAAGCCGGAATGGCAATGGTGTTTACCGGCATGCGCCACTTCCGCCATTAATCAATAAAGCGCGAAACTTATGAGTTTCGCGCTTTTTGTTTCAGCTAATTTCCAGTATTCTGGCTACAGCATAATCATAACAGAATGAAGGAAGCTAACGATGAATCTAGGTATGAAATCTCTTATCGCTGCGGCAGTATTTACCACTTTAGTGGGCTGTAACGCGACAGAATCCAACTCCAGCCAAGCTGTACCAAGCGCGATTGCAAAAGCCGTTGCTAGCGACAATCGAGCTGAGAAAAACAGAGCCCGAGACCAATATCGCCACCCAAGTGAAACGCTTGCTTTTTTTGGCATTGAGCCATCAATGACCGTGGTAGAAATTGCACCTGGTGGTGGTTGGTATAGCGAGATTTTAGCGCCGCTGGTTAAAGGTCAAGGCACCTATTATGCAGCGCACTTCCCTGCTGATTCAGATGTTGGCTACTATCAACGTTCATTAAAAGGCTACAAAGACAAAGTAGCAACCAACCCAGACTATAGTGAAGTAAAGATCACCGAATTTGCACCAGTGACACACAGTAATATTGCGCCACAAGGCAGTGCAGACGTGGTACTTACCTTCCGTAACGTGCATAACTGGTACATGGGTAAAGGGGATGAAGGTGTACTTAGCGCGTTCAACGCGTTTAATAAGGCACTGAAACCTGGTGGCATTTTAGGTGTGGTTGAACACCGTCTGCCTGAGCACCGCCAACTTGAAGATCAAAAGTCGTCAGGTTATATGAAGCAAAGTTATGTTGTTGATATCGCCAAGCAAGCTGGGTTTGAATTAGTTGCAAGCAGCGACATTAACGCCAACCCGCTAGACAGCGCCAATCATCCAAAAGGCGTCTGGACTCTGCCACCTCGCTTAGCGCTGGGTGATGAAAAAGCAGCGCAATATAAAGCGATTGGGGAAAGCGACCGCATGACCTTAAAATTCAAAAAGCTTTAATAGGAAAATTTCGCCATGAATGTACTAGTCATTGGCAGCGGTGGACGTGAGCATGCGCTTGCGTTCAAAGCCGCACAAAACCCATCTGTAAAAACAGTTTTTGTAGCACCTGGTAACGCTGGTACTGCGCTTGAGCCTAAACTCGAAAACGTGGCTATCGGCGTTGAAGATATCGATGCCTTAGTCGTCTTCGCTAAAGAAAACAATGTGCAATTAACCATTGTTGGCCCTGAAGCGCCACTGGTTATCGGTGTAGTTGACCGTTTCCGTGACGAAGGCTTAGCTATTTTTGGACCTACTCAAGCAGCAGCGCAGTTGGAAGGTTCAAAGTCGTTTACTAAAGACTTTTTAGCACGTCACGATATTCCAACAGCGGCTTATCAAACGTTTGAAGAAATTGAGCCTGCGCTTGCCTACTTGAAAGCGCAAGGTGCACCTATCGTCGTTAAGGCTGATGGTCTTGCTGCTGGTAAAGGGGTCATCGTGGCAATGACCGAAGCGGAAGCAGAAGAAGCTATCCGCGATATGCTTGCGGGGAATGCTTTTGGCGAAGCGGGCAGCCGCGTGGTTATCGAAGAGTTTTTAGAAGGTGAAGAAGCCTCTTTCATCGTCATGGTTGACGGCAAAAATGTACTTCCTTTTGCCACCAGCCAAGATCACAAACGTGCATACGATGGTGATAAAGGCCCAAACACAGGCGGTATGGGTGCATACTCTCCAGCTCCTGTAGTCACGCCAGACATTCATGATCGCATCATGGCCGAAGTGATCAATCCAACGGTTGACGGTATGGCGAAAGAAGGTCACCCTTATACAGGTTTCCTATACGCTGGTTTGATGATCACTGCGGATGGCACGCCAAAAGTTATCGAGTATAACTGCCGTTTTGGTGACCCAGAAACACAACCTATCATGTTACGCCTCCAATCTGATTTAGTTGAGCTGATTGAAGCGGCAAACCGTGAAGAGCTTGATCAAACATCGATTGAATTCGATCCGCGAGCGGCTGTTGGTGTTGTGCTTGCAGCTAGTGGCTACCCTGGGAACTACCCTAAGGGTGACGCTATTTCAGGTCTTCAAGTGAACTATCCTGAAGGTGAAAAAGTGTTCCATGCTGGTACTAAGCAAGATGGCGAGCATGTAGTCACCGCTGGTGGTCGAGTATTGTGTGCGACGGCCCTTGGCCACACAGTAACCGAAGCGCAAAAACGCGCCTACTCTCTAGTGAAAGACATTCACTGGGATGGCGTAGAATACCGTACAGATATCGCATATCGCGCAATCGCACGCGAAAGCTAATTCACATTAAGCTTTGCAAGGCCAGCCCGGCGCTGGCCTTTTTCATTTTTACACACTGCGTTTCTAAGTTTGTAATGGTATCCTACCCTTTTATGAGCATTTTTAGGGGCAAAGATGCAAGTACAAGGTACACTCAGCAAGTTGAAATCAGCGCTTGTTGAACCTATTCAATATCAATTACCCGTGGGTGATAACTTAGTATCACTCAATGACTACTTTGGTAAACCTGTTACCCTGACCTTCACCGGCAATATATTTTGCAGTAGCTGTGGTAAGAAAACCAAAAAGAGCTATTCGCAAGGCCACTGTTTCGTGTGTATGAGAAAACTCGCTAGCTGCGACATGTGCATTATGAAGCCAGAGACCTGCCACTATGATCAAGGCACCTGTCGTGAACCCCAATGGGGCGAAGAGAACTGTATGATCCCGCACTATGTGTATTTGGCCAATACCTCAGGTCTTAAAGTTGGGATCACTCGTCATACACAGATCCCAACGCGTTGGGTAGATCAAGGCGCAACGCAAGCACTGCCGATTTTTAAGGTGCAAACCCGCCACCAGTCAGGATTAGTGGAAGTGGCACTGGCTCAGTTTATTGCCGATAAGACTAACTGGCGCAATATGCTCAAAGGCATCAATCCTGAAATAGACCTCAAAGCAGAAGCCGCTAAGCTTATTCCCGAGATCCAAACAAAGCTCGACGAACTTGCTGAACTCTTTGGTGCAACCGCCATTGAAGTGCTGGACGAGGAAGTGGTTGATCTCACTTTCCCTGTAGAGCAGCACCCGAGTAAAATCAGCTCGTTTAACTTTGATAAAGACCCTGTAGTATCAGGCGTGCTTGAAGGGATCAAAGGCCAATATCTTATTTTTGATAATGGCGTGATCAATATCCGTAAGTTTACCTCTTACGAAATCACCTTCTCTGACGAATAAAATGTATGCCAATCGTCTTCTGTAAGTGGCTTACAGAAGACGTAACCTTGGATTGTATGACAACCTAGCTTGCGCAGGTAACGTTTCTGTACAGGCTTTTCAACGCCCTCAGCTACAACTTGCAGGTTGAGCGCCTTAGCCATCGCCACAATTGCCGAAACAATTTCGCTGTTGCCATATTCATCGGGCACTTTAGCAATAAAACTAGCATCTATTTTTAGGATATCGATGGGCAGTTTAGCCAAGTAACTGAGCGCAGAATACCCGGTACCAAAGTCATCAATCGCCAGTTTTACACCCAGCTCCTTGAGTTTTCTCAAGGTGTACTTAGCCTCAAGCAGATTACCGATAAAGCTATTTTCAGTAAGCTCAAGCTCAAGATACTTGCCGTCGACGTTGTGCTTCTTTAATGCCTGCGCAACACATTGATAAAGGTCGCCTTGAGTGACATGAGACGCCGAGATATTAATCGCCAAGCGCCTAATATCAACACCGGCGCGTTGCCATTTAGCCAAGTGCTGACAGGCTTTATCTATTACCCACTGATCTAAACGAATAATAAGCCCAAGCTCCTCTGCGAGTGGAATAAATTGAGCCGGCGAGATCATCCCAAGATTTGGGTCGCGCCAGCGCAGCAAACACTCAACACTGGAAATACGACTGCTAGTTAAGCACTGCAAGGGTTGAAAATGCAGTTCAAATTCATCATTTTCTAAGGCATTCTGAAAACGGCTTAGCATGGATAAGCGCTCAAATGAGCGTGCATTCATCGAAGCTTCGAATAATTGGAAGGAGTTGCGCCCTACTTCTTTGGAGCGATACATAGCAACATCGGCGTGTTTAAGCAATGTTTCCGTGTCATGACCATCCTCGGGATAAATAGCTGCCCCCATAGAGGCCGTCGCAGCCACCTGCATATCACCAAGTTGAAAGGGGCTCGATAGTGCCATCAACATTTGGTCAGCAAACTCAATGACCTCCGACATGCCATTCACTTCGCTCAGTAGCACAACAAATTCGTCGCCACCAAGTCGCGCTAACGTGTCACCTTCGTTTAGAATAGACTTTATTCGCTCACTAACCTGTACCAATAACTCATCTCCGGCGCTGTGGCCAAGAGAGTCATTCACTTCCTTAAAGCGGTCTAAATCTATAAACATCACACTGAGTTTTTGCTTATAGTGATGCGCTGATGCCAATGCCATAGAGAGTCTGTCGTAAAATAAGCGGCGATTAGGCAGCCCAGTCAATTCATCAAAATAAGCTAAGCGAGCAATTTTTTCTTCAGCATTTTTGCGCTCCGTAATGTCACTAAAAATGGCCGCGTAGAGCATGTCGTCACTGTACGGCTCTCTGATCTCAATAATCGTGAGCCATTCAACATAAATCTCACCGCTCTTTTTGCGGTTGCAGATCTCACCCTGCCACACACCAGTTTCTCTGAGAGTTTGCCACATGCTCTGATAATAGCATTCATCATGTAGCCCAGAGCTCAATATGCTGGGGTTTTTCCCTAGTACTTCATAATCTTTGTAGCCAGTAAGCGCACTAAACGCTGGGTTGATCTGGATTATTTCACCTGAACTTTTGGTGATCATGATACCATCGAGAGAAGCATCAATAATGCGGTTTGCTAGATAAAGATTCTTCTCCGATTTTTGCAGTGCAATATCACGTTGTACTAGGACTTTTTCCAGCTCGCTACAATACGCAGTTTCGATTTCAGTCAGGACATTTTTGAGCGCTAATAGCCCTATCACTTGTTGCGATTCCGGGGACGTCACCACCAAATGACGAATGGAGTTTACCGTCATCAGCCGATAAGCATCGAATAGGCTGTCTTTTGGCGTCATGGAGAGCATCGGATAGCTAGCTAATTGCCAGCAAGGCTGACGCCAATCAGGGTTGAGAATAATGTACGCAATATCACGCTGAGTAATAATGCCATACTCATTTAATTCACGGTTATACACCAGCACAGCGGTAAGCTTAAGCTCACGCATATTATTGATAACATCAGAGACGCAGTCTTCACTGTCTAAAATCACAATGCTCGAGTCAAAGTGTTGCTCAATTGGTCTAAAATGCAAATAATGGTCGAGCCCTTGGCTGCGCACAATATCGGATAAAGAGACCACACCACAAGGCAGATTATCCTGGTCCACCACAAGTAAGTGACGGATCCCTAGTTGGTGGAACTTGACCGTCGCCTCACTCAAGGTTTTATCTATTTGAATTTTTTGCACCGGTGTAGTCATCACTTCCCGGATCGGCACCTGGGAAAAATCAGGATCGTTAAAGTTGAGCTTAACGCAATCCGACTCAGTCCAGATACCAATAATGTCATCGGCACGGGTAATAAAGATCGAGCTCACTCTGCTCGCTCGCATTTGCGCAACCGCATCATATAGACTGGTTTGCTCATCGCAACATAACAAGCTATTGGTAAATACTTCTTTGATCTGTAACTGACGTGAATCACCAACCATAAGCACACTCTCGCAATATTATTCCAATTTGAAGTATACTGGGCGACACTTTTGATAACTTGACCAAGAACAAATTATGGCGATAAAAACCTATCCTTTATTGCTGGTACTGGACCAAAGTATAGAGTTTATCGAAGATGAAAAAGCACTAAGAGATGCAACGCATCTGCTCGATGATGCGTCACTCAAACGTGTAATTCTAGTATACACAAACGATTGCTGTAGCAACGTACAAGGTGCACCTGTGCAATGTATTGAGTTGAAATATTTAACCGAATTAGTGCAACAATATCTCGTTGACGAAGGCCAGTGTTGTGTGAGCAAAATCCAACTGAGAAATACTCAGCAGGCTTTTGATTTATTAAGTCTAAGCTAACCGGCTTCAACCAGCGCTTTGATATGTGTCACGGCGCTGCGGCCTAAAGAAGAAAGATCATAGCCCCCTTCTAAGTAGGAAATAATCCCCAAACAGTCCGATGAGTTTGCAAACTCAACCACTTGCTCAGTAAACCACTGGTAATCTTGTTCAACAAACTTGAGCCCACCCATATCATCTTCTAAATGACCATCAAACCCTGCACTGATAAAAATGAGCTGAGGTTTAAATGATTGCAGCTTAGGTAACCATTGCTGCTCCACCAAGGCTTTTAAGTCTGTGCCATCCGCTCCCGCACTCAACGGGGAATTGATAAGTGTTTGATGATTCTCAATCGCGGTATTTGGATAAAAAGGGTGTTGAAACAAAGAGCAAAGTAACACGCTATGATCGTCTTTGAAAATATCTTGTGTGCCATTACCATGATGTACATCGATGTCTAATATAGCCACCCGCTCTACGCCCTTTGTCTTGGCATAAGCGGCAGCAATGGCAACATTATTAAAGACACAAAACCCCGATGAAGTACTTTGATTGGCGTGGTGCCCAGGAGGTCTAACAGAACAAAATGCAGCATCAAGTTTACCTGCAACCACTTCGTCCACCGCAAGTATTCCTGCGCCGACAGCGCGTTCAATCGCTTTCATAGAATCAGGACAAAGCCAAGTGTCGCCGTCTAACTCGGTTAACCCTTCATTAGGGATTTTATCCATTACTTCTTTGATCATGGCTTGATCATGAACCAATGCATAGTGTGAGGTATCGGCTTTCAGCGCCGTTTTGTGCTCAATGGCGATATCAAGTCCAGACGCTAGCAACCTGTCTGATATCGCATCTAACCTCGCAGGACACTCAGGATGTTCCTCGGTCATTTTATGCTTGCGGCAATATGGATGAGTAATAATTGCAGTACGCATAACGAATATACATCCTATGTTAGTTTGCGACGTGGTTGATTTAAGTAGCTATCCTTTCACTATATCAAAGCCACATAATTGTGGCTTTGATACTTTGGTATATCCTAATGCTGGATTTCTTTCGCCTTTAAATCCAAGTTATGGAAATCGAAACTAAAGTCGGTTATTTCCGGATTAACAAATTCCATCGCAGCAGACTCAACCCGTTGAGATTTATCCATCACAAAATTGATGTAAGCATCTGCTTCAAGTAATGGCTCATCCCACCGTACCACAAAGGTGTTACCGGTTAGGTGCTCAAGTTTCCCTTTTAAGCGCTTAGTATGCGTAAAATCAATGCGCAGTTCCTTACCGAGCTTTTCCACTACCACATCGCCATACCAAGCGCTAGTTAGTGTCCCCGTGTAGTGGTTTAATGGTAAAGCTGGTTGTGGTTTTGCAACTTCGATTATCCCAGCTTTAGCGTATTTTTCTTGTTGCGCCTTAAAGTAGTCATCGGCGATGATCTGCACCCAGTCTTTATCTTCTAGGCCAAGTGCATCTTCAAACACTTCATTGATAATCGCTGAAAGTGCGGGGTATTTTTGTTGGTTTGATAAGACCACCACACCCAATTTTTTCTCTGGGATCATCGCAACTTGCGACACCATACCTAAAATCCCGCCGCCGTGACCTACCTTTTTATAACCAAAGTAGTCCTCCACTGCCCAGCCAAGGCCGTACCCTCTAAACTGCTGGTGGTATACTTCTGCGGCTTTTGCTGCGGGAATACGTGTAATGTGTGGATGCCACATTTGCACTTGTTGCTCTTGGCTAAATAGCTGCTCGCCAGAAGGTAAGCGACCACCTTCAAGCTGAGTTTGTAACCACTTGGTCATGTCATCCACGTTAGACGCAATGGCGCCAGCACCACGGAAATCTTCTAGGTAGTTAACAAAGAACGGTGTAAGTTTGCCATCCATCGGAATATAGCCAGTCGCCCAATTACTATTGTTAGCTGGGATCCGAGAGAATCCAGCCTTTGAATCATCCATATCCAGCTTGGTAAACATTTCCTGCTCAACAAAATCGCGCCAATCTTTACCACTGACTCGGCTTACGACTTCTCCTGCAACCACAAACATCAAATTGTTATAAGCGTAATGGCTACGGAAACTTGAATCAGGTTTGAGATGTGAAATACCTGCTAGCAATTCTGGCATGGTTTTATCAGTATCAGGCCAGATCATAAGATCGCCCGCCCCAAGACCCAACCCACTTCGATGACTTAATAAATCTCGGATCGTCATCTCTTGAGTAACATAACTATCGTAAAGCTTAAATTCTGGAATGTGTTTGGTGACTTTGTCATCCCAATTCAGTTTGCCTTGATCTATCAACATCGCCAGCGCTGCTGCCGTGAATGCTTTGGTGTTGGATGCAATACCAAACAAGGTATCCGCATTGACCTTGGCTGGCTTATTTAAGTGCGTCACCCCAAAACCCTTGGTCATCACAACCTTGCCATCTTCTACGATACCGATTGCCAAACCTGGAATATTAAATTTTGCCATTGCGCTTTTTACCGCAGTTTCAACATCTTGTTGGTTTACTGCCGCACTTACCTGCGCACTAAGAAAACTTGCTGCAACTAGGCCGGAGGTTAATAGCCATTGTTTTATTTTCATTATTTTTCCTTGGATTTTTGCCACAACTAATCATGATGTTACGAGTTAGGCCTTAAGGTTTAACTTTGTAGCATCACAGTGGTAGATGGCTAATTCTTGTTGTTGTCTGTCACTATTATTATCTGTAACGTGTGGTTGCGCCGAAATTGCCTGTAAATAGCTGGTTGGAAACTGATGCTCCTTTGCCCCAGCGAACACATGATGTAAGTACCAATCGAAAGGTAATTGTTGTTCCACAAAAGTGTTAGCAATATAGCACCAGGCGTCCACGATACCGCCATCTTGTCTTTCAACTGGCAAGCAATGACAGCTGTAGCGCTCCCCTTCAATGTCGTCCAATCGCGCCTTTTCTTGCTCATCCAACGCATACAAAACGCCATAAACATGGCTATTTACTTCAGTGCTCGGCGTAATACTGCACTTGGCTGAACCATCGGTGCTCAACATATCAAAAGTCAGCCGATAGCCATGCAATTTCCCCACTCCAAGTAGCTTCGCTTGTGGTAAGCGAGCAAGCAAACGTGCAGTCGACATATTTGAACCAAAGCTAAAGTTAATAATGTTTTTGTCACACATTAGACCACCAACCTTACTGCAAGCAATAACATGATCACACCGATCCCGCGATCAAACCAATGTCCTGCACGACGAAAAAATTGTCTTACCCTTGTTTTTGATAAAACTAAAGATAAAAACGAAAACCAAGCCCAGGTAGCCAACGCCATATAAACACCGTAAAACAACTGCACACTGCTTGGTGTGGTTGGCTCAATCACTAAGGTAAAAAGCGATAAGAAAAACAACGTTGCTTTGGGATTTAAGGCATTGACTAAAAAGCCTCGCTTTAACGCAGTCCAATTAGACTCAGTAACAGCGTGTTCAGTGATATTTTCTTGCTCTGAATTGGGTTTTGCATACCGCAACGCTTGAACACCAAGGTAAGCGAGGTAAAGCGCGGCTAAGTATTTTACTGCTGTGAACAAGGTTTCAGATTGAGATAGCAGTAACGCAACCCCCAATAAGCAATAACTGACATGTACTAAAATACCAAGGCCAACGCCAAAACTTGTCCAAAGGGCGTTTGCTCTACCCTGCTGTACACTTTGTTTAAGCACTATCGCAAAATCAGGACCGGGACTTGCGACAGCAAAAAAATGTGCCAGCGCAATTAAGATAAACTCATCAAGATAAACGAGCATGTGCATGCTCCTGTAAGGCCAGTAAATCACCTCGCTCTGAGTTATCCATTAAGGTATTAATTTGCTTTTTCGCCTTTTTATACTGACTCACAAGGTGTGACTTAAGATACTTATGACCATCTTTCACCCCTTTAAAATGGCATACTAGGGCATGCACAAAAACACTCTGCTGCTCCGTCAGTGCAGCTTTTCGGTTGGCATATTGGTTGTAGCAAGAACCACATCCTCCCCTAAAGTGATATACGGTATTAGACACCATGACCCCAAAGCCAAAAAAGCTCGCCAGCACATCACAAGCCGCGTCTAATTGCGCTTCCCCACCTGGAGGTAACACGCCACGCTGTAAAATTAAAACTTTTGCCATAACACCTGCATAACTGGCGATCAGATCTTGAGGCTGATTTATTTGATTGGGATTATAAGAAATCAAAATAGGCGCAGCCGGTTCAGCGATAACCGCTTGCTCACCGCGCCAACGCCCTGCAATGTTTAACTTAGTCATGCTGGTCGACGCGAGCATGCGTTCAGGCGCAACCAAAGTGATTGGCCACCGTTGTAATCCCGCATAGGACTTTACTCGGGAGAAAACCACTGCCGCCATCTCTTCAATACTGGATACCGGCTCAGGAAAACAACTGGGAGTCGGAGTAATGATCTGCGTTTCATTTAAAAAGTACTCGCCATCAAAATGCTCAAATGCCCAGACAAAGGTATCAATTAACCATTGGGTTTCTTCATCGCTAAGCAAAGGTGAGACTTTAAATAAGGACAGCATGCTAATAATTCACTCTTTTCTGGAATAACCCCTGATAAATAGCATAAACTCTGAGCCTAATGCAAAAACATGGAGTTTCACATGCCACACTTTATTCTCGAACACTCAGCTAATTTGCCAATTGACACCGAGGCATTAGTATCACAGGTGCAGCAATTTGCCTGTGCAAGTGGCTTGTTTGATCCAACTTCCGTCAAAACCCGTGCTGTTGCTTTTGAGCATTTTCAGTTAGGTGATGGCAAACAAGGATTTATTCACCTACAAATCCATATGATGGCTGGTAGAACATTAGAGCAAAAACAAATGCTCACGGAAGGTGCTCTAAAGCTTTTGCTCGCAAAGGTCGGGGAGCATTTTGCTCTCAGTGTCCATTGTTATGATTTATTATCCGATATTTACCGCAAAAACTAATTTATTATTCGAGTTATTTAGCTATGAAATTTCCATGTAGATTGGAGAAATTTTTGAGCCACGTTGCAGAGATGCCGCGCAGCAAGGTCAAAATTAATATTAAAAAAGGTCTAGTTACCGTCAATGGCAATGTCGTCAAAAAAGGCGATATTCAAGTCACCCAAGCAGACCATATTACTTTCGATGGCAAACGCCTAGAGTATTTGGGTTTACGCTACTATATGCTAAACAAACCACAAGGTTATGTATGTGCAAATAGTGATGAATTACACCCTACAGTATTCGATTTAATCGAAGAACCTAACTTAAAAGATTTTCATGTTGCAGGTAGACTGGACATCGATACGACGGGCTTGGTTCTGCTCACGAACGATGGTGATTGGTCTCATCAAATCACCTCGCCAAAGAAACAAAAGTTTAAAACTTATGTACTAGAAAGTCGCGATGAACTCACTGAAGAAGCGCTAACACAGCTTGAGCAAGGCGTTGAGTTACATGGTGAAAGACAAGCAACCTTACCAGCAAAAGCCGAGCTTATTGATAAATTTGCACTACGCTTATCTATTTGCGAAGGAAAATATCATCAAGTAAAGCGCATGCTTGCCGCAGTTGGCAACCAAGTAGTTGAACTTCATAGAGAAAACATTGCAGGGATCGAACTTGATCCAACCCTTGCTGAGGGAGAATATCGCCCGTTAACTGATGAAGAAATAAGCATAATTAATGCAAATTAGTCTTCACCCTTAAGTAGTATGAGTAAATATCATCTCAAAATAACCCGCATAGGGCATTAACCTACTTACAAACTCCCCCTAAACATGCTAAATCATGTAATGAGAGTATTTTTAGGGGGCGATCCTGTGTTTTCTAGTTTCACATTAAAAGCAAAAATAATTACCTTTGCCGCCGCAATATTTGTTTCATTACTTGCCGTTGCCTTTGTAGGTCTTCAAGCTCTGCGCCATGCCAGTGAAAGCGATAATATTGCACGTATCAACCAATTAATGAAAAGCACCATTAATATTGTTAAACAGTTTGAGCACTTTGCAGAGCAAGGAAAACTGACTGAGCAACAAGCAAAAGAGATGGCAATTCAGGTTTTAAGAGAAAATAAATACCATGACTCTGAGTATGTGTATGTTGTTAATGATAAAATGGACTTCGTAGCAACACCTCATGACCCCCAACTACATAACACCAGCTTTAATGACTTTGAAGATGCTGACGGCAAAAGCATAGGCAGCATGGTGAAGCGCTTAGTCGGTAACCAATTTGATCAGATCATTACCTACAATTGGACCTCACTACGAGATGGAGAAGTTGTCGACCTGACCTCAGTGGTTCAAAAAACCCCAGGATTTGGCTGGTACGTCGGCACAGGTATTAGTTATAAAGAAGTGAATGAGCGCTATTGGGACACCGCAATCTGGTTAGTTGCACTTTCTTTAATGGTTGCCGTTGCATTAACCACCGCACTTGCGCGGTTTGGACTGTCTTTGAATAACAAACTTGGTGCTGAAATCAATGATGTACTCGAAATCGTAAAACATGTTTCAAGAGGAAACCTGACTACACCAATCGATACTGATGAATGCCAAGATTATAGTATTCTCGCAGCCATGGCCTATATGCAAGGCGGACTAAGAGGTGTAGTTGAAGGACTTAAGGAAGCAACCAAGGCGCTACAAAACCAAACATCAGACAGCGAAGTACGCTCAGTAGAACTTGAGAATCTAACTCGTAGTTTAAATGCAGAAACTCAGATGGTGGCTTCAGCAATTACCGAACTCACAGCATCAGCACAAACCGTCGTCGAACATGCCGAGCAAGCTGCAGATTCAGTTCAAGAGGCTGAAAAGCAAGGTAATGCAGCCGACAAACTGACCGCCCAGGCAGCGACTGAAATTGCATTATTAGAGCAACAAATTGACAGCGCTGGTAATAACATTCAAGTGCTAGATGAAGAAGTATCTAACATAGCCAATGTACTTACCGTTATCCAATCTATCGCCGAGCAAACCAACTTACTGGCACTCAATGCTGCGATAGAAGCAGCACGAGCTGGAGAGCAAGGACGAGGCTTTGCTGTCGTAGCGGACGAGGTCAGACAGCTTGCTCAGCGCACTCAAACCAGTACAGAAGAGATCCGTACCATGATCACTAAGCTGCAAAGTGCGACTCAAGATGCGAAGGCTTCGGTAAGTTTGAGTATTGCAACAAGTGAAAAGACGGTGAGTATGTCATCTAAAGCTTCCCAAGCGCTTGTGCAAGTCGCCGATTCGTTAAAATCTATATCACAGATGAGTCATCAAATAGCTCAAGCAGCCAAAGAGCAATTGGATGCAGGTGAAGATACAGCCAAACGTGTCGTTATTATTTCTGATACCGCATCGCAAACGGCTAGCGTCTCAGAAAAAGCGCACAAAGCGACAGATACGATTAAATCATTATCCGGAAATCTAGAGCTTGAGATGGCTAAATTCAAGGTGTAAAAAACTAAGTTTATCTTTACTTTTCATACCATTAGAATAGTGTAAATATATCTAAACTATTATTTGAAAATTTTCTTTAATTTTTCATTCACCTTGTGTTTATTTGGTGTTAAGTTTGTACCTGTCGGGAGTGTCGGTTGAGTAGTCTGGCACGGCCCTCCTGAAGTTGTGATAATCACAATAAAAGATAAACCCAATACTATTTGATCACTTGGAATTCAAGTGAGTTCAATAAGGACTATGATAATGCAAAAGCTAAATTTGAAAGAATGCAAAAAGGTTTCTGGTGGTAATATTTACGAGCCAAACGATCCCAAAGCCGCAAAGAGCGAAACGCCAACAGCAAAAAATGAAGCTAGCAAAAAAGATTAGCACTCACCTATGAAGAAAAACTTTTCATTAGGAGACTTACTCATTCCATACGCCATTGTGGCAGTAGGTCTCCTAGTTCTGTACGATATTAGGTTTCATTTCTATCTCATTTACCTGTTAATCGTTTTAACAGTCTTTATTTGGGGGCTCGCTTAAAAGACATCAATATATGCGCTTTATCTCTTCTTGCCATTGTACCGTTTACCCTAGAAACAGCGGTGTTTTCCTCCGGCCTCATCAGTTTAGAATCGTCTAAAGATCAGAGGTTACTTCAAAATACTCTCATTTTTGGAGCACACTTTTTAATCGACTTAATGATCGTATTCCCTCTTACATATCGTGTAGAATTGACGAAAAAGTTATTTCCTAAATTCAAAACTCGCTATACCTTTGCTGATGCAATAATGCCTTGGTTAGCGATATTTAGCGTATGTATGAGCTTTGCTGCACTAGTTGAAAATTACTTTAGAAATGCGAAGGGTGTAAATCTGACATTTTTCTTCTACAGCTTTGATGTTAGCGGTTACCTGATATACAGCGCTAACTGCCTAATTTTATTAATTTTAGCCGCCGTTACTTACAAAGAAGCGTATGATTATGCACTTCCAAGCCTGAGGAAAAAGAGATAATCAACTCAAAAGTAAGGGTTGACTAGCTCGATACTCTCACTTTCAAGTTGCTTGTTAAGACCATACTTTTGCTTTAAAGATTGTAACTCGCCAGACGCTTGAAGTTTGGCAAGTCCCTCTTTCAAGGCTGTTGCTAAAGCCTGTTTATCCTTATTCACAAAGAAATAAAATGCGGTTGAATAAGAAAGGTGGAAATCAGGCACTATCATCAAGTTTGCATTATTTTGCGCAATGAGTTCTGATTCTGCCTCGATTATTGAACGTGGAAAATAATCTGCTTTCTTATCCGCAATCAGATTAAACATGGTTTGATAATCAGAAATCGGTCTGACCTTAAGACCGTTGTAGCTTAGAATTTTGGTATCAGGCCAATCGTGCCCCTGAACTGCGGTAAAACGCTTTAATCCATTAAGTGACCGAACTGCTTTTATGGCGGGATAAATATCTTTATGAACAATCAGCACACGTTTACCAATAAGTTCATCATACAAGGGGACCTTAATAGGAATAGCAATTCGCTCACGGGCTGGGCTGGTCATCGACCAATGCAAATCAACCTTACCTCGGCTTAGTGCCATTAACGTGCGCTGTTGATGAGGGTGGATTTTGATGTGTTCAATTTGAGCTGAGTACTTAGCAGCCGCTAGCGCCTTTTCTAGTAATTCGTAAAGATAAAGATCGCGATCGTACAAGGTTCGCGCTTCTTTCGCGACATAGATTAACTCGGGGGTTTGCGCCGCTATACAAGCACTTTGAAACACCAGAGCAGAGATAATTACACTCAACTTTAACTTCATCGCACAACCCTCTTTTAGGGGAAACAATACTACAATCAAGAGTATTTTTACGGATTGCTATTACTATTGCGTAATTAAAAATATAGTCAACCTGCATTTTCCAATCGTACAGTCGATACCGTAGGCTTGCGACGGTTACATACAAATAAATAGCTATTACGATAGCGCTTTGCTTCTTTCTTAGCATCCGTTGCTAAAGCTGCAACTTGGTGCGAATTTATACAGTGTTGTAAATCTGGTCTCACTAAACCAATCGATAAAGTGAGTAAAGGTACAAATTGCTTTTGCCCTTCACGATTTGTTGCCCAGTAACCGCCAGCACTAACATGCTCGGGAGTAAAAAAGGCTTTTGATTTAAGCTCAAACTGAGTGATGATTTCATGACACAACACTTCTGCATCATTATTATCGAACACCACCATAAAGTCGTCGCCCCCGATATGCCCAACAAAGCTTGAGCTCTGTGCACATACATCAACTGTCACCTCAGCAAGTAGCTTAATCACGCTATCGCCACTGGCATACCCATATAAATCATTAAACTGCTTAAAATGATTAAGGTCGATATATGCAAGAGAAAAGTCATGATGTGAACGTAACCTTTGCTCTATTGCCTCATTTATCGCGACATTGCCCGGCAACATGGTTAATGGATTGGCATGTTGAGCATGACGAATTTTTTCTTCTGTAATATGCTTGAGTATGTCTCTCAAGGGCGCTAAGCCAAGATAACGACTATCTCTTGTAATAATGATATGACGTCGAATATCAAATTCATGGTCGGTTATTTGCTTACTCACCGTATCAAGCTCTTGCTGCTCATCCACCACTAACGGCTGTTTATCCATCAACTTAATCACTGATTTCTTATCGAAGAGTGCATGACCATATGGTGCCGCAAAGACCTCAGTCAGTTGATCTCTATGTAGCAGCCCAACAGGCTCTCTAGCATCGTTAACCACTGCAAGGCTGGTTAGCTTACGATCTTGTTCAAACAACCTATGAGCATCGATACATTGCGTACATTCATGGATAGCATTAGCCTCTTTAGCAAGCCAACCGATTGCCATCGACTGCTCAAATTGATTGAAGGCCGTTTTGGATTCCGTGTGCAAAGATTTAAACAGTGCAAGTTCAGTGGGAGGCTTTCGAGTTGGCTTAGCAAGTAAGAAGCCCTGCGCAATCACTATACCGAGCTGCTCAATAAGCTTCAGCTCTTCAATTCGCTCAATTCCCTCAGCTATAACCTGAGTGCTAGTGGCTTTAGCAAGCTCGATAATGGACTTTAAAAACTCGCGTTTCACCACACTTTGGTCACAATGGTCGATAAAATATCTGTCGACTTTGACGCAATCAGGGCATAACTCCGACCACTTCTTGAGACCAGAGTAACCCGCTCCCAAATCATCAATCGCAATTTGAAATCCAAGTTCTCGATAATGGGTAATTGTAGTTAGTAGCAGATCCGCATCATCTACTTTGTCTTGCTCAGTCACTTCAATGACGACACGCTTGGGATCGAGCCCATACACTTCTGTAAGATGTCTGGTTTCGCCCTTTGGGTGGCTCGGATCAAGTAACGCTTTTGGACTAACGTTTAAAAATAACTTACCAGGAAGGTTGAGTGAGACAAACTGCTTAATAGCGGCTTCACGACAGATAATCTCGAGTTCTGACAAACGCTCCTGCTTACTCGCAATCGCAAAAAGCTTGTCTGGAGATTCCAACAATGAGCCAGACATGCCACGACTTAATGCTTCAAACCCTAAGATTTGCCGTTTCGCAAGATCGTAGATAGGCTGAAACAGAGTAAATACAGCTTTTTCTTTTATTATTGTATTAAGTACTAACGTGCGCGAAGGATCCACAGCATTAAACTCACTGTAAAAGTATAATCGCGCACGGTAGCAACAGTGTATGACAGATATATGTCAATCGGGTGAAATGTACCCAATTTGCAATTGAATGATTTTCAACCGCTTACTTCAGCGCTCGCTCTACCTGATCAAAGTGTGCAATCACTTCCACAATTTCCATCTCTGCACTCTTATAGTCTTCAGCACCACTAAACCCTTTCATCGCAATCGCTTGAACAGTTGCTGGATGCACTAATAAATCTTTTGCATGGTAGCAAACTGGGTCATCAAACTTGGGTAATTTACCATCTGCGTGATAGCCCGTTTCGATTTCTTCAAGTGGTAAAGTAGGAATGATATCAGCGGCCTTATCCAAGGCATCTAGATAAGTCTGACACTGAGGATACTTGGCCACAAACTCATTAAGCAAAGTTCTAGAAAGAGTCACAAGATCGGCGGATTGTGCTTCAAGTGCTGCAGCATCTTTCTCGATACGAATATCCGCAAGTAAGGTCTCGGCTTGTGCTTTATATTGTGCCAAAGATGAGGTTGCTTCCGTGGGAGCGGACTCTGTGCGTTGTTCTAATTCAGGTTGCTTAGAACATGCGGTCATTAATGTTAATGCGCCAACCGCCATCACAAGTTTGTACATAAGTATCTCCTTTATTGATAACGATTATCATTATATACTACTGTCATTTTTTAGAAACAATAAAATGAAGTTTTACAAGCAACAAAAAAGCGGCCAAAAAGCCGCTTTCGATTATCACAATAATTTCTGTGATTAAGGCATAGCGTCTAGGTCTGCACCTTCTTTTTCAACTTCTACCGGGATCAAATCTTCTTTGCTAACGCCCATTGCTACTGCAACTGAACTCGCTACATAAACAGAAGAATAGGTACCGATAAATACACCGAACAGCAGGGCCGTCGCAAAACCATGAATGGTTTGACCACCCCAAACAAATAGCGCGATCAATACAAGGATAGTCGTGATTGAGGTCACTAATGTACGATTAAGCGTTTGTGTCAGTGAAATGTTGATGATCTCTAAGGTGTCATCAATACGTACTTTACGGAAATTTTCACGAATACGGTCAGACACAACGATAGTATCGTTGAGTGAATAACCTATTACCGCCAATATTGCCGCTAAAATCGTTAAGTCAAATTCCAGACCTAAGATTGAGAACAGACCCATTGTCAGTACAACATCGTGGAAGAGTGCAAATACAGCACCTACCGCAAAGCGCCATTCAAAACGAAAAGCAACGTAAATCAAGATACAGATAAGCGCGGTTAGCATCGCTAAGCCACCCTGCTCTTTGAGATCTTCACCAACACTTGGACCTACGAATTCAATGCGGCGCATCACCACACTTTCGTCCGCTTGTTTAAGTGCTGCAATAAGCTGGTTACCTAGTACCTCAGCTTTCACGTCGTCTCCACGAGGGGCGAGTCGTACTAATACCTCTTGGCTTGAACCAAAAAGTTGCACAGAGGCATCGGCAAAACCGCTTTCAGCTAATACACTACGTACCTTCGCTAAGTCCGCAGGCTGTGAAAACCCAACTTCAACTGCCGTACCACCGGTAAAATCCAAACCAAAGTTTAGTCCTTTCACCATAAACGAGCCGATTGAAGCCAAGATCAACAATGCCGAGAAAGCCATTGAAAGCTTTCTTGCCGACATAAAACGGATAGTGCCTTTTAAGTTTAATAATTGCATGTCCGTCTCCTAGATTGATAGCTTAGTGATACGTCTGCCACCGATGATGGCATTAATAACCGCACGCGTACCAACGATCGCTGTAAACATCGAGGTAATGATACCGATAGCTAAGGTTACCGCGAAGCCTGCAATTGGACCTGTACCAACAGAGAATAGGATCACCGCAGCAATTAAAGTGGTGATGTTGGCATCAAAAATCGTACTAAATGCACTATCGTAACCATGGTGAACGGCTTGCTGTGGACTGCGGCCTTCCGCTATTTCTTCACGAATACGCTCAAAGATAAGTACGTTGGCATCAACGGCCATACCGACGGTTAATACAATGCCTGCAATACCTGGCAACGTCAGCGTCGCACCTGGGATCATCGACATCACACCCACAATCATAATGAGGTTAGCCGCAAGTGCTAAGTTTGCTACCAGACCGAAGCCTTTGTAGTACAGCAACATAAAGGCAAGAACAAACGCAAAACCAAGGACAACCGCAGTCATACCAGCTTCGATATTTTCCTGACCAAGGCTTGGACCTACAGTACGTTCTTCAACGATTTGAATTGGTGCAACCAGTGCTCCTGCACGTAGTAGCAAGCTTAAGTTATGTGCTTCTGCTGGGCTATCAATACCAGTAATACGGAAAGAGCTATTTAAACGCGCTTGAATCGTTGCAACGTTAATCACTTCTTCCACTTTGATTGGTGGTAACGCTTTGCCGTTTTCATCTTTTTTGCCAGACGGTTTGTACTCGATGAAAACCGTCGCCATACGTTTGCCGATAGCACGTTTGGTAAAGGCATTCATTTTTGCCCCACCTTTGCTATCAAGCTTGATATTCACCTGAGGGCGCTGATATTCATCCATACCAGATTGCGCACCTGTGATATGCGTACCTTCAAGAATAACGCGCTTTTTCAGCACGACAGGATAGCCATCTTTATGTGGGATCACTTCTGTGCCAGGAGGAATGCGACCTTGTGCTGCTGCACGCACGTCGGCATTTTCGTCTACTTCACGGAACTCAAGTGTCGCCGTAGCACCGAGGATCTCTTTCGCGCGAGCCGTGTCCTGAACACCTGGAAGTTGAACAATTATGCGCTCACCACCTTGACGTTGAACATTTGGTTCAGCAACACCCAGTTGGTTAATACGGTTACGAATAATGGTTTCATTTTGCTTGATAGCGTATTCGCGCAACTCTTTATATTTAAGGTCGCTAAGGCTTGAGAAGAAAGCGAGGCTATCGCTACTATCATTGATAAAGTCGTTACCCGGGTAACGCTTTCTCAAGAAGCTCATTGCTGCGTCTTTATCTTCTTCCGAGCGCATCGTTACTTGTACACGTTCACTATTAGAAACACGACGAACCGCACGATAACGCAATTTCTCATCACGTAAATCGCTCTTGAAATCTTGCTCCATTTGCTCAAGTGCATTGTCCATCGCCGTGACCATATCCACTTCCATTGTGAAGTGAACACCACCACTTAAATCTAGACCGAGCTTCATTGGGTTTGCACCTAAGTCTTTTAACCACTCAGGTTGTGCCGGAGACATATTGATTGCTGAAATATAATCATCGCTTAAGCTATTACGCAAAATATCTTGTGCTTTAAGCTGATCTTCAACATTTTTGAAGCGAACAAGGATTTGACCATCTTCTAACACAGAAGATTTTACGGCAAGGTTGTTCTTTTGCAGGGTTTCGTTAACTTGATCTAATACACTGAGCGTCGCATCAGCACCTTTTGTGCCAGATACTTGTATGGCCGGATCGCGACCATACAAGTTAGGTGTGGCATAAAGAATACCGATAGCCAACACAGCGAGAACAAGTAAGTACTTCCACATTGGAAACTTGTTTAACACTGGGCTATCCCTTTATTGTTATTCTTATAGAGATTTCATTGTACCTTTAGGTAACACAGCTGAAACCGCTGACTTTTGCACTGTCACTTCAGTTTGGTCGTTTAGTGCGATTACAACAAAGTCTTTATCATCAGCAACCTTTGTGATTTTACCCACAAGTCCACCTTGAGTTAGTACTTCGTCACCCTTACCTAATGCACCCATTAGGTCTTTGTGTTCTTTAACACGCTTGGCTTGTGGACGGTAAATTAAAAAATAAAATACCAAACCAAAAATACCTAACATGATTAGCATTTCCATGCCACCACCAGCAGGTGCTGCCGCAGCAGTACTAGCATGCGCGTTTGAGATAAAAAAGCTCATTTCACTTCCTCGTTTATAAATTAATTATTTTCTGTCAAACCAACGTCAGCCAACTCTGGCACCGCAATGCCACGGCGCGCATAAAAGTCTTCGACAAATTCATCAAATGTACCTTCAGATAAGGCGTTTCTCATTCCTTCCATCAAGCGTTGATAATAACGTAAGTTATGGATGGTATTGAGTCGAGCGCCTAGAATTTCATTACACTTATCTAGGTGATGTAAGTACGCTCGAGAGTAATTCTTACAAGTGTGGCAATCACACTCCGCATCTAGTGGGCTAGTATCTGTTTTGTGTGCTGCATTGCGGATTTTCACCACGCCACCTGTCACAAACAAGTGACCATTACGAGCGTTACGTGTTGGCATTACACAGTCAAACATGTCAATACCACGACGCACCGCTTCAACCAGATCTTCTGGTTTACCAACGCCCATTAAGTAGCGTGGCTTGTTTTCTGGCATTTTATAGGCACATTGGTCAAGAATATTGATCATGTCTTCTTTTGGCTCACCAACTGATAAACCACCAAGTGCATAACCGTCAAAGCCGATTTCTTCTAAGCCCTTTTGCGACTCAGCACGAAGCTCTGGGTACATACCGCCCTGAATAATACCGAATAGCGCAGAAGGGTTGTCAGCATGTGCATCTTTGGAGCGCTTAGCCCAACGTAAGCTTAGCTCCATCGAGTCTTTTGCTTCTTTTTCTGTCGCTGGATACGGCGTACATTCGTCAAAAATCATGACGATATCTGACCCTAAATCGCGCTGTACTTCCATCGCTTTTTCTGGAGATAACATGATTTTCTCACCATTAACTGGTGACTTGAACAACACACCTTCTTCCGAAATTTTACGCATCGCACCAAGACTAAATACTTGGAAACCACCTGAATCGGTCAAAATCGGTTTATCCCAGTTCATAAAATCATGCAGATCGCCATGCTGCTTGATGATCTCAGTGCCAGGTCTTAGCATCAAATGGAAGGTATTTCCTAAACAGATATGTGCGCCCGTTTCTTTGAGCTCATCAGGGGTCATGCCTTTTACTGTGCCGTAAGTACCAACAGGCATAAATGCAGGCGTTTCTACCACACCACGGTCAAAAATCAAGCGACCTCGGCGAGCCTTACCCTGTTTGCTATCTAATTCAAATTTCATTGTTACCTCTTTGTCGGAAAAACAGTCCAACTTTGACTAAAAAACGTGCTAAGCCAATGCTTAGGGCAGTGATCTTTCGATTCTACCAAGATTACTAGCGCAATTCTAATATTGGGATAAAAAACACAAAGTCCATATCGAGCTTGCAACTTTACAGCCATAAAACGCAAAATGCCCAGCAACACTGGGCATTTTAATAGTTGTATGGCGTAAGTTACTTATCTTGCTTTTGTAAGAACATCGCATCACCGTAACTAAAGAAGCGGTATTTCTGTTCAATGGCGGTTTGGTAGGCCTTCATAATATGCTGTTGCCCAGCAAACGCGCTAACTAACATGATTAGCGTTGATTCTGGTAAGTGAAAGTTAGTCACCATTGCATCTACCACGTTAAAACGGTAGCCCGGATAAATAAAAATATCGGTATCGCCGTAAAGTGGAGCTATTTCGCCACCGTTTGCTTTTGCCGCAGACTCAAGTGAGCGCACCGACGTAGTACCCACCGCGATGACGCGTCCGCCTCTGGCTTTTGCCGCTTTGATTGCCTCCACGACTTCTGCTGAGACCTCGATATATTCTGAGTGCATAACATGCTCTTCCACCGAATCGACTCGCACCGGCTGGAACGTACCCGCGCCCACATGCAAAGTAACAAAGGCCATCTCAACACCTTTGTCTTTTAGCTTGGCCATCAATTCATCATCAAAGTGCAGCCCAGCGGTAGGTGCAGCGACTGCGCCTGGTTTCTCACCATACACAGTCTGATAACGCTCTTTATCTTCATCATCGTCCGGTCTGTCGATATAAGGAGGCAAAGGCATATGGCCAATTTTATCTAAAATAGCCAATACATTTTCTTCGCCCTCGAATCTCAGCTCAAATAATTCACCATGGCGCTGAACCATTTCTGCGGTTGCTTGGCCTTCAAGCTCAATCTTAGCACCAGGTTTTGGCGACTTGCTCGCTCTTACGTGAGCAAGCACAGTACGCTCATCTACAACGCGCTCAACCAGTACTTCGAGTTTTCCACCACTGGCTTTTTGACCAAACATACGAGCAGGAATAACTTTAGTGTTATTAAAGATGATTAAGTCTTCTGGATTAATAAGTGCCAAAATATCTCTAAATACTTTGTGTTCTATTTCACCACTATTGCCATTTAAGGTAAGAAGACGACTGCTAGAGCGTTCCTTCATTGGGTGTCTGGCAATCAACTCATCAGGAAGATCAAAACTAAAGTCTGCTACGCGCATGGAAAGGCCTCATTTCTAAAAGTGCGCCAAGTCTAGTGCGGTGTTTTGGCGAAATCAAGTGCTTGTAACCTTGCGTAAATACCTTTAACCTAGCGAGTCTAAAACGGTAATCACCATGTAAAATTTTGTACGGTGTGCACCTTTGTTTAGTACGTTCTTTATTCTTTACGTTTAAACAATAACTTATCGCTATCGGCTATAATTTCCGAGCAAAGTTCGCGTCACTGTTTGATTATTATCAAGCGGCGGTTAAGTACGATTTGCTAACTTTAAGACAAGCCCAATGATTGTGTCGCAGTATCTGGTGAGGTTTTTTTATTGTGTCTAGACAACTAACGTTGCTCATTGTTAACGCCAGTGCTCACGAGCGTCAAACCTTGACTAAAACTCTTAGTGCATTAGATGTCTTTACTATCATTGCCAAGTCCGACTCTCAAGATGCCCTAAGCTTACTGAAGACCCAAGCTGTAGATTTAGTGATCACCGGCTTGGATGTTGGCAAAATTGACGGTTGGCGATTCTCTCGCATGATCCGCTCAGGTCTGCTGGCAACGCCCAAAAACACACCCATTGTGCTTATTCCACCGACTTATTGTGAACGAATAGCCGAAACCACCGCCCGTAGCTACAGTATTGATGCCGTGCTGCCATTTGAGCGTCAAGACATGTTGCCGCAAATTCTGGCCAATGTGTTGTCAACGCATTTAGATAAAAGCAGCCGCCTCAACTTGCTGTTGTTAGAGCCCAACCAACAACGTGCGCAAAAGATATGTGAGCACTTATCGCACAATTTCGTTTGCACACATGTAAGCTCGGCGGCCAGCGCTTTATCACTATTTCTACAAGATCACTACGCCATTGTTTTAATGGACACTACGTCTAACTTGTCAGGTTCCGCAGAAAACTTAGTCGAAAGTATTCTCAAACATCGTCCAAGCCAAGCCATTGTAACCATTATTGACAAACGCGATGCCGACCATGCCGAACAACTATTATTGTTAGGTGTTACCGACTTTGTTCGAGCGCCATACGATATGCCGTTTTTAAGCAAGGTATGCGACCATGCGGCGCGGCGAGAAGATTTTATGGTGAGCTATGCTGAGTTTGCGAATAAAGTTGAGCAACTCAGTCGCAGTGAAAGTCGCTATAAAGATTTATTTTCTGCACACCAACGGATCTTACTGCACCTCAGAACTGTGGTCGTCGAATTGGATTTGGAAGGCGCGATCCGCTTTATAAATCCAGCTTGGGAATACCTCTCGGGCTTTGGTATTAAGTCGAGCCTCAATACCCAACTAAGCAATTACATTGCCAAAGACGAACTTGCAACTTTCAACAAAGTCATTCGAGAAATTCAAAGTGGGGTAAGGCAACATGCGCAAGTCGAGTTGCAACTCTGCCATAAAGCTGGACATCTAGTGTGGGTCGAGTGTCGCCTGCAACTTATCAAGAACACCTCAAGTTCAGTCGCAATAACTGCAACACTCGATAACATTCACGAGCGCAAGCAAGCTGAACTACAACTCAGACACTTAGCACTGCATGATACGCTTACCGGCTTACACAACCGCTACTATTTTGACCAGCAATTAAATCAGCTGTGCAATGAAGTAAAGTCTGCAGAAGAGATAGAACACGCGCTAATTTACATCGACTTAGATCACTTTAAGATCATCAATGACAGTAAAGGTCACCAGCAAGGAGATATCGTACTCAAAGAAGTATCTGAGTTGTTTGGCGACAAAATAGGTGAAGAGCACCTCACTTTCCGTATTGGTGGAGACGAATTTGCTGTACTGCTTAAGCACACCAATTTACTCGACGCTCATATGTGCGCTGAAAGCATCTGCATGGCTATCGAAGAACATAAATTTCACTTTGAAGACAATGCATACTCTCTCAGTTGTTCTATCGGATTAACGCAAATTACCAATGAAAATGCGGATCCCAGCGAGTGCTTAAAACAAGCAGACATAGCCCTTTATATTGCCAAAAATCTCGGCCGCAACTTGGTTCATTGTTATAACAAAGAAGATGAACAAAACCAGACACTGCAAACCGGTTTAGAATGGGGCCATAGTGTTAGGCAAGCGCTTCAGAACGACAGCATAGAACTCCACTATCAACCGATCTGGGATTTCAAAAAACAACAAATAGCCTATTACGAAGCACTGCTTAGATTAAAGATCAACGGTGAGACTATTTACCCAAATCAGTTTATTCCTGCATTAGAGCTACTTAATGATACATTTTTGATGGATCAATGCGTGATCAGAACAGCCATTAAAGCACTGGCGGAACACGAGATCCTGAGCCAAGTGGCGATTAACTTATCCGCTCATTCATTTTTAGATGAACGACTGCAGCCACACATTCAAGCCTGCTTAAAAGAGCATCAAGTTTCAGCTAATCGCGTTATTTTTGAGATCACTGAATCTGCCAGTATTAACAATCTTAACGCAACCCAGACGATGATCAAAAACCTGAACGATCTTGGCTGTCATTTCGCTATTGATGATTTCGGGACAGGCTTCAGCACTTTTAGCTACCTAAAACAGCTACCCGCACAGCATGTTAAGATAGATGGTTCCTTTGTTCGAGACATGCTCAACGACCCAATTGACCTGGCGCTGGTCAAAGCTGTAAACGATATTAGTCACTCATTAGATAAGTGTTCAGTTGCCGAATATGTTGAAAACAAAGAAATATTTCAACAACTTAAAGAAATAGGTGTGGACTATGGACAGGGTTACTTTATCTCCAGACCGCTCCCTATTGAGCAACTAGCGAGCAGTGCAAAAACTATTTTATCTCTAAAAACAGCGTAGTAACATTTTTATACTAAAGGTTACTTTTACTTCTTGCAAAGTCCACTATAATTAAAGAAACCAGTTTAAAATGTCACCAAATTTTAAGGTAACACCTTAATTTTATAGACATTCAAAGGATTGAGTTACATCTTGCTATGGACTTCAAGGGGTAAATTATGCTGTCATTATCACTGTTTTTACTACTTACAAACTTGCTCATCGCGTATCAATGTTACCGCTATGCCAACACTAAAGGATATCCGGTAAAATTGTTCACAGGGCTTGGTTTGCTACCCTACTTTAATCTAGTGGTTTGGGTTTACTTACTCTTTTTACCAAATTTAACTACTGCAAAAAATATAGAGCAGGCTTAATACAAGCAAGTGTAGTTCCTTTACTAGCGTAAGTTCCTTTATAAATAAAACAGCATGTAATCATGCTGTTTTGTCCCAAGCTTAGGTTAACTAAAAGCGATAGCTAGTTACTGTCTCGGCTAGCTCCTTAGCCGTTTTCTCACCTTTAACACATTGCTGCACCAAGGATTTTGGATAAACAAATACCTGTTTATTGTTTGGATTACTAAGCTCACTGTAAATAAAACTTACATGCTCATTTCTAGGTAAACTTCTTAAACCTGCACCATAGTCACATAAACTTCGGGCTAAGCTGGTTACTAGCATTTTTTCAAGCGCCTGCTGCTTTTCTGCTTTCTCTTTCGCTCGTTTGACCCGAGAAGCTTCAAGACTTGCTTTCAGCTTATCCTTAAGGTCTTTTAATTCCGAATCCTTAAGTGAAAGCTTTTCTATGCGTTTCTCAACTTCTCTCAATGACTCCGTAAATTCTTTTACTTGATCATCACTTTCGTGCCTTTTCGCAAACTCCAGCTCCGCTTTTTGGCGTTCAAGTTCCCTCAATTGAATTCTATTCTCTCTTTCTTGCTCTACGGCTTCGCGGACCTTCTCGGCTCCTGCTCTCACTTTCTCAGCTGCATCCGAATAAGCTTGAGAAAAAGCTTCAGCTATCGGCTGTGAAATCTCAATCTCCGCGATGTCCATATCAAATTCCGGCAGTTCAAACTCCCCTATTGCAGCCACATCATCGAGATTATCGATATGAGAGATCCACTCTAAACGGTGCCGGCGTTTTAATGCCAGTTCAAACACAACTCCCTGATCTTTTAAATAATAGCCAGAAACACTACGAACTTGATCTTGTGTGTCATGCTGTAATGCACTCATTAATACCCGCTCAAAAATAGTAACCTCACGCTTTAGCGCTTCATCAACAACTTGGGCCTGAGCAAAGCTTGTAGCAATGGCTGCGACAGCGCCAAAACAAAGTGGAATTAACTTCATGGTTTACCTCGATACTGTGCTAAATTTTGTGTCGGTGTTTGCTCTACTTGCTCTGCCAATTCATTCAATTGCAGCCTAAGTAGGGCTTGATCTTGCGCTCTTTGTGCTTGGATCAGATCAACGAGATTATTCATTGCCAAACTGCGCTCTTTACGATTTTGTTCAACCACTTGTGTTGCTAACTTGGCAAGCGTAGCTTGATCTATTGGCTTAGTCTCATCAAGTTTTGCAAGCATGGCCTGCATAGCGCTTTGCTGCTGTGCCAGTTGTGTTTGTTGAACACTCAACTGTTGATGCAAGCCTAAATTCTGTAGCCAAAGCCCTGATACACCAAGCCCGACAACCAGCCAAGCTGCAACGGCAGCCACTGGCCAAGCGCGAGTTTGATGCTGCAAAGTGAGTTGTGAGGGAGGCGCTTGCTCTTCAAAGCTAGCAGCACGTTGTTGCCAAGTAGTGGCAGCACTCATCATTTCTCGATATTCACTATCTGCCTGAAGTTCAGCCAACTCTGCCTCAGAAAGCACTTTACCATCTAACCACTGCTCAAATAAGTGTGCTAATTTAGCCATGATTTTGCACCTCTAGTTGCCCTTTCATCTTACCTAACGCACTGTATAGCCTAGCCTTTACCGTATTACTTGATAACTCAAGCTGCAGCGCAATTTCATCAAAGGTGTAATGCTGGAAAAACTTTAGCTCCACGACAATGCGCTGCTCAAATGGTAGTTGTTTCAGCGCGATATATATCTCTTCATTACTTTGTTGTTGCGCTATTTTGCTGTCTGGTCCGTGTTGCGGCATCTCAGGTTCTTTCCCTTCAATCGATTCAAACTTATGTTTTCGCATGTGATCCACAATCCTTGCATGGGTGATTTTAAATACCCAAGTCGAGAACTTGGCATCGCCATTAAAGGTATGCAGATTTCGATACATACTTAAAAATACATCTTGAGCAATATCTAGCGCGTCTTGCGGATTACCAACCAGCCTCAAACATTGGTTATACACACGGCTATGATGCTGGGCGCAAAGCTTTGACCATGCCCCTTGATTACCTTGCAGTGCTCTTTTTATTAATTGTTTTTCGCTATTAAAAAACACGCAGTTCACTCATCCAATATACTCACTAACTGTTAATCGTAGCGGGCGCAAAAAAAGTTGTTCAGACGGGAAAATTTTTTGAAAAAAAAGCACCGTTAAGGTGCTTCTTTCGTCATCACTACTGCGACTGACATTGGCCACTGATGTAGCCACCAACAAAGTCGCTAAACAGTCTAAAATCTCTGATCCGCCCCGTGGTACGACGCCAAATCAAGCCAATCTCACGATATGCATGATCTTGTGGTGGCATAGCCACTAAAGGTTTACCTTCCAAAATCCCCGCATTGATCGCCATTTGAGGTAAAAACGTTACGCCATTTTTATATTCCACCATACTTAATAAAGTATGTAGGTTTGCCGCCTCAAATGGATTAATGCACGCGCTACGGTTTAAGTGGCAAGCGCTAAGAGCATGTCCCGTCATACAGTGCTCTTTTTCGAGTAAAAATACACTTTGCTCAGGTAACAGGTTAAAGTCCTCTATCGGCTCCGGTACGCTGTACTCAGCGTGGCGAACCAAGCTAAAGTGATCTTTTGCAAGCACTTGAGTATGGAACTTATCGGTTCTATATGGCAGCGCCAACATGGCCATATCAATATGACCATGCTCTAACTTATCCAGTAAGTTATCACTGGTATCTTCAACCAGTACCAAATTAAGCGCTGCAAACTCCTTTTTGCACGCCTGATAAAGTGGCGCAGCAATAAAACTCGCAATGGTGGGAATGATCCCTAACGTCAACTTGCCTGATAACGGATTTTTATAGCTTTTAGTTAGCTCTTTAACGCTCATGGTGTCGTCGATAATTTTCCGCGCTCGTTCAACCACTTCCTCACCAATATCGGTAAACATTAGGCTGCGATTTTCGCGTTCAATTAGCTGACATCCTAATGTCTCTTCAAGGTTTTGTATCGCGCTACTTAGCGTCGATTGACCAATAAAGCATGCTTCCGCTGCACGACCAAAATGTTGGTGCTGATGCACCGCAAGAAGGTATTGTAGTTGTTTGATACTAGGTAAATTCGTCACAAGCTTTACTCTTAATTTTCAACAGCACAAATAAAAAGACCCCAACACCAAAGGTGTTGAGATCTTTTCAAGCT
This sequence comes from Pseudoalteromonas piscicida, assembly GCF_000238315.3. Taxonomy (NCBI): domain Bacteria; kingdom Pseudomonadati; phylum Pseudomonadota; class Gammaproteobacteria; order Alteromonadales; family Pseudoalteromonadaceae; genus Pseudoalteromonas; species Pseudoalteromonas piscicida. Next base: position 2,645,568 of record NZ_CP011924.1, read on the forward strand.
AAAAGTCTGTCTTTTTGAAAAGTGTGGTTTATTTTTATACGCCGAACACTAATCTCAAAATATAGAATATAACAATAGCAAGGGCAGCACCAACTGGCAATGTAATTACCCAAGAAACTACGATGTTACGGATAACACCCATGTTTAATGCCGCAATACCACGTGCCATACCCACACCCAATACCGCACCAACTAAGGTTTGAGTTGTAGAGATTGGTAGGCCTGTGCCTGATGCGATTACTACTGTTGAAGCAGCAGCAAGTTCAGCTGCGAAACCACGGCTAGGAGTAAGATGCGTGATGCCTTCACCGATAGTCTTGATAACTTTCTTACCAAGGATCGCAAGACCCGCAACAATACCTAAACCACCTAGTGGTAAGATCCACCAAGCTAGGGCCGCTTTCTTAGCAATTTCACCGTCGTTTTCAACAATGTTTACCACAGCAGCTAATGGACCAATTGCGTTAGCAACGTCATTCGAACCATGCGCGAATGCCATACAACATGCTGTTAGTACCATAAGGATAGCGAATACTTTTTCAACATTATTGAACTGCATTTGCTTGTCTGCATTGGGATCCATTTTCAGCTTAGAAATCGCAATCTTACCGATAATAGCAATGATAATAGCGATACCGATAGCAAGCGCAAAACCTTCGAATGTGCCGAGCTTGATACCAATATGCTTAAGACCTTTTTTGATCGTAACCAAAGACATAACAAAGCCCGCTAGACCCATGTAAATAGGCACAAAGCGTTTGGCATTTTCTAATGGCTTATTGGTATCAAAAATGAGCTTTTGGGCACTCATAAAAATGAGATAAGCAATAAAGCCAGAGATGGCCGGGGTGACAATCCAGCTCCCAACTATGCCTGCAACTTTACCCCATTGAATTGCTTCGCTGCCTACAGCAACTAGCGCAAAACCAATGATTGCACCAATAATTGAGTGCGTCGTAGATACAGGCCAACCTAACATTGAGGCCATCAATAACCAGCTACCCGCAGCAAAAAGTGCAGAGATCATTCCCAGTATCATCAGTTCAGGAATATCGATGAAAGGAGTAGAATCTATAATCCCTTTTCGGATCGTTGATGTTACCTCACCACCAGCAAGATAAGCACCAGCGAATTCGAAGATCATAGCAATGATAATTGCTTGTTTGATGGTAAGTGCTTTTGAACCTACCGAAGTACCCATATCATTCGCAACATCGTTTGCGCCAATACCATAAGCCATAAAGAAACCAACTGCTGCGGCAATTAAAACCAATACTGTGCCGTAGGATGCAATAATATCCATAAGAAACCTTACTTTATTTTAAAAGATCGATTTTTATTAACGAGCTAACATCAGCTCAAGACGTGAACCAACGCGCTCTGCGATATCTGCAAGCCCACCGACCCATTCGATGATCTTGTATAAGAACATCGCATCAATTGGGTTAAGCTCGCTTTCAACAGCGCGTAACTCTCGACGAATTTTAATTTGCATATCGTCGGTATCTTGCTCGATGACATCAAGCTCAACTAGCATTTTTTCAACTAAAGTGACTTCACGGCCTCTAAAGCCTGTCTCAAGCAGTTCATTAAACTCATTAATCGCTTCTGATGCTTGTTTAGTTGCGTCCACACAACGAGTGACGTAAGCAAGAAAATCTTTTTGAATGGATTCAGGGATGACCATTTCACGACCGATAACGCGACCTGCGATATCTTTCGCTTTGTTGGCTATCTTATCTTGGTGGGTGATAAGTTCCAGTAAGTCAGTCCGTTCTACTGGCATGAATAAACCACGAGGCAAATGTAAGCGTACTTCACGCTTTAGTTCATCTGCTTCACGCTCTAGGTTGCGGATTTCAATGCGAATTGCATCCGCTTCTGTCCACTCCCCTTTGAAGACATGGTTAAAAAATGGGATCAAAGCCGCACTGGCTTGATGGACTATTTTTATATGCTCTTCAATTGGCTTAATAGGAGATTTAGCAAATACTCCTAAAAACGCGTTACTAGGCATAACTGACCCTTAAATCATATTTGTATGCATGTGCAAAGTGTAATTTTACAGCATTGAGCGCTGTTGTGAACGGTTTTATTGCAAGTTTAGATGAACTTACTATGAAATTGCGCGCCGAAAGCGCGCAACTAATTGATAAGCATCACAAGGTTTTTGCGATATCTTCTTGAGATGTATGACGAATATCTTTGCCATTTACGAAATAAATCACATATTCCGCAATATTTTGGCAACGATCGCCGATACGCTCTAATGAGCGTACAGACCAAATTAAATCCATAATTTTTGGAATAGAACGCGGGTCTTCCATCATATAGGTCATAATTTGACGCGTTACAGCTTCGTATTCACGGTCCACTTTGGCATCCGCTTTGTGCACTTCAAAGGCCTTTTGCGCGTCCATCCGGGCAAACGCATCGAGCACATCATGCAGCATTTGTGATACTTGTCGACCCATATTGTCAATATTCACCAATAGATCTTGCTGATCTTTGGTAAACGAATCCAAGGCAACTTTGGCAATACGCTCCGCTTCGTCTCCGATACGTTCAAGATCTGCAATCGTTTTAGCGATGGCAACCACCAAACGCAAGTCACTGGCTGCAGGCTGTCTTTTGGCGATGATACGTGTACATTCTTCGTCAATATTCACTTCCATCGCATTGACTTTGTAGTCGTTCTGACTGACCTTTATCGCTTTTTCAGCATCATTGTGATTAACCGCATCAAGCGCAGTGTTTAATTGCTGCTCTACCAGTCCACCCATACTGAGTACGTGATTTCTCACGTTTTCTAGCTCTTCATTAAAGCGGCCAGAAATGTGCTTATTAATATTGTGTTCCATTATATTCTCCTCGCAAGCTCGCCTTAACCGTAACGACCTGTAATATAGTCTTCTGTTTTCTTCTTAGACGGCGTGGTGAATAAGGTATTGGTATCTGCATACTCAATTAACTCACCCATATACATAAACGCATTTTGATCAGATACACGCGCAGCTTGTTGCATGTTATGTGTAACGATAACTACAGTATACTTGTTTTTCAGGTCGTTAATGAGTTCTTCGATAACCAATGTTGAAATTGGATCAAGTGCTGATGTTGGTTCATCAAGTAACAACACTTCTGGTTCAATCGCGATAGAGCGAGCAATCACCAAACGCTGCTGCTGACCACCAGATAAACCAAATGCACTGTCGTGAAGTCGGTCTTTTACTTCATCCCAAAGTGCGGCGCCACGGAGTGACTTTTCAACCACTTCGTCTAACTTGCGCTTATCTTTGATCCCTTGCAGACGTAGACCATAAACCACATTCTCATAAATAGATTTAGGGAAAGGGTTTGGTCTTTGGAATACCATGCCTACGTTACGGCGCAGTGCCGCAACATCTACGCTCTTGTCATAAATGTTCTGTCCTTGAAGGTTGATTTCTCCTTCAATACGACAGCTATCAACAAGGTCGTTCATACGGTTAATACAACGCAATAACGTTGACTTACCACAACCTGATGGGCCGATAAACGCGGTTACCTGCCCTTTTGGGATCAACATATTAACGTTGCTAAGGGCTTGTTTATCACCATAGTAAAGATCTAGGTTTTTGATCTCTAGTGCGGTGAGTTCTGGACTTAAGTTTGCTAAATCAAGCTTGTTATTGCCGTTTGCTTGATTGACTTCTGGCGCTACTGTAATCATGTTTTTACCTATTAAAAATCTTTACTATTAATGCTCTAACGATCTGAATTTTTCGCGTAAGTGGTTACGAATACCAATTGCTGTGATATTCAGTGCAATAATCACTGTAACCAGTAGGAACGCGGTTGCATAAACCAAAGGTCTAGCAGCTTCAACATTCGGGCTTTGGAAGCCAACATCATAAATATGGAATCCTAAGTGCATAAACTTACGATCCAAGTGAATATAGGGGAAGTTTCCGTCTAGCGGTAGGGTTGGTGCCATTTTTACTACACCAACCAACATCAGAGGAGCCACCTCGCCCGCGGCACGAGCAACAGCAAGAATAAGACCCGTCATAATTGCCGGACTTGCCATTGGAACAATGATCCGCCATAGGGTTTCTGCTTGAGTCGCACCAAGCGCAAGTGAACCATGACGCACTGAGCTTGGGATCCGAGACAGACCTTCTTCCGTGGATACAATAACCACAGGCAAAGTAAGGATAGCAAGTGTAAGTGCAGACCAAATCACACCCGGTGTACCAAATACAGGACTTGGCGCAGCCTCAGGGTAGAAAAGTTCGTCAATTGACCCACCTAGCATATAAACGAAGAATCCTAAGCCAAACACCCCATATACAATGGATGGAACACCTGCAAGGTTGATCACCGCGATACGGATCATCTTAGTCACAGCGTTCTTTGCTGCATATTCATGGAGATAAATCGCGGCAATAACACCGAATGGAGTCACGATCACCGCCATCAGCATAACCATAAATACCGTACCAAAGATTGCTGGGAATACCCCACCTTCGGTGTTTGCTTCACGCGGGTCATCACTCACAAACTTGCTGATTTGCACCAGGTAGTGACCCACCTTGGCAAAAAAGCCCATGTCATTTGGAAACCAAACGTCCAACACTTGATACAGAGGTAAAGTCACTTCTTCACCACGCATATCACGCACCACAACTTGGTCACGCTTGGCCTGTTTTCTTAGCTCAAATAAACGCTTTTCAAAGACTTTGTAATCTTCGCGTAACTCAGCACGGCGTGCATTTAACTCTGCTAACTTTTCCTCTGTCAGGTCATTATCAAGCTGATACGACTTTTCTTTTAAACGTAGACGTTCAAGCTCATAGTTAATGTGCCCGATTTCGCTATTTTGTAGATCAAGCGCTTCGTCATTAAGGTCAACGGCGCGTTCAACAAGCTCATGTAGCCTTTCAATCGGCTGCTCAGTGACTACTTTACCGTCTTCTAAAACGCGGGCAACATAGCCATAGAAATTACCATTTTTACTACGCTCAAATACCGCTAATTCCGCTGGTGTAGACTGGCTTTTGATATCTGTTGATAATACCCAACGGAAATCAAGTTCTACATATTCACGGTTACCCGTTTTAACGAGCAACCGCTCGATTTGCTCGCTGTTGTACCCTGAAAGGTCGAATCCAGCCGCTTCAAGGCGAGATTTTGGTACCATCTCGCGGTCGTATATTTCACCAATAACGGTCTGCTTGGCAACTGAACCGTCGAGATGCATCTCAACAACTTGAGACGGCCAAAAGAAGCTCAGTCCTTTCCATGCAATCATCGCAAGTAGTCCAATTACTGAAATCAAACTAATACTGACCGCGCCACCTGTCATCCAGATCCACGGAGAACCTGACTTAAACCACTGTCTTACCATGTCATGTCACTCCAATTACATTGAGCTGTACTTTTCACGCAGCTGCTGACGAACAAACTCAGCAACGGTGTTAAATACGAAAGTAAAAATAAACAATACAAAGGCAGCTAGGAACAGGATGCGATAGTGAGAGCTGCCAACTTCAGACTCCGGCATTTCCACCGCAATGTTTGCAGCAAGCGTACGCATACCTTGGAAGATACTCCAGTCCATGATTGGCGTGTTACCAGTTGCCATTAATACAATCATGGTTTCCCCTACGGCACGGCCAAGACCCATCATTACCGCAGAGAAGATACCTGGACTTGCTGTTAGTAATACTACACGAACCAAAGTCTGCCACTGCGTGGCACCGAGTGCTAATGAGCCATTAGAAAGGTGTTTAGGTACGCTAAATACCGCATCTTCGGCAATAGAGAAGATAGTAGGAATAACCGCAAAGCCCATCGCGATACCCACTACTAGCGAGTTACGCTGGTCAAATGTTAGACCTAACTCATTGGTTAGATACTGACGCACATTACCGCCAAACAGCCAAGACTCAATACCAGCGCTCATGGCGAATGAAATCCAGCCTACAATGAGTACAACAGGGATCAGTAAGATTGAATGCCAGCCTTCAGGCACAACGTGTCTTACTTTTGCAGGTAGCTTAGTCCAGCCAAATGCTGTTGCTATCATCGCAATTGGTAATAGCACCAATAAAGCAACCACAGCGGGTAGATGCGTTTCAATTAACGGAGCTAGCCAAAGACCCGCCAAGAAGCCCAAGATAACCGTTGGTAGTGCTTCCATTATCTCGACCGTTGGTTTCACCACGCGGCGTAATTCACTCGACATGAAATAGGCAGTGTAGATTGCTGACGCTAATGCAATAGGAACAGCAAACAACATAGCGTAAAGCGCCGCTTTAATGGTACCGAATGAAATAGGCACTAATGAAAATTTCGACTCAAAGTCATCACTCGCAGAGGTTGACTGCCAAGTATAAGCAGGCTCTGGATACCCTTCGTACCAAACCTCTTGCCACAAAGCAGACCAAGTTACTTCAGGGTGCTCATTATGTAGCTCTACTACCGTTAACGTATCATCGGCAAGTAACAAGGCGGCATTAGCACGCGGCGCTACCGCAAACTTCTGAACTGCTTTATCTGTGATTTTACCTTGCCATAAGTGCGCTTCACTGGTGGTGTAATATAGACCTAATTGACCATTTTCATTGGTCGTGAAGAAAGTACGACGATAATATTCACTAAATAGTTTGACCTGTTTGCTCTTTGGTGTCTCAAAAGAGCGGATTTTAGCAAACTGGCGTCCATCATCGGTATTGACTTCAAACCACTGTGAAACCTCACCGTTGTCGTTAGCAAGCATTAACGAGTTGGCGCCCGCTAGCAGATTCATATCGACCAAGTTGGCATTTTCTTCGTTTGCAGCAAGCAATTGGAATAACTCAACTTCAGAAGCATAGCGAGAATCAAAGACGTAAACCTGATTTGCTGAGCGAACAAATGTGCGCGATGTGTCTGGAGAAATAAGTAACTCATCAACGCGACCATCAATATCTAGCTCGGTACGCTCAACCGCCCACTCAACCTCTCCAGTAAACATGTTTTCTTCTGCAACAAAAGAGGCAAAAATCACACGTTTATCCGCAGTCTGTGCAACAACAGCGGTTTTGTCTTCGAAGTGACTAAAGGCGAATTTACGAATTGCTTGCCCTTGTTCATCAACAATCAGTTGCTTCGCATTAAGTGGATAACTTAAGCGAGGGGTTAAAACACGTTGATTTCCCGGAAAGCTTACCGTAAACATCGGCTTCACGAGTTGTACCTGACCGTTATCCAGACCAAATGCATATTGCCCTAAGAAAGGCGCACTTTCTGCAAATGCTGTGACATTACCGTCAAGTTCAACATCCAATGTATCTAGTAATTTACCGGCGCTTTCACCTTTGATCTGGTAATAATCTACCGAACCTCTGCTGCCGAGTAAGTACGCAATTTCCGTTTGTTCTTCTACCCCTACACCTAAATATGTTTTGTCTTGTGTAAGCTGAATATCCATACGCTTTTCAACCTTTGCTGATTCAAAGATTGGTTGAACGACATATAGTAAATAGAAGAAGATAAGTAAAAGTGCGACTAATACCATTACTCCACCAGAAGTAATGCCAAATTGTGCAAACCTGTCTTTAAAGAGACGGCTTCTATCCGTTTTAAAGGATGGCTTTTGCGGATTTGAAGTCATCAATATACCCTTTGGTTTAAAAATTGGGGGCATTATATTTCATCAAGATGACAGTTGTGTTACACCTGAGACACAATTGAACTTTCTTCAATTGGCATTTACCCTCAAATTCATTATAAGAATAATGGAACTAATCGGCTCAAAAAACGCTCTGATTGTTAGCCTAGAGTAAATACATAAATTTCGTTGCATTTCTTTACATTAAGTGTTTCTGAGCACTGGACAAAGTAAGTTTTTAGACTAGTCTAAATCATGCGCCGAATTCGTTTTTTCGCCTACGGGCGCCACAAAAAAAGAGACATGATATGAAGCAGTTAATATTAACACTTATAGGTAAGGACCGACCGGGTCTCGTTGAGGAAATCTCTTCCACTATTCTTTCCCACCATGGCAATTGGTTAACCAGTAATTTAAGCCACCTTGCTGGACAATTCGCAGGCATAGTGCAGGTTGAGGTTGCTGAAGAACATTTGCAAGAAATACAAGATGCATTGCATAAATTGCCAGGTTTAGACGTGAGAGTTGAATCAGGCGAAAACTTGCCAGCGCAAGAAGAGCCAGACACATTAAATTTAATCATTACAGGCAACGATAGACCGGGAATTGTGCAAGAACTTGCTACGGTTATTCGCCACAAAGGTGCAAACATCACGCACCTAACTTCAAAACAACGTAGTGCTCCAAACTGGGGACTACCTATTTTCAGCGCTTTTGCAACCGTGACTTTACCTGCCGGCACGGTCAAAGAAAACGTAATTGAAGCACTCGAGTCAATCACCAGTGATTTGATCGTGGACATAGAAGAAAACTAAAACCTACACTATACTCATGATGGTTGAATGACAAACACGACAGGCGCGTTGTGTTTGTCATAATTATGTCACACACCCTGCTTAAGCTGTAAAAATAAGCTGTACCTATGGAAAGAACCATGCAGGCCGTATCTCCAGAGCATAAAACTATCACGTACTTTGCCAAAGAATTAAGCTGGCTTTCTTTTAACGAACGCGTTTTACAAGAAGCCAAAGACCCAACCAACCCGATCATCGAGCGGATCCGCTTTCTTGGTATATTTTCCAATAATTTAGACGAGTTTTTCCAAGTTCGTGTTGCAGATGTAAAGCGCCGTATCTTATTAAATAATCTGCCTGATACCAATTTCGATGAAGATGAAGTGCTACTCGCCGACATTCAAAAGAAAGTGTTGGAACTGGGTAAGAAGTTTAGTGTTATTTATGATCAGATCCTCATCGATTTAAATGAGCATCATATCCATATTAAGCAACCTGATGCGCTGTCTGACTTCCACAAGAATTGGTTGGCTAACTACTTTAAAGACCAAGTGCTACCTCACCTATTACCAATGATGATTAACGAAAGTAAGGACTATTCGGACAACATCAATGACACCATGACCCACCTATTTGTGGAGTTAAATGGAGAAAAACAGCATCACGCCTTTTTGGAAGTCCCGACTGACCGTCTGAACCGTTTTGTCCAGCTGCCACCAGAAAAAACCCGAAGGCATAAAACGATTGTGTTGCTTGATGACGTTATTCGATTTTTTATTGCCGATGTGTTTAAAAGTTTTTTCAAGTTTGAGCGCATTGAAGCCTATTCGATGAAGCTCACTCGAGACGCTGAGTACAACTTAGATGATGAGCTAGAAGAAGGCGTGTTAGATACGATGTCTAAAGGCCTGAAACAGCGTTTATATGCCGAGCCTGTACGTTTAGTCTACGAAGAATCTATGCCTGAAGAAATGCTCAAGCTGATGAAAAAGCGCTTAGGGGTGACAGGTCAAGATGCCATGATCCCAGGCGGTAGATATCGCAATTTCAGAGATTTTATTTCTTTTCCAAATGTTGGCCGCGGCTATCTAGAAAACAAGCCATTACCGCCGCTTAAAAGTGCAGCCTTTTCAAAATATAGTAGTGTCTTTCGCGCGATTTCAGTTCAAGATATCTTGCTATATTACCCCTACCACACCTTTAATCACATGCTGGAATATATCCGCCAAGCGGCGTTTGACCCCAGAGTGACACAAATAAAGGTCAACATTTATCGCGTGGCAAAGCAATCTCGATTGATAGGCTCATTGATCAATGCGGCAAAGAATGGCAAAAAAGTCACCGTGATGGTTGAATTGAAAGCCCGCTTCGATGAGCAAAATAATATTGAATGGGCAAAACTCATGAGTGAATACGGTATTAAGGTCATGATTGGCATACCGGCGCTTAAGGTCCATAGTAAACTTTGTGTGGTTCACCGTAGAGAAAAAGGCAAAATCGTCAAATATGCACACATAGGTACGGGTAACTTCCACGAAAAAACTGCTCGGATTTATACTGATTTCAGTCTATTTACCAAACACCCCGATATTACGGAAGAATGCGATAGCGTGTTTCGCTTTATCGAGAGTAGTTACCTGCCGTTTAAATTCGAACACCTGATGATTTCCCCCATCAATGCACGCAGTAGAATTGTAGAGTTGATCGATGAAGAGATAACTCATGCAGAGCAAGGGAGAACAGGAAAAGTAACAATTAAGATCAACAACTTAGTTGATAAGCAGCTCGTTGATAAGCTTTACGAAGCATCGCGAAAAGGCGTCAAGATCCGCCTCATTGTGCGGGGTATGTGTGCCCTTGTACCGGGCCTTGCACAGTTTAGCGATAATATAAAAATCATTAGTATCGTCGATCGTTTCTTAGAACACCCGCGAGTGATGATTTTCGACAACAACGGCGACCCCAAGGTCTATATTTCTTCAGCTGACTGGATGACCCGTAACCTTGACCACCGTGTTGAAGTCGGCACACCTATTTATGCCGAGCATTTGAAGAAACTAATTATCGATATCATTGAACTGCAGTTTAAAGATCGCACCAAAGCCAGAGTTATTGACGCCGAACAGAAGAATCTGTACGTTCGCCGAGGTAACCGTAAAAAAATTCGCTCTCAGATTGCGATTTATGACCATTTAAAAAAATGGGAGTTACACCAATTAAATGAAGCGAAAGAATAACCGTTGAGGAAGAATATATGCGCGACTACCCTTCTATTGCCGCAGTGGACTTAGGTTCAAATAGTTTTCACCTTGTTGTAGCAAGAGAAGTAGATGGTCGCCTTCAACTCCTCCATAAAGAAAAACAACGTGTATACTTGGCCGCAGGCCTTGATGATGATTTCAATTTAAGTGACGACGCAATAGCCCGAGCATTAGATACACTCTCACAATTTGCGACGACACTACATGATTTTCCGAAAGAATCCGTGCAAGTAGTGGCAACCTATACACTGCGAAATTGCAAAAACCTTAATTATTTTCTCGCTAAGGCAAAACAAGTTTTTCCATACCCAATCAATGTGATTTCAGGTCAAGAAGAAGCTCGGCTTATTTACCAAGGTGTCGCCAACCATGAACATGACAGTCATAACCGTTTGGTTATCGACATCGGTGGTGGCAGCACCGAGTTGGTTATTGGTCAGCACCTAACACACAAACTGTTAAGTAGTCGCAATGTAGGCTGCGTGACCATGCAAAAAGCCTACTTTGCTGATGGTAAGCTATCTGCAAAGCGATTTAAAAAAGCAGAAATAAAAGCAGAGCAACAAATTGAGAGTGTTACCGCGAGCTACTTAAGGCTCGGCTGGAATAGCGTTATCGGTACTTCCGGTACTATTAAGGCGATTGCGGCCATGGTTCACGAGCTCACTCAAGCCGATGAAATTACCCTCCCTATTTTGGAGCAAATTAAGCAGTTATTTATTGATGCTGGACACATAGACAACGTCTCCTTAAAAGCACTACCTGAGGAGCGAAAAACCAGTATTGCTGGCGGCCTTGCTGTATTGATAGCACTGTTTAGACAATTAGGACTTGAGCGCATGCGCCTTAGTGAATATGCATTGCGAGAAGGCTTATTGTTTGAAATGCATCAAACCGACGAGTTTGATATTCGTACCCGCACAATTAACACGTTCAGCGATCACTATAATATTGATAAGCAGCACGCCGAAAATATTTGTGAAACCATAAAGCTTTTTAGCACTCAACTAAAGGCGCAATGGCAACTATGCTCTTATGATGTCGAAATGTTATGTTGGGCAGCAAAACTCCACGAAGTTGGGCTTGCCATTAACTCTTCCGGCATGCATAAACACGGTGCATATATTGTCAGGCACAGTCAACTTCCGGGCTTTACTCAAGCCCAGCAATTAAGGCTAAGTGCACTTGTACGCTTTTATCGAAAAAAAATAAAAATGCCAGAGTTAACAGAGTTAATCGACGAAGAACTAACCCACTTTAACCGTATTTTGGCAGTGTTTCGTCTCAGTGTTTTAGTGAACCAAAAACGCCAGCAAGACCAACTCCCAGAGCTAAGCATCACAGCCGTTGATAACGCCTTAATACTTCACATTGCAGCTGAGTGGATCGAATCACATTCACTGTTTCAAGCAGATTTAGAGCAAGAACAACACTATTTAAAAACAATAGGTATTCAATTTAACCTGAGCTTTGGATAAGTATTACCAATAGCTAGCATTAGCGCTTAGATGGGCAGCTAGAAAGGCGCTAATTATCCGCAACTCCTATTACTTACCTTTTCATATTGTCAGGTGAGAACTACTGTTCATCACCTGCCACAATAGAGAGGATCTCATCTGCGTAGGCTCGACTAGAAAGCGCCATATCATAGAGATAATTGGTCGGTGTTGCTGGTCGAATAGCTTGTAAAATAAGCTCAGCCTCGCGCCAGTCATTGCGCTCAATTTCGAATGCTAAACGTAGCGCTCCACCAAGCAATCCTTGATAACTCAGTAACGCGCTGGAAAGCGAATCATCGAGAGAAAATTCCGCAGCAATCACAGAAAGATCAACATCAAGGATCACATCTAGGATAGACATGAGACCAAGTAAATAGCCGGTTTCTGCCATTTCTTCGCCCCCTGGCATCAAAAATGTTTCCACAAACTTGGCACGAGTTAACCCCATTCTTGTCAGCTCACTGGGCTTATCTGAACCCAATTCGCTCAACGCGAGTACTTTAACAAACTGCCTAATTGCGTCTTCACCTAAATACACAACGGCCTGAGAAATAGACTTGATTTCTAATCTGTCTTCACCGGCTTTCGCGTTCGCCAGTTTTAGCAATCGTGCGGTTAAACTCAGATCTTTGCTTACTCTAGTTTGTATTTCTTTAAAGCATAAAGACTTTCTGGCTGTTGCTTGTAGCAGCTGAAAGACCACCATTTTCGATGGTTCCACGTTGCCATGGTTGAGCATTTCAGGCTTGGCGAAAAAGAAACCTTGGAAAAAATCAGCTCCAGAGGATTTGATGATCTCGAACTCTTCTTTTGTTTCGATACGCTCAACAATAACCTTAATATCGGGATACTGACGCTTGAGCTTTTTTACCGTCATATTGGTTTTTATAATTGGCTGCTCAACCTCAATTTTGACGAACTCCATGAGTGGTAACAGCGGATCCCACTTTGACGTGCCGTCGTAGTCATCTAGCGCAAACCGGTAGCCTTTCTCTGTTAACTTAGTCACTGTATTCACCAGTGAAGGAATATTTTTAGAGCGCTCAACGATTTCCACCACAATCTTTTGTGGCGCTAATAAGCTAGGTAATTCTTGCAGCAAGGATTCGTCGGATAGGTTGATAAAGGCAAGCTGTCCCGCAGCCAAACGGTCTACACCGATAAACATTAGGGAATTAAAAAACATTCGCCCAGTCGCTTGCCCATCGCTCACCCCTACTGGGAAAGCATTGTTGTCTGAGTCTCTGTAAAGCAACTCATAGGCAAAGACTTCTTGATCTGGCCGCAAAATGGCCTGTCGTGCAATATACTGCACCGCTGATTTACGTACTTCAGTCACCGGACCACTCATTAACATTCGTATCCTTTATTAGGTAAAAGGAAACCACGTATCTCGGAGCGTATAATATGGTAACGCCCCGAGCAATAAAAAAGTTTCGCTATTTTACAACACTTATAACCAAAAGTTACCAACTTATTAAACTAAGTCCTTATAAAGAGTAGGCTTTTAATTCACAGAATGCCAGCGGCTTGCCTGTCTAAGAAAAGTTAAGCTAAGATGAGTGCATGAAGCAAGTTTTGATCGTCTGGTTATTCGCCTTTGCCGGTTTGACTAAGGCAGAACAAGTCCCCTACTTAAAGTACAGTTTAAGTGGCTCGGGAAGCTTTTACCCTTATTTTACTCACAGCGAAGATGCGCCCGGGATCCTACCTGAAATGGTAGAAGCCATTTTGGTTAAGGCAAAGATCAGAGGCGAAAATCTGCTTCTCCCAGCAAAGCGCACTAACTTTTATTTAGAGAAGCAGCAAATTGATTTTGATATCATCAGTCCAGATTGGCTGAACGAGCAGCAAAAGCAAGACGATAGATTTATCTATTCAGACCCCATTCTACCTATTAAAGAGTACGTTGTTACTCGTCAGTCTCAACCGCCAGTACTAACCCTAGCGGGTATTGAAGTTGGGACAGTGAGAGGCTACTACTACCATGATGACCACATATTCGAGCGGGTTGATTTCGCATCCGAAAAGGAACTACTGCAGGCCCTAAACTTACGCCGAATTGAACATATTATCATTGGTGATTTACCCGCATTATATTGGTCAGAACAACTAGGTATTGCTTTTAGCTTCAACCAACTACATTCAGAAGGAATGTTGCAGCTACGCCTGTTAGTTAAGCATCAAGGATTACTTAAGCGGATAAATCAGGCTATCGCACAACTTAAACACGCTGGTGAAATCGAAAAAATAGAACAGCAGTATATTTCACAACTACCTATACACGCAAAAGGTGGCAGATAACCTCTGCTCTGGACATAGATCAAGTTATACGCATAAATTCTTCCCATAAATTGAGCATCAATTGACGCATTTGGTATAATGGCGCTTTTACAGCTTGGGAAATCATTATGACTATCGCTGCCGCGCTTGCTGAGCGCAGTAACAATCAATGTGAGCTATGTACCTCAACGGATGGTCTCGAAGTATACGAAGTACCACCAGTCGCCGAGGCGCATTCTGACAAATGTGTTTATCTTTGTAGCCAGTGCAAACCACAGGTTGAAGGTCAACAGGATTTAGAAGCCAACCATTGGCACTGTTTAAACGATAGTATGTGGAGCCAAGTTCCTGCCGTTCAGGTTGTTGCCTACCGTATGCTTAAACGCCTCGCGCCAGATAATGGTTGGGCTCAAGATGCATTAGACATGCTGTATCTAGAAGATGAGACTCGAGCATGGGCTGATCAAGCACTTGCAGAGGATGACGACCTTGTCCACTTAGACAGTAACGGGGTGAAGCTGAGTGCTGGTGACACTGTAACCTTGATTAAAGACTTAGATGTTAAAGGTAGTAGCCTAGTTGCAAAACGCGGCACTGCGGTACGTAACATTCGTCTTTCGCCTTCAAACCCAGAGCATATTGAAGGCCGTGTAGAGGGTCAAAACATCGTTATTTTAACGAAGTTTGTTAAGAAATAACTAGCGCTAGCTAACACACCCCAAGATAAACTGCTAAGTATCTTCAATACCTTATCGACTAGGGCCTGTTGATCTTTGCTGTTTGATTTTTGTTCTCCTGAGTGTGTTTTGGTCGCGACGCTTACCCGCATTATATTGGTCAGAACAACTAGGTATTGCTTTTAGCTTCAACCAACTACATTCAGAAGGAATGTTGCAGCTACGCCTGTTAGTTAAGCATCAAGGATTACTTAAGCGGATAAATCAGGCTATCGCACAACTTAAACACGCTGGTGAAATCGAAAAAATAGAACAGCAGTATATTTCACAACTACCTATACACGCAAAAGGTGGCAGATAACCTCTGCTCTGGACATAGATCAAGTTATACGCATAAATTCTTCCCATAAATTGAGCATCAATTGACGCATTTGGTATAATGGCGCTTTTACAGCTTGGGAAATCATTATGACTATCGCTGCCGCGCTTGCTGAGCGCAGTAACAATCAATGTGAGCTATGTACCTCAACGGATGGTCTCGAAGTATACGAAGTACCACCAGTCGCCGAGGCGCATTCTGACAAATGTGTTTATCTTTGTAGCCAGTGCAAACCACAGGTTGAAGGTCAACAGGATTTAGAAGCCAACCATTGGCACTGTTTAAACGATAGTATGTGGAGCCAAGTTCCTGCCGTTCAGGTTGTTGCCTACCGTATGCTTAAACGCCTCGCGCCAGATAATGGTTGGGCTCAAGATGCATTAGACATGCTGTATCTAGAAGATGAGACTCGAGCATGGGCTGATCAAGCACTTGCAGAGGATGACGACCTTGTCCACTTAGACAGTAACGGGGTGAAGCTGAGTGCTGGTGACACTGTAACCTTGATTAAAGACTTAGATGTTAAAGGTAGTAGCCTAGTTGCAAAACGCGGCACTGCGGTACGTAACATTCGTCTTTCGCCTTCAAACCCAGAGCATATTGAAGGCCGTGTAGAGGGTCAAAACATCGTTATTTTAACGAAGTTTGTTAAGAAATAACTAGCGCTAGCTAACACACCCCAAGATAAACTGCTAAGTATCTTCAATACCTTATCGACTAGGGCCTGTTGATCTTTGCTGTTTGATTTTTGTTCTCCTGAGTGTGTTTTGGTCGCGACGCTCGACTTGCCGCCTAGTAATCTAGGCAAAAGTTGAGCAACAATGAACAAAGCGCACTCAGGTGAACCCAAAGGGCAGCGCTTGATTAGCATTTCTACTGTGTTCTCGCCTGACTCACATAGAATAACTATGCTACGCAGGCTCTGCCTTGTACAAATACCAATCAAACTGCTGCAAAAACAAACTTGAAAGGTAAACAGGCCCTAGATAGCTTAGCAGTTTATTTTTACTATTCTTCTACTAATTGAATGCTGCGATAAAACGCACCATCATCCTCGGCCAATAACGAAACCAGCTCGGGCAGCACTTGATCCATGGTTTTCTTTAAGGTCCAAGGCGGATTGATCACCATCATTCCAGAAGCCGTCATGCCTCGTTCTTGGGTATCTGCGCGGGTGGCAAGTTCAAACACTTGAATATTACGCACTCCAGATTCAATCAGGCTCGACTCCATTGCATCAATGCGTTCACGGTCAACAACAGGATACCAGATCATATACACGCCGGAATCAAACTTTTTGTGCGCTTTTATGATGCTTTTAACCGCAACATCATAATCGGATTTGATCTCATAAGGAGGATCCATCAGCACGCAAGCTCTACGTGAAGCAGGAGGCACCAATCCTAACAGCCCTTTAAAACCATCACTCCCGGTGACGCGCAGTGATTTTTTATGTGCCGTATTTTGCTGTAACAGCTCTAGATCTTTTGGGTGTAGCTCAAAAAACCAGCCGTTATCCTGACGACGTAAGAAGTGCTCCGCCACCTTAGGAGAGCCTGGATAATGACTTAATTTATCGCCTTCGTTAAAAGACTTGATTAGTGCCACATAATCGCTAATTGCCGACACGGATCCAGAATAATTCCACAGCTTAGCGATGCCTTGCAGATACTCCTGAGTTTTTTGTGCATCACTGCTCGCCAGCTCAAAAAAACCAGCGCCAGAGTGCGTATCCACGTAATCGTACGGCTTATCTTTTTTAGCCATGTATGACAGAGATTCTGCCAATACTAAATGTTTGATCACATCGGCAGGGTTTCCTGCATGAAAAGAATGTCGGTAACTGAGCATAACCCCGCCTTGATAAAAATAATAACAACACAGGTGAAATAAACCTGAGCTAAATTTGAGCAATGATTCATCAATTTTTAACTTTAGACTGAATCACTTCTGAACAAAATATTCCAATATCGGCATTATCTCTTAAAAGTTGAGAAAAATCAGCAGAAAGTCGCGTAAACACTAGCATCCTTAGCCGCTTTGTTTTACATTTGCATGACAAATCACAGTCATATGAGCGCATTAATGAATAACCAAGATCTCCAAAAACTCGACCAGTTGATTGACCAACTTTTGAGCCAAAATAACCAGTTAAAATCGGAAGTTTCGGCACTAAAAGAACAAAATCAAAAACTCATCGATGAAAATGAAACCCTACAGCTTGAAATGCTAGAAAGCGAAGAAAAGCAAAAAGAATTTAGTTCATCTTTATCTGGCCTACTTGATAAGTTGCAAACACAACAGGCTAGCTAATGTCTGAGCAGAATAACCAAGTAACAGTGACGTTACTTGGCAAGTCACATCAATTTGCATGTGCGCCAGATCAAGAAGAAGCGCTGCATAACGCCGTAGCGCTTTTAGACCGACGTGTAGAAGAAATGCGTAAACGCTCAACCGTTCGCAATGATCACAATGCGTTATTACTCGCAGCCCTACATCTTTGTCATGATTTACAAGCATTGGAAGCAAAGCAACAGCAAGACACAGAATTCGTTTCCACGCTCATCGACAAGTTAGTGCTGCCAGCAGGCGAATAATGCCGACATACTGGAGCAAACCTATCTTACGCAGCATCTCTCTTATTTGGGCTATCACTCTATTGGCGGCAAGTTTTAAAAGCACCGCCGCCAATGCTAACCAGTTCCATAAAGTCAATGACGCGGTTTATTTTATCCAAGGAAAAGATAGCGCTTTACAGCCCAATCAAGCTTTAGTTATTGGCAAACAGTGTGCACTGTTAGCATCCATACATGGCGATCTTGTCGCCACAGAAGCCTTTATCCACGAATTAGAAAAGCGCCTCACCGTTCCGCTTTGTTACGTAATCTCTTTGCATGCCGATATCAAACAAGACACCAGCATAGTGCTACTCAAGCATGCTTATCCAAATTTACAATGGCTAAGTCCAACGGCAACATCAGCCAACGCATTGACGACAGCCTTTCACTCACAGCTTGAGCTTTTTAACCAAAGCGTCATGCTTAGTGAAAATCGTATCGCGCTTCTTGAGCCAAGTGAACGGCCAAAGTGGCAAGCCAAACTTGCACTAGCAAAAAATAGGATTGCAACGTGGTCCAAGCTCGCCACACAAGCGCCATCGAGTAAAGCCATTGATAACGCGCCTAAAACCGTGGAGCTCGGAGATTTGGTGGTTGAGCTTACTCAAGTCACGGGCTTTAGCGGTCATGACATCAGTGTTTATCTGCCAAAATATCAAGGCTTGATAGCAGGTTATAGCGTGGATCAGATCCCACTTGCGCATTTACCACATACTACACAGTGGCAACAAGCGATTACTCACTTTAATCGCTATGCACTCGATTGGATATTACCAGCAACAGGAAAACCCTATCGTCCAGAAATGCTGACCACTCCAGCACAATTTTTGGCTTTATTAGAGTTACAAGACACTCAGCAAGCAATTGAAAAAATAAGTATTTTATATCCAGATAAGCACATGCAGCAACGCGCGTTATTGCAGTGGCAGCACTTTCAACAGCAAAGAAATTTTGAATAAAACTTAACCTCTCGGTATAGTTAAAGGATGAACAGAGTATTAATACAGCTGAGCGGGTTAATATTATTAACCATGCTCTCTGGGTGTAAAAGCAGTAGCAGTCCACAGGTGAGCAGGCAAGCCATTTTGTCGGCTCTCACTCAAGTGCCCGTAGAAAAGCCAGTCACGCCTCCTGCTATAGTTGAGGTAAAACCACCCAAAGCCACTACTGTTAAAGCCCCTCTCAGAGACGATGATTTATGGCAACACATACGCCAAAAGCTCAGTTTTAATACTGCACCTCACCCAAGACTTGATAAGCGCATAAAATGGTATTTATCATAGCCTAATTATCTCAATGTGGTAAATAGGCGCGCCGCTCCCTACTTTTATCACGTAGTAAAAAAGGTAGAACGCAAAAGCCTTCCTATTGAAATCGCATTACTTCCTTTTGTCGAAAGTGACTTTAGACCAAAAGCAAAATCGCAACAAAATGCTGTTGGAGTTTGGCAGCTAGTGGATGCCACTGCCTACCATTTCGGCATCAAGAAAGATGAATGGTATGACGGTCGACAGGATGTGTTAGCATCGACCGACGCCGCGCTTGATTATTTGCTGTACTTGCATGAACGCTTTGATGGCGACTGGCTACACGCGCTTGCAGCCTACAATAGTGGTGAAGGGCGCGTCAAAAAGGCCATCGCAAAAAATAAAAAAACAGGAAAGTCGACCCACTTTTGGCATTTAACATTACCAAAAGAAACTGCAGACTACGTGCCCAAACTCTTAGCGCTCAGCCACTTACTAAAAACCTCACCCAAGGGTTTTAAGATACCAAGTTTGCCCAATAAAGCCACTACGTCGATACTTGATATTGGACAGCAATTTGACGTCAATCAACTGGCTAAACTCAGTGGCATCAAAAAGCGTCAACTATACGCACTCAATCAAGGGATCTTAAAACATAGAAGCTCTCCAAACGGTCCGCACAAAGTGTTATTACCGTTATCCGAGCAAGCATTATTGAAAAGTGCATTTTTCAGGGAAAACTTCAGCCAAGGCTACACAGTCAAAGCCAACGACACACTCTACCGCATCGCATTAAATGCGGGGATGAGTGTTAGTGCACTGAAAGCGCTAAACAATAAGCGCTCTGATTTGATCCGAGTTGGCGAAAAGCTATTAGTTTCCGAGAGTAATGAGCAGTTAGATTTACTCGTCGACTATGATGTAAGCCCTTATATTAAAGAAATAAAAGCCAAACCCATACCTCAAGTGGAACATCACCACACCATAAAACAAGGTGAGTCATTGTGGACAATCAGCCGTCACTACAAGGTCGCGGTAAAAGATTTATTAAATTGGAATTCACTCACGGCACAGAGTCTATTAAAACCGGGCAAAGTGTTAATGGTATTTTTACCGGCTCCTGCTGCGCCAAAAAGCAATAAGACTCAACCAGCTAGCTCCTCAATCTCTAGCATTGAAGCGCTCCAATCAATACTGCGCCATGGCAAACCAAAGCAAGGTGAGAGCCCAAATTAAAGGGATAGACTTGCGTCCGAGAAGCGCACTCACGTAAACTACACGCTTTACAGGTGGATGCTAAATGGCGTCACCGAATACTATTTATTTAAGGTTTACTTATGCAAATTGCAAAGAACACAGTGGTAGAGTTTCACTACACACTTCACGAAGGTGACAGCCAAATCGAATCAAGCAAAGAAGGCGAGCCACTAAACTACCTGCACGGTACTGAAGGCATGCTACCAGGTCTTGAAAGTGAACTTGAAGGTAAAACCGGTGGCGATAGCTTTACGGTAACCTTAACGCCTGAGCAAGCTTATGGCGAATATCAAGAAGGTCTAGTACAGCGCATTCCTATTAAGCACCTTCAAGGTATTGGTGACAGCAAAGTTTGGAAGCCAGGCATGACTGCTATTGTCGATTCAAACCAAGGTCGTCATCAGGTTAAGGTAGTAAAAGTAGGACGCTTTAATGCGGACTGCGACTTAAACCACCCATTTGCAGGCAAAACACTAACGTTTGATGTTGAGATCCTTTCTGTACGCGAAGCAACTGCAGAAGAAATTTCACATGGTCACGTACACGCTGCTGGCGGCTGCGGACACTAATTATGAACCAAGTTGCCATCGTTACCGGTGGCAGCTTTGGCATTGGCGCCGCCATTGTCAACAAGCTGCTATCGCAACAATACACCGTTTATAACCTCGATATTCAGCCCAGTGAACAAGGGATTTTTCGCCATTGTGACGTCAGTAAAGTCGCCGATGTAAAAGCAACAATTGCAGATATAGTCGCAGAAACAGGGAAAATAGATGCGCTCGTTTCAAACGCGGGGAAGCATCTGAGTGCTACAATCGAAGATACCGACGAAGCCACATTTGATGCCCTTTTTGCATTGAATGTGAAAGGCGCTTATGCTGCCATTCAAGCCGTATTACCAAGCATGAAATCACAAGGTAGCGGTAGCATCGTATTGATGTCTTCGGATCAGGCCGTTATTGGTAAACCTAACTCCTTCGCTTACAACCTGTCTAAATGTGCGCTTGCTTCGATGGCGAAAACCACAGCATTGGATTACGCCAAATTTAACATTCGCGCGAATGCAGTGTGCCCTGGCACAATTGAAACTCCATTATTCCATCATGCCATTGATAGTTACTGCGCACGTAGCGGCGCTGATAAAGCGGAAATCGTTGCAGAAGAAGCCCAGTTACAGCCGTTGGGTAGATTAGGGCAGCCGCAAGAGGTTGCAGCGCTGGTCGCTTTCTTGCTAAGTGAAGATGCGAGTTTTATTACAGGTAGCCTGCAAAGCATTGATGGCGGTTATACCGCACAGTAAAAAAGGAATGCGTGATGAGTCTGAGAGTTATTGATAGCCACCTACACTTTTTCGATTTAGCGTTAGGACAATATTCTTGGCTCAAGCACAACCCGCCCGCTTGGCCTAATCTGGAAAAAATAAGACAGAACCATACCCTTACAAGTCTTCCCCAACATTCACAGTTTACACTCGAAGCCTTAGTGCATGTGGAAGCCGGTTTTGATAATCAAAATCCCATCAACGAATTACATTGGTTAAATCAGGAACTGGGCAGCTTTCCTTTTAAAGCCGTCGGTTATGCCCCCATCAACGCGACTCCTGAGCAATTTAGCGCAGCCATAGCGCATTTAGCACATCCTCACCTAGTGGCGATAAGAGACATCACCGAAGGCAGTGACAGCCAACGTTTATCCGCGCCTTTCGTGCTCGAAAATCTCACTTGTCTTGCCGAGCACGGACTACATTTTGAGGCGCAATTAGAATTTAAACAAAGCGAAAAAGTCGACCTTTTATTACAACTTGCAGAACAAGAAGCTGATTTAAAAATCGTATTTAACCATGCAGGGTTTATTGACGCTACCAGCCCTTGTACAGATATATTAAGGCGCATTGAAGCGCTTAATAATGTCATGATTAAGTGCTCTGGCCACGAAATGTTAGGAAATCCACTCACACTCTCTAAGTGGCTTACTCACTTAATCACACATGCGGGAGAAGAGAGCCTAATGCTAGGTTCGAATTATCCGGTTTCTCTTATGCAAAAAAGCTATTGGCAAATATGGCAGGACTATCTTGACGTAATAGGCATATCGTCAACTTGGCATAAACTCAGCCGAGACAATGCTAAAAGTTGCTATGGATTATGAGCGGATCTGGACGAGATCGTAAGCAACTAGCTCAGGTACTATACGCTGTAGTTTTTCTTCCGTTTGATCTAAGGTGTTTAAGCACTCGCAATATTCTGCCGCTTTTTCTTCTAATTGATGGGCCTTTTTCTGCAGCGATTTATCTATCTCTTTCGAAATAATCTCCATGCGTTGCCCCATATCGTTAATGCGATCTTCGATATTCCCTTCGCGAGATTTAAATGCATCCCCCAAAGAGACTAAAATAGAGCCCAACGAACCATGAACAGCAGAGTGAATTTTTTGGCTGATCTCTTTAGTAAAGAAATCATCAATTTTAGAAAGTGACTGTGGTGCGATAAAAAAGAAATCATCTCCACGCTTAAACTTATCCATCAGCGCACGTTCAACGTATTGCAACTGCGTTTTGAGCACTTCAGGTTCTTTGTCGGACATCCCCTCAACTACTTGCTCAATTGCACTCAACCCAAGGTTGACGCCATCGGTCGCCAGATTAACCAGCTCAGGAACGGTATCCCGTATTCCTAAAGAATACTCGCGCACCACTTTCTCCCCTTCCTGATCTAACTCAATCCAGCGGCCTAAAATAAAAAGCTGACTATCATTGTTGATTTGAATTCGGGTCTGACCATCATCAACGATACGAATTTCGTTGTCAGTGATGATAAGACCATGCCCAAGTTCAACATCGCACTTATTGTTAGCATAAGCAGAAGACGTAAATACGGCACAAGACAAGGCTATCGCGCTGAGTAATCGATTCATATGGCCTCCTGTGTGCAGAATGTAAGACGGGAAAGGGGTGCTTCGGAGAGTACCAAAAGATCAAACAATCCCAAAGCCATTTTAGACGGATGAAAGTAACAAGCTATGTCTGACTGACAATATTAGAAATCCATACCCGTTAGAGTCAAAGGCAGTAGCAATAACACTAATAAGGGCTATTGATAGTATCTCACTAACCTGACAAAGGCATCCGCTGTTTTAATAGTTGGATTATTTTTACCATCAGCAAACTGATACACCCAAGCAAACTGAGGTTGGCTAGTTTGGGTCGTAGCCGACCAATAATTATTACTTTTGGTCGTTGGAAATACCGTTATGTTTATTGCTGGAGTCACACACTCATGATACACAATACTGGCTAGTTCTTTAACGTTGGGCACTTGCCAATCTGTAAACCCTGCAAATTGGTCTTCGTTGGCAACCATCAATGCCTGTTGCCAAGTAAGTTGCTGAGCATTGTCTTCACAGCTTTGAGAAGTCGCGTTATAACTTTGCCCAAAGTTGCAGCGCTGCCACATTAATCCCGTTTGGCTATCCAGCACAGTACCGTTGCTGTTTATCGTATAGCGGCTGGTATTAGAGCTGGTACCAACGCAAGTTTGCGCTTGGCAAACAGCCGTGAATGACAAAGTAAATAGTATAGTTGCAATAATTTTCATACCACGCTCCCTAAGGATTCCTTACCAACCTAACAAATGCGCTGCTAGACTTTTCTACTGCAAAATCATTGCCCGTATCCATGTCGATAACATAAGCTCTTCTCAGCGTGCCTCCAGTACCATCTAAACTCGACTGCAAGGTCCAGTAATAGCGATGACCAAGCGTGGTTGTGCTAGGTAAGTTAGGGAAAAGCGCTTCATCTATCACCGCAGTACTTGCATTGCCGTAATCAAGTAGCCCAAGTAGTTCCATATAAGTTGGTAAGCGCCAATTGTTACCACCGCAGTAACTTTGCTCTCCAACGGCAGGGTTATTCACTTCATCAATCAAAGCTTGAATACCACAGTGGCTATCCTGCGGGCAGGTTGTATTTGCTGCAGCCTGCACACTCCCCTCAGCAATCGCCCCGTCTACCTCAACATACCAGGTATAACTATTTTGTGCGTTGCGAGAAGAAGTATTTGGTAATGTACCCGAACTTGCTTCCTTTACTTCCCAAATAAGTCCTGTGACGTTATCACGAACACAAGCAAAGTCCGTAGCGTCATCAGGCAATTCATCCGCAAAGCGATTTAGTTTGGTGAAGTCAAAACCTGCTCGCCCACTGCCTTCTTTCGCCACCTGAGTGGCAAAATTATCACGCCCACGCTGCGCATCTTGAGCCGAAAACTGCGTCATACTGCAGGTGATCACATCCGTATTGTTAAAACATGCAGTTTGGCCACTATCGTTTAGTTTACCTAATGGCTTTTTCTCGATATCAATGCGCACGTTGTCAGTAGCAGAGCGGTTTTGCGAGTCAGTAACAGTCAGCTCAAATTCCACTTGCGACAAAATATTTTGATCTGGTGCATTAAACGTTGTTGAACACCCGGTAACAGAACTTAACGCTATCTGAGTGCCAGACGTCACCTGCCGCCATACACACTGTTTCTGACCAGATACAGTATCACTGTTTGAACCGTCAAGCGTGACCTCATCAAACTCTTGCACTTGCTGGTCGCTCCCAGCATCTGCCACTACCACATCCGAATTCGCAAGTAGCCCGAGGGTAAACTGGGTACTGGCTTGTCCGCCTTCATCATCGGTAACCGTCAACTGCCAGATTGACGCCTGAGAGGTAGCCAATAATGGATGAACAAAAGATAAAGTAGCCGTATTCAACCCCGTTGGCTGTATTGTTGTGGGACCACTTACTTGCTGCCACTGATAAGCAACCACTTGTCCATTTTCATCTGGATCGGAAGAGCCTGCGCCACTTAGGACGATAGTGTCTTTATATTTGGCTGGTAGTGTTTCCGGTGCACTTTGGCTGATACTTGGTATAGGTAATTGATTGTTAGATTTGATAGCAACCGTCACTTGGTCGCTTGCAAGACTGCCATCAGGCGCAACATAATCAACCTGAATAAGTAAATTGACATCGGCTTTAATATCCGGAGCAACAAAAGCGGCTTGTTGCTCCGTAATTGGAAATTCACTGACGTTTGCACCAGAGATAACTTGCCAGTTAAAAGTACCACCTGCGGGTGATGCTTGTGCATTCAAGGTAACTTCTGTTTTTTCAGTTACTTGGACATCAGCACCCGCGTTAACCGATGCGCTGACTTGGCTCGGTTCATCACTCCCAGAGCCTCCGCCACAACCCGTTAATATTAACGCAAGTACAACCCAACTTCCCTTGAATGCATTCATATTATTCCTTATGAATTATAGATAACTCTCTTGATGTATTCGCACGAACAACTTAGTGCCAATTTTACTGTAATCTATTTTGTATTCTCGACCGTCTAAAGCCTGAATAAACAGCAACCGTTTTACTTCACCAAATACATCAATACTCGAAACGTGGACGACCTCTAAATAACGCTCTTTAGCTTCTCTTCGATTTCTAGGTAAGTCTTCCTTAAAAGGCACCAAACCATTTGCAGTCACCTTGATTTTTGGGTGTGCTTCACCATTTACAATCACAAGATCTAACTTCTTCTCTTTGTGAATAATGGTATTACGCCCACTTTTAATATAGGCCGTTTCTAAGCTCATATTGGTGTATCCTGTTACATCTTCAGTAGGTGGTTTGTTCTTCTAACAATGCTTTTACCACCTCTTTAGGGTTAAGTTTCCAGCGGTTTAACATGACTGAAAATTGCCAAATATCCCTGTCTAAGGCAGTCGCGGGGATCAATAAATCATATCCCGTCACTGTCTTTAAATTATCCATCCGGTTTGCAAACATTGCCATTAAACCAGTATATTCTTTTCCCGCCTTGGAGCGAAAAACGGTTTCTTCTATCAACCATTCAGATGGGCAGTTGCCATTTTCACAATGCATTTTAACAGCTTGTAAAAAAATATGCCGCTGCTCGATCAATAATTTACCCGCAAGTCTAGGTGTTAAATTTAATAAAAACGCATCAATATCATTAAGTTTAATACCAACTGCATTTAACTCAAGTGTTTCAACACCTTGTTGAACTTTGGGAATGCCGCTGGAATGGAAGTTTACAATGGATAGCAGCCAAGCTCCATATTTATGCACATACCTAAACTCTTGTTCTGTAAAATATAAACTAAAATATGGTTGCTGACTTTTGAGAAAGCCAACAAAAATAGCCACTAACATGGCGCTGGCAAGAAATATTTCTACAATAGTAATAGCTGTACCACGCAAGTTGACAAAAAGCATGATAACAACCAATCCAATTGCACCAACCAGCATAAATTCAACGCCATTGCGGTCAGCGGTTGCACGTAGTTTTGCTTCAAGCATGTGTATACCAGACATAAAAGATGTACATGATGATCGCCCATGCGACTAATTTACGTATTGTGATGCATCGTTTACATGAATGACTGTGTTTCATAATATTTAATTTAGGTACAAACACTTAAATTGAATTACATTTTCGTTTAATGCACAAATTTACAGGATATGCCGTCGACTTTGTTAGCCTTTAATTTTGTAAACTAGAGACAAATTATAATCTGGGTCACTTTTATGCGTCATCAATCAGGAAAAGCACTGTTTCCTTTTATCATTGTAGTGCTAGTCGTCATCAGCGGCTATTTATATTTACCAGCCTCGGAAGGCAAAATGAGTGGCAACTCGGCACCCGTAACCTCCGTTCAAGCTCATACCGTAACCAAAGAGGAACGTATTATTGCTGTTCACTCTATTGGTTCCGCCAGAGCAAATCAAGCTATCAACGTGAGTAGCGCCCAAAGCGACTATGTGGCAGCCCTATATTTCGATGACGGAGACGTAGTAAAAAAAGGCGATCAGCTAGTCCAGTTGCGTGATGCCGAAGAGAAACTCGATATCGAAGCGCTGAAAGTGACGCTAAAGGAAGAAATTAGACAACTAAACCGCCTTAAAGACCTCGCAAAAACTCAATCGGCGGCTCGCTCTCAACTAGAAGCGCAATCAGCAAAGGTAGACACCTTAACTGCACAATTAGAAGCCACCAAAACAAAACTCGCCGAGATGACCATTTATGCGCCATTTGATGGATTATTGGGTACTCGAAATGTCTCTATCGGTAGCTTCGTAAACAACAATACAGTGATCACCACACTCGATGACATTAGCATCATTAAAGTGGATTTTCAGGTACCAGAAAAATACCTAGCGCAACTACAACTTGGTATGCAAGTGAATGCACAAAGCGAAGCTTACCCAGAGCAACTATTTACCGGTAAAGTCTCCCATATTGACCCGCGCATTAATGAACAAACGCGCTCGGTACGAGTGACAGCGAGCTTCACCAATCTAGACCATAAACTTCGCCCTGGTATGCTACTACATATGGGACTCGAACTGGCTCGATTACAAGCCCTTGTGGTGCCAGAAAAAAGCATCATTCCAAGACAAGATAAGCATTTTGTATTTGTCATTGACGACCAAGGTAAAGCGCAACAACGCGAAGTACACCTGCAAACTCGCTTTAGCGGCTGGGTAGCTATCGATGAAGGGCTTACAGAGGGACAACAAGTGATCACGGAAGGCACCCTGAAGATCCGCTCAGGCTCAAAAGTTGAAGTAAAGGGGTAAGGCGACGTGAGAATCACTGATACGGCGGTAAAGCGCCCGATCTTCGCGATCGTCATTAACTTACTGCTGCTGACCTTTGGCTTAGTGGCATTTACTATGCTACCGCTGCGCGAATACCCTGATATTGAAACTCCAATAGTCAGTGTAAGTACTAACTGCACAGGCGCATCGGCGGAAGTTGTAGAAACCAAGATCACCCAAGTATTAGAAAACCGGATTTCGGGGATCGAAGGGATCAAAAGCATAAATTCCAGTAGCCGCAACGGTAGCTCCAATATCACTATCGAATTTAATATCGATCGCGATATCGACGCTGCTGCAAATGATGTCCGTGAGCGGGTTTCTCGTGCGCTAGATAGACTACCAGAACAAGTTAGGCCGCCTGAAGTATCGAAATCAAACAGCGATGAAAGCCCTATCGCTTGGTTTGTACTCAATAGCGAAACCATGGATACCTTACAGCTTTCAGACTACGCCCAGCGCTTTATCGTTGACCGTCTGGCGGTTGTTGATGGCGTATCAAATGTACGTATTGGCGGTGAACGTCAATACGCCATGAAGATTTGGCTAGACCGAAAGGCGATGGCTGCTCGTGGAGTCACAAGCAGTGATATTGAACAAGTGCTACGCAGAGAAAACGTAGAATTACCCGCTGGCGAAATAGAATCCGTTGACCGTGATTTTTCTGTTCGTATTGCCAGAAGCTATAAGACTCAAGAAGACTTTGACAACCTAGTAATTAAGCGCGGTGAACAAGGCTATTTGGTGCGACTTGGTGAAGTCGCGCAGGTGGTACTTGAAGCCGCTGACGACGAAAGTACCTTCCGTGGTAATGGTAAAAATATGATTGGCCTTGGCGTTGTCAAGCAAGCTAAAGCCAATACGCTAGAAGTGGTCGACAACGCCCGTAAAGAGCTTGAAAAAATAAAACGCAACCTGCCTCAAGGCACCACCATAGAAGACAGCTACGATTCTTCTATTTTTATCCGTGAGTCCATTGCTGAAGTATACAGCACACTTGCGATTGCCATGGCGTTGGTAGTACTCGTTATCTACATCTTCCTTGGCAATATCCGCGCTACGCTGATCCCTGCTGTTACCGTGCCGGTAGCCTTAGTTGCAACCTTTATGTTCTTACTGGCCATGGGGTATTCTATCAACTTGCTGACGCTGCTTGCACTTGTGCTTGCCATCGGCCTTGTGGTCGATGACGCCATTGTAATGCTAGAAAATATCTACCGCCGCATCGAGCTTGGCGAACCTAAGTTACTGGCAGCGTACCGTGGCGCGCGTGAAGTAGGCTTTGCCATCATTGCAACAACGCTGGTTTTGGTTGCCGTATTTATTCCCTTGGTCTTTATGGATGGTCGTATTGGTGTCCTATTTACCGAGTTTGCCTTTGCAGTAAGTGCTGCGGTACTGTTCTCCAGCATTACCGCGTTGACCTTGTCTCCAGCCCTTTGCTCCAAAGTGTTAAAGCCTAGCAATAAAGAAAACCGCTTTAGTCAGTGGATGGACCGTCAATTTGGACGACTTGAACAAGGGTATCGTCGAGTTTTACAAGACAACTTATCGCGTAAATACAGCCTGATTGTGATGTTGGCACTGGCGGGCTTTACCAGCTACAGCCTGTTTAAACAGATCCCGTCTGAACTGACACCAAAAGAAGACCGCGGTACTTTCTTCGTTATGATGAATGGCCCAGAAGGGGCAAGCTACGAAAACAACTCGCAAAATATGGCAAAAATTGAAGAGCGCCTACTTCCTTATGTAGACTCAGAGGAACTTAGCCGCGTGCTTATTCGCGTGCCTGGTTGGGGTGGTCAAGGCGGTGTTGCTATTATCGGCATGCCAGACTGGGATGAGCGAAAACGCTCTACTTGGGAAGTCATGGATGAGATCAGCGGTAAAATGCAAGATGTTACAGATATTCGCGCCTTTGCTATTATGCGCCGTGGTATTGGCGGCGGCGGTAACTCACGTCCCATTGAGTTTGTACTGCAAGGCAACGACTATGACGAATTGGCCGCATGGCGCGATCGCATTCTAGAACGCGCACGAGAAAATAAAGGACTGGTTCGTCTCGATCACGATTACAAAGAAACCTTCCCACAGTTTTTGATAAGCATTGATAAAACCAAAGCTGCAGACTTAGGCGTGTCGGTAAGTGCTATAGGCCAAACGCTAGAAACCATGCTGGGACAACGTCGTGTTACCACCTTTATTGACCGCGGTGAAGAATACGATGTGATTTTAAAAGGCACTAAAGCCGACTTCTCTGCTCCAGATAATATTTCTGATATTTATGTGAAATCTCGTAGCGATGAGCTCGTGCCATTAGACAGTTTGATCACTATAAAAGAAGAAGCCACGGCTTCTCGATTAAACCGCTACAACCGTATGCGCGCGATAACTATCACGGCAAACCTCGCAGGCGACTATACACTGGAGCAAGCGCTCGACTTTTTAAATAAAGTTGCCGCCGAAGAGAATGATATCGACGGTGCCATCGACTACAAAGGCGAGTCACAGCTGTTTTATGAAGGTGCATCAGCGATGACCTATGTGTTTATTCTGGCGCTCACGGTTACGTTCTTGGTATTAGCCGCACAGTTTGAAAGCTTTGTCCATCCACTGGTTATCATGCTCACCGTACCGCTGGGTTTAGTTGGTGCAATGTATGGGTTATTTATTACCGACAGCACGCTAAACATTTATAGCCAAATTGGTATTGTCATGTTGATTGGCCTTAGTGCCAAAAACGGTATCTTAATCGTGGAATTTGCTAACCAATTGCGTGACAAAGGCATTGCCTTCGAACAAGCCATTGTTGATGCTGCTGCGCAGCGATTAAGACCTATTATTATGACCTCGCTAACAACCGTGATGAGCTCTATCCCGCTTGTGTTTGCAACAGGTCCAGGGTTCGAAAGCCGCATGGTGATCGGTGTCGTGATTTTTGCCGGTGTCAGTGTTGCCACCATTTTAACCTTGTTTGTTATCCCAACCGCCTATACTTTACTAGCTAAGAAGACGCAATCTCCAGAAGAGACGACAAAACGTCTTGAGGAGCAGTCGAAACAACATCCTGAGCAGGAGGTATAATGGCAACTTTACGAACCGCAACTTTTGGTGGTGGTTGTTTTTGGTGTATTGATGCGGCATTTCGCCGCGTCAATGGTGTTGAGTCAGTGCAGTCAGGTTACGCAGGTGGCCACACAGATAATCCCACCTATCAAATGATATGTCGGGGAGACAGTGGTCATGCTGAGGTAGTCCAACTGCAATTTGATGCCGATATTGTCAGCTTTGATACTTTGCTTAATATGTTTTTTACCCTGCATGACCCAACGCAGTTGAATCGCCAAGGCAACGACATTGGTACTCAGTACCGTAGTGTGGTGTTTTATCATGACCAGCAGCAACAGCAACAAACTCAAGATTGTATTGCGCAACTTCAAAACCAGTTAAGTGAAAAAATAGTGACTGAGGTTAGCCCTGCGCCTGAATTTTATCCTGCTGAGCACTATCACCAAGATTATTACACTGAAAACCCAAACCAAGGCTATTGCAGTGTGATGATTGCCCCTAAAATTGCAAAATTTGAAAGCCATTTTGCGGCGAATTTAAAGCACTAAACTTGTGTGCCGAACGCAATAGATTGCGTTCGGCTTACGCCTTACGGCAACATAGGTATAGCAAATACATAAAAGCTGGTGCGGCCATCTTTAATCCGCAAATGCCCACGCATTACTTCCATTTCTAAATTCGCCGTATCACCAGGTCTTAAGGTATCTAAGCCTTTAAGCGGAACAACACCTGAATTGATTAACTGGGCGTTGTGTTTAATGACCTGCGGAATATCTTCGCTCATATCCACACCCAAGAATTCAAACACATCAATCACAATACGGCTAAATTCAGTATAAAGCTTGTCAAAAATCCCCGGAGTCAAGGTATCTATCAAATCGAGGATCCACGGCAACTCTACCTTTGTCGTCACCACAGGCTTAAAGCTGGAAATTAACGGATCTAACTCAAGCTGCTGGGTACGTACATCATACTTACCTTTGATGGTGACATTTTCGTTGTTAATATAGACATGGATATAAATATTCATCCCAAGCTGTTTCTTACGAAACTTAGCGTAAGACTTCAAATCGAAACCATCGATCAGCACCGGTACTTTATTTTGCGCATCGACTCTACCTGCAATTTTCATATGCATAGTGCCGTAGAGACTAGTCGTGTGGCTCACTTTATTTGAACTAGATTGCGCGGCAATATTGTTGACGATATCGGTCGTCAACTCTTTGTAGTTATGTTCCACATTCGAAAATTGCTGATGAATGATATCTGACACCTGCGTATACATTTCCTTTGGACCTTGGCTAGATGTTGTCCTGCCAGTAGACCAACACTCTCCACCAGTATAAATCACAGGCACTGATATAGGCGTTAGATGATCGTTGCCGGGGTGGCGATAGTACATCATGCTGCGGATCCGACTACAGGTTTGCGATGGCGCGTTAAACCAAGCGAAATCGCCCGTCATTGATTGTGTTGAAAATTGAGGTTCAAGCTGATTTTCAGGTAGTGAGGCTTGCGCTGATGTGACAATCCCAAGCGTGAGTAACCCAAATAATAGTGACTTCATGTTCTTTTCCTTAAGGTAGTAATAATACAAATCAAATCTATTATCAACCACACGTAAGGTAGAACACCAGTTACAAATGTAATGCAACTAGGGCCTGTTGATCTTTCAAGTTTGTTTTTGCAGCAGTTTGACTGGTATTTATACAAGGCAGAGCCTGAGTAGCATAGTTATTCTATGTAAGTCAGGTGATAACACAGTAGAAATGCCAGTCAGGCGCTGCCCTTTGGGTTCACCTGAGTGCGCTTTGTTCATTGTTGCTCAACTTTTGCCTAGATTACTAGGCGGCAAGTCGAGCGTCGCGATCAAAACACACTCAGAAGAACAAAAATCAAACAGCAAAGGTCAACAGGCCCTAAATGATAAATAAGAAAAGTGATCCATTACTCATGATGGATCACTCTGGGTATTGAAAAACAGTTAACGCATTAGAAGCTGTAGCTCACACCAACGTAGGCTTGTCTACCTAGTGGCTTATAGCCCAGTAAAGAGCCATCTTTTGCTTCGCCCGCTGTGGCATTGAAATAACGCTTATCGGTTAGGTTTTCAATTCGGCCATTTAACTTGAATCCATTGAAAAACGTATAGTTAGCAGCTAAATTAAACAGCGTATATGACGGTAAAGTCACTGTATATGCACCTTCAGCTCCCCATACTTTATCGTCGCGATTACCTCTATGGACTAAGGTCAGTGTTGCGTCGACATTTTCCCACTCTTTACTGACTGAATAAGTTAAGGTGCGTCTCGCTCTGCGCTGTAATTGCTTGTCAGTATCAGCGTCTTTAGCACTCACATAGCTCGCATTTACCGTATGCTCGATACCAAAGTTGTCTTCAATTTCAACAGAAAGATCAGCACCTTCAAAGTCAGCGCGCTGAACATTGTAAGGGATGTATTTCCATTTATCATTTTGCTGATAAACGATTTTATCGGTAATACGGTTATCGTATACCGCAGCTTCCACACGGAAGTTCTTGCCGCTCCATGTGACAATAATTTCGTTATTAGTGGCTTCTTCCGGCTTAATATTTGGGTTAGGCAGATAGTAAGGACTATCAATCACAAACGCCTGTGATAAAGAAGGTGCTCTAAAGGCAGTACCATGATTCAACTTAACACTCAGGCCATCCATGAGTTGCTTGCCTACAGCAACCGTGTAGGTGTTTGCATGACCATGAAAATCATAATCATCCGTTCTCAGTACAACCTCTGCCAGCCAATTTTCATCGTTGTAAAACCCACCTAGTGCTAAAGATAAGTTATCACGCTCAGGCTCTGAAAAAGAGGCGGTAGAATCACCAACATCTTCATTTAGAAAGGTAAAGTTACCCGTGAAGATCAAAGCTTCGGTTAAACTATATTGCGACTGATATTCAAATTGGCTGCGTTTGGTGACATAAGCGTTATCGTCAGCACTATTACCGATTTGAACGTTTTGTTCCTTACCTAAGCTGTATGACGCACTTTGACTAAACTTGTCAGTACGTCTTTTCCACGCCAACTTATTGGTGTAGTTATGGAAACGGTAAGCATCACTACCAAAAGAGTCATACTCCCCCTCACCTTCACTGTACTGTGAACGTAAGCTAAAAATGCCACTTTCTTCATCACCATACTGCACATTTAAACCGGCATTACCGTTATAATATCCATCACGGTCATGGTTTTTTGTGATTGCAGCTTCAGGGTCTTTCTCAATCACATCATAGCCATCGGTATGAGTGTAACCCGCATTAGCTGCAATACTAAACTTGTCTTTTTTGTAATTTACCGTTGCTTCGGTCTTGGAGTAATTGTTACTCCCAGTCGTAAGCGCGATTGTATTGTTATTCCCTTCGCGACTAATAATATTAATCACGCCAGCAATGGCATCTGAACCATAAATCGCAGCTTTGGCACCACGAATGATCTCAATCCTTTCGATGCTATTAAGTGGTAAATTAGTGAGCGAATTGTCACCGGAGTTTGCATCCGTCACTCGAACCCCATCGATTAACACTAGCGTATGCTTAGCATCATTACCGCGTAGAAATAAACTCACGCTTTGGCCAAAGCCACCGTTTCTAACCGCTTGAATACCAGCGATATTATCGAGTAACGATACGACATCTTGAACCTTGCTTTTTTCAATATCAGCACGACCTATAACCGTAATGGCAGACAATGCGCTTTCTAGAGATTGTTCAAATTTATTGGCAGTAACAGTGATATGTTCAACATTTTGATCCGCAAATGCTGAAAAAGAGAGCGCCGTCGCTATCGCCGCGCTTAGAGCAGTTTTATTTAACATGGTTTCCCCTAACTTGTACCCACCGTACAAGAACACAAAGTGACTGTTTCAAGGCCGGTCTCCGGGCTCAGTAAATCTGCAGATTGGCAGTTCACTCTACCGTTGCGGGGGCAGCGCTGGCATAGAACCGATCCAAGCTAATCACGTGTAATAAACTGTCTTACTCAATTTATTATTGATTAACGCAATTAGATGTTCCCTTGTGTTCGCACCAGTTTCCCGATTATCTATACACTTAGCAACCACACTAGGTTGTGTACAGCACCTTGAAAATGCGAGGCTATTGTCTTGGGTTTCGGAATGATTGTCAATGGACGTCTAGAAATCCAAAAGTGCAATCTATGCACTTTTGGAATGAAGGAAAGCGTAACTAGGGCCTGTTGACCTTTGCTGTTTGATTTTTGTTCTCCTGAGTGTGTTTTGATCGCGACGCGTGAACGTAAGCTAAAAATGCCACTTTCTTCATCACCATACTGCACATTTAAACCGGCATTACCGTTATAATATCCATCACGGTCATGGTTTTTTGTGATTGCAGCTTCAGGGTCTTTCTCAATCACATCATAGCCATCGGTATGAGTGTAACCCGCATTAGCTGCAATACTAAACTTGTCTTTTTTGTAATTTACCGTTGCTTCGGTCTTGGAGTAATTGTTACTCCCAGTCGTAAGCGCGATTGTATTGTTATTCCCTTCGCGACTAATAATATTAATCACGCCAGCAATGGCATCTGAACCATAAATCGCAGCTTTGGCACCACGAATGATCTCAATCCTTTCGATGCTATTAAGTGGTAAATTAGTGAGCGAATTGTCACCGGAGTTTGCATCCGTCACTCGAACCCCATCGATTAACACTAGCGTAT
This sequence comes from Pseudoalteromonas piscicida, assembly GCF_000238315.3. Taxonomy (NCBI): domain Bacteria; kingdom Pseudomonadati; phylum Pseudomonadota; class Gammaproteobacteria; order Alteromonadales; family Pseudoalteromonadaceae; genus Pseudoalteromonas; species Pseudoalteromonas piscicida. Next base: position 2,681,674 of record NZ_CP011924.1, read on the forward strand.
GCTTAGCATCATTACCGCGTAGAAATAAACTCACGCTTTGGCCAAAGCCACCGTTTCTAACCGCTTGAATACCAGCGATATTATCGAGTAACGATACGACATCTTGAACCTTGCTTTTTTCAATATCAGCACGACCTATAACCGTAATGGCAGACAATGCGCTTTCTAGAGATTGTTCAAATTTATTGGCAGTAACAGTGATATGTTCAACATTTTGATCCGCAAATGCTGAAAAAGAGAGCGCCGTCGCTATCGCCGCGCTTAGAGCAGTTTTATTTAACATGGTTTCCCCTAACTTGTACCCACCGTACAAGAACACAAAGTGACTGTTTCAAGGCCGGTCTCCGGGCTCAGTAAATCTGCAGATTGGCAGTTCACTCTACCGTTGCGGGGGCAGCGCTGGCATAGAACCGATCCAAGCTAATCACGTGTAATAAACTGTCTTACTCAATTTATTATTGATTAACGCAATTAGATGTTCCCTTGTGTTCGCACCAGTTTCCCGATTATCTATACACTTAGCAACCACACTAGGTTGTGTACAGCACCTTGAAAATGCGAGGCTATTGTCTTGGGTTTCGGAATGATTGTCAATGGACGTCTAGAAATCCAAAAGTGCAATCTATGCACTTTTGGAATGAAGGAAAGCGTAACTAGGGCCTGTTGACCTTTGCTGTTTGATTTTTGTTCTCCTGAGTGTGTTTTGATCGCGACGCTCGACTTGTCGCCTAGTAATCTAGGCAAAAGTTGAGCAACAATGAACAAAGCGCACTCAGGGGAACCCAAAGGGCAGCGCTTGATTGGCATTTCTACTGTGTTATCGCCTAATTTACATAGAATAACTATGCTACGCAGGCTCTGCCTTGCATAAATACCAATCAAACTGCTGCAAAAACAAACTTGAAAGGTCAACAGGCCCTAGTCGCGGAAGTTTTTGAATTGAAATGGTTGGCCAAGCTCACCGGTACGAACCAGTTGCATCGTTTCTTGCAAATCATCACGCTTTTTACCCGTTACACGCACCGTATCACCTTGAATTGACGCTTGAACTTTAACTTTTGAGTCTTTAATAAGCTTAACCAGTTTTTTCGCCATCTCTTTGTCGATGCCTTGCTTTAACGCCACCTTACGCGATACGTATTTGCCAGAGCGCTCAATGTCTTTTAACTCGAAGCTTGCCACATCAAGGCCACGCTTAGCCGCTTTACCCACTAGCATATCGAACAATTGCATAACTTGTTGTTCTGCTTCCGCTTTGAGGTTAATCATTTCACCGCTTAGCTCGATTGACGCATCAACGCCACGAAAATCAAAACGCGTATCAAGCTCGCGAACCGCGTTGTCTACGGTATTTTTTGCTTCTGTCATATCAATTTCAGATACAATATCAAATGAAGGCATGCTTCTCTCCTAAAGTCATTTTGGCTCGATTATAGCAGTTTATGCCTAATTTGAGTTACTTTAAGTTTTTAAACAGCGTATTAGGATGTTCACCCAATGGACAGTTTTCGATGGTATACTGCTCGCTTAGTCATACAGAAGTAGGATGTATTGTGACACGGCGCGTTTATAAAGCTCTTTTGATTATCTCATTAATTATATGTACGGTGCTATTCGCAAAGGAAATTAGCTTGTCTCCAAAGCTGTTCCCAAATATCGATAAAGTGGCGCATTTTGGTGTATTTTTTGTGCTTGCGTTTATCTCTCACCATGCTTTTAAAGTAAAGGTATGGACACACATAGTGCTACTGTCCTTATATGGTGCAGGAATTGAGTGGATGCAACATACACTGCCGTACCGCCAAGCATCTACCGCTGATTTTTTAGCTGACTTAGCCGGTGCGGTCAGTTATTTTGTTCTATTTTATATTTGGGCAAGTTGGCGCAACAGAAAACATGGCTAACATACATATTTTAGGTGAAGGGGCGATAGGATTACTGCTCGCCCAGCACCTTAGTCAATCTCATCAAATTACGCTGATCACTCGAAATAAACGCGCAGCGACTTATCTCTATCAAACAGCAAGTATTCAACAAACCATCCCATGCAGCACAAAAACGCTTGCAGAACTTCCAGCCAGCAGTATAGATACGCTAATCATTCCCGTTAAAGCATATCAGGTCATCGAAGCACTCCGAGCGCTTCGTCCTGCTCTTTCAAAAAATGGCACGCTAATCCTTAGTCATAATGGCATGGTAGATTGGTCTGGTGAGTTAGCTGCGCTTGAAAAAACACAATCCGCCTACTTCTTAAGCACATCCATCGCAGGCTATAAAGTCGCAGACTCTGTGCACCATACAGGACAAGGCGCAACGTGGTTTGGGCCGTTAAATTCACCAGCCGAACACCACTACCTGCGCGTATTCTCGCAACTGTTTAGCACATTTGAAAATGCCAAAACCACGTTTGACATCATGCCAACACTGTGGAAAAAGCTGGCTGTTAATATTGCCATCAACCCATTAAGTGCATTGGAGCAAGTCGCAAATGGTCAGTTAAGACAGCCCAAATACGCAGCCCAAATCCTTAATTTAATGAATGAAGTACAGCTTGTGGCTGCAAGTGCAGGCGTAACCTTAGCACTTGGCGAGCTCGTCACGCTTGCTTACACTGTAATGGCGCAAACCGCAAACAATCGCTCTTCAATGAATCAAGATCTCGCGAATAATCGACGCACAGAAATTGACGCCATGTGCGGGTATATTTGCGAGCTAGCAGCGAAGCAAAATATCGATGTGCCGTTTAATCAACAGTTACTCGAGGAAGTGAATAAGCGCTGGCAGCTAGCGCGACAATAAGCTTAACTTCTCGGCGGGTAAACCGCCTCCCACAAAACTATTTACACAGCGAATTAGGGATTAAGTATGATGTCGGAGCGTCATTTCAAAAGAATGAACGAAGAGCGCATGGAGGGTAACTACAAAATACTAGCAAACAAATAAATTGGGACGCGTGAGCAATAGCAAACGACCTCTACCTACCCACAAAAGCGTACGTTGGGTAAACCCTAAAGTCTCACCCAACGCTTGTTAACATGCTTTATTCTAAGGGCGGTACACCTTGACGTTAGCATAGCCATTTTCATGCAGAATAAGTGCTTGTAACTGGCTCATTACGCCTTTTGAACAGTACAAGTAGTATTCTTTGTCCTGTGGTAAGTCGCCAAACTTAGTGGCTAGTCTAAAGAAAGGTAAGTGGATCACTTGTGCACCATCTAGCTCTAGAGGGTTGGCATCTTCCTCTTCTGGAGAACGAATATCTAATACTACTGCGTTGTCTGGTAATTCACTTACCGATTCCGCTTCTTTCACTTCTTCTTTTGCTTCAGCTTCAATATCACGAATATCTTTTACCGTCGCGTTCGCTACAACTGTATTCAATACATCAAAGTCAAACTTTTCTTCTTCAGCTAATATCTTGTGAAGCTGTGCTTTTACCGTTGGTTTTTGAGAGATCACACCACAATATTCAGGCATTGCTTCTGCCATTTCATTGGTGCCAATCGCTCTGGCAATACGAATGATCTCTTCTTTATCGTGTTGAATAAGCGGTCGTAATATCAGCATCTCTGTAACACGGTCAATCACGTTAAGGTTAGCCAAGGTTTGGCTCGATACCTGGCCAATACTCTCACCAGTTACCAATGCAGGGATCCCCAAACGCTCTGCGACCACAGCACCTGCACGCATCATCATGCGTTTTAGCACCACGCCCATTTGTCCGCTTTCGATATTCTCAAGAATTTCAGCGACAACTGGCTCAAAGTCAATCGTAATAAATTTAACTTTGTGGGTAGAGCTAAATTGTTTCCACAAGTAGTGGCTCACTTGCTTAACACCAATTTCGTGGGCTGCGCCACCTAAGTTAAAGAACAAAAAGTGCGTACGCGCGCCTTTTCGCATCATTTGATAAGTCGCAACACCGGAGTCGAATCCGCCAGAAACCAAAGACAACACGTCTTCTTGCGTTGGTAGTGGGAAGCCACCTAGACCAAAGTGCTGGTGACGAACGATGTAGGCTTTATTGTCTTTGACTTCGATTTTAACCGTCACATCAGGTTTTTTCAGTCTTACGCTGGCACCCTCTACATTTTGGTTTAAACCACCACCAACATAACGCTCCACGTCGCTTGAAGTAAACTCATGCTTACCTTGGCGCTTTACGCGTACACAAAACGTTTTGCCCTTGATCAATGGCTCAACCAAAGCAATCGTTTGTTGGTAGATATCATCAAGCGTATCGAACTGTGTCTCTTGCACCTCAATAAACTGCACAATACCTGGCGTGCGTTTAAGGTGGTCGATTAGACCAAGGCGGGTTTTCTCGTCACTTAGCTCGCTCGTCACTGAGATATTGTCCCAGTTATTTTTAACTTTTACGTTTTCGTCAACGCGAACCAACAGCATTTTGATGTTTTTCTCTAATACTTTGGTAAAACGCTTACGGACGGATTTGCTCTTAATAGCAATTTCGGGATGTAATTTGACGATAAATTTAAGCATAAAAGTCACTCTACTACAGATCGATTATCGGTTGCGATGACGCACTGATTTGACCTAAGCGGACTTTATCGTGGCGCACACTGACCGAGGACAGTTCGGGCGCGCGAGTATATCAAACTCAGAGCCGATTAGGAAATAAACAAACCTTTTCCCTCTGTGCTCTACAAAGCCTTTTGCACGTGCTCCCCTAGGCAAAAGGCCCGCTTAATTATTTAAGGCTAAGCAATACTCGGTAAGCTCGCCTCTGCTAGTGCTTGATAATGCTGCTGAAGTTGTGCCACTTTCGGTGCGCTCATTGGCGTCGCGTAAGGTTTAAAAATCATCAGTACTTTAACAATACCATTGTATATATCTTGTTGCTCGAGAACGCCTGTCATTCTTCTGGCTTTAACATAGGGAGTCCAGAAGCTAACGGTCATTTTCAACATATGCGCAAGCTCTTTAGCATCGTCATCATCTATGGTGATCACTCCCGTATCTCTTAGGCCAATTACTACAGCCTTTACTTGCTCGAGTAAGCGTGACTGAAAAGCAATGTAGTTTTTTTTCAATTCATCATCACGAGCTAAGATGTCTGTCAGGTTGTCGTAGAAAAAGTGATAACGCCACATCAGGTCGAACAAGGAATCTAAATATTGAGTTAGCTGCTCAAGCGGTTCGTTGTGCTGCTCCAGAGGCTTAAAATGCGTATTTAAATGCTCGCTATAAAGGGCGAATATTTGCCGAATGATGTCTTCTTTATTTTTAAAATGATAGTACAAATTGCCAGGGCTAATCCCCAAACTGGACGCTATATGGTTTGTCGTAATCGCGCGCTCTCCATGCAAATTAAATAACGCGATGCTGGTACGTATTATTTTTTCCTTGGTATTCATTACGATTCTCTATCTTTGTTGATAACGTGGTCGCGTTATTACTAGTGTTACTAGGCTATTTCGCGCTCCATGTGAAAAAATAGCACTAATTTTACCTCTAGATAAGCTTAGATCCGACAAAGCTGACCAGTGTTTTTTCAAAAAAACCTTGTTACCATACAAAAAAATTCAACATAGTTACGCTTATGAAAGTCATCGCCCTCTACCCTGGCACATTTGATCCCCTCACTAATGGACATGAAGACTTAATCAAACGTGCAGCAAAAATGTTTGATACCGTGATCTTGGCAATTGCCCATAACCCAAATAAACAGCCTTGCTTCTCACTAGAGCAACGTGTTGCTTTGGCTGAAGAAATTTTAAAGTCACATAAAAATGTAAAAGTGATTGGGTTTTCAGGATTACTCGTTGATTTAGCGAAAGAGCAAAAAGCCAACGTGCTGATCCGCGGCATTCGCGCGGTGTCTGACTTTGACTATGAGTTCCAGCTGGCCAATATGAATCGTCGTTTACATCCTGATTTGGAAAGCGTATTTTTAACGCCATCTGAAAAGAATTCATTTATCTCGTCAACTTTAGTAAAAGAAGTTGCGCTTCATAAAGGCAATGTCAGTGAATTTGTTCACCCGCTGGTTGCCAAAGCTTTAGAGGAAAAACTACACGGATGAAAAAGTGCCTATTATCCCTAGCCGTATTGGTTGGTACTTATGCGCACGCTTCACCTTGGATAGAGGTATCGCAAAGTGAGCTTAAACACAGCATAGATTTACTGGTTGCAGAAGGCGTGATAAATCGCCCAGTTAACCAATATCCTCTGCTATGGAGCGGCATTGTTAATGACCTTGCTGCTATTGATGACGGAAATCTCTCTGAAACCGCAAGCTTTGCATTGGCACATTTACGCCATGCGCTAAAACAAGCAAAAAGAGAAAGATACAGCAGTGTAAAAGCACATTTTAACGGTGCCGAAGAGCGCTCAACAGGCTTTGGTGAACGTCAAAATGAACGTTCTGGCTTGCGTACTTATGGCGTTATTACAGGTGGTGCTGTTAGCGCTAAAGTTGCGATTAACTACGCAGATGAAGGCCAAGATGGAAAATATGTTAATCACCACGGCAGCCACCTCGCAGTGCTGTTTGGTAATTGGTCTCTCAGCGCTGAGCGGCTAAGCTACTGGTGGGGACCGAGCAACGAAAATGCGCTGATGCTTTCAAACAACGCAGCCCCCATGAAGGCGGTTCGTTTGAGTCGTGCCAATAACAACTACATTGGACCGAGCTTTCTCTCTTTCGTTGGTCCTTGGCAAGTGACGGCCATTATGGCAAAACAACGCCCGAATATAGCCAGTAAAAAGGATGGCGATTTTTGGGGGTTTAGAGCGGCCGCTTTTCCAATTCAAGGGCTAGAACTTGGCTTCAGTACAACATCTAGCGACTTTGTTTATCAACAACAAAACCTTGAAAGCGAAAAGCAAACGCAGCGCCTCACCAGCGTTGACTTCAAATACTCCACTCGGATAGCTAGTCAACCACTCGCTTTATACGGCGAGTTTGCAGGCAATAACGACAGTGGTGCATTACCAAGCAATCCAATGTACACCCTAGGTATTGAAAGTTATTGGGGTGGTAAAGACTATCGTCTTAAAAGCTTTATTGAATACTCAGATACAAGCATTGATTGTAAAGACGAGCTAAAGCTCGCGCTTTGCCCAAGAGATAATACCGTGGATTCAGCGAATTACAGTGAGCGCGACCTCTGGCTTGGAGCAAGCTCGGGATTGGACGCTAAAAACCTCACTTTCGCGTTAGATTACTTCAGCACAAATGGTATTGGTGCTTATGCCAAACTGAAACGAGTTGAATTTGACACACTAGATGTTGAACGAAACCAGCTGGAACTCGGTTACCAACAAGGTGTGTTTGGCGCGCTTGCTAAAATAGGCGTAAAAGCATGGCAAGATAAGTCCCAGGAAGAAGACGAAAGCCACGCAGCACTTACGTTGAGCGTGGAATATCAGTTTTAACGAGCGGCCATCGCCGCTCTTTTATTATGGCGTATAATCCAAGAAAGTCCTTAGGAATAAGCAAAACGACAATTAAAAGCCAATCGGTTATATACATTCCGATAGTGTATAACCAGTAAACCCAATCACGATACTCTTTATCCACTCGGTGATTAGTAATAATATCCTCATGTATAATTAAAGCAAAAAGAAGTGAGTTTACAGTTAAAAAACCTATCGTATAGAACTTCACTACTTTTGTCAGTCGATACTCTGGGAACTTAAATAGCTTTACTAACAAAAGTATTGTAGAAATATCTAAGAATAAAAATATAAAGTAAATTGAAAGATCATAGAACCCCGCTGTACCAGTTAACCAGCCTTTTGACTCACAAAAATAAAATGTAGGTATTGTGAGAAAATATGAACCTGCGAGGAGAAATGAAATGCCACTGAGCTGCTTAAATTTAGGGTTTTTAGTCGCTCGAACAAAGTTAAAGAGTGCCACAAAAAGTAGAATCCATGAGTGCAAACTACTAAGAAACAAGTAAAACAAATAGTGAAAATCGACCACAACTTCAAGCTACCCTAGCTTTCACCTTACTTATAGCCCATTTAATACCTAACCAATCTTTATTGACTAATAGAGAAGTAACCATAATAAAGTCCACAGAAATCACTATATATGAGTACAAATACCATAATAACCAGCGCGTTACATTTTCATAAATATATGTATCAATATACATAAAGAAGAACATAACAGTATTAACAGTCAAACCTATCATGGTATATAAAACGCCGACCTCAAGCTTTTCATCTTTAAAAAAAGTATAAGTGACAAGAAAAAGAGCTAACAAAGTAAAGAGATCAAACAAAGCAAATATTCCGTGAATAGCTGTGTTGTAGCTATCAGAAACAATGATAAAATCACTTACAAAGTAGGAGGTAAATAACAGGATAGAAGCGAAGAGTAGCTGTAAATTTTTCTGGACTTTTAGTATATAAAAAAATAAATGTAGTAATGAAGCCATCAAGAAGCCCCATATTACAAGGGCTCCTATACTCATACCAAAAAAATCATAAATTAACATTAATCATTAGTGCGGATCTTTAGACCCAGGTGGAGTAATTACACTTCCACGTGCGCCAGATACCATCTCAAGTTTACTTCCAGATTGAATTACCTTATCAGAAAGCGACTTTACTTGACCAGTTGTTTTAGCTTGATTTTTTCTCGCTAGGATTGTTCTTATCATGAAATTTCCCTCAATATTTACAAATTAGTCTTAACTCTAAAAGTGAGTCATCTAAAAATTATCGGGATTAATTAAGCACAGGGTATGCCAATATTCATTGAGACAAACTCAATCGGTTGATTTACATACAGAAAGAGCGCTTACTAGCGCTCTTTTTGATTTTATAAAAGCTTAGTGTTAAGCCACAAATTTACATGGAATACTTAAGCTAGATGTTTGTTTTATAATGAAATCCATCGCAATTTCATCACAGTTATCTTTACGCAAGCACAGCTCACAGTCTTTCATCACTTTTTCAGGCAAGCTATCTTTGGTACAGTTGTTAAAACCTTGTTTCATAAAGAAGCCAGGCACTCTAGTTAGCACAATAATACGATTGAGTGCCAATTTTTTGGCTTTCACCAGTAAATGCTCGACTAAAAGTTGCCCTTGTCCCTTTATTTCGCTTTCGGGATTTACACCCAAAGAGCGAATTTCAGCAAGCCCAGTGTCGTAAATATACAAAGATGCACACCCGGTCACTTTGCCATCGACCTCAGTCACCGCAAACTCATTGATACTATGGATCATGTCACTTTTCGCTCGCGGTAGGTTCTCACCTACTTTAGCCCAGTATTGGATCAGCCCAGCAATGGCTTCAACATCATCTAAATTAGCATCACGTACTAAGATTTTTTGCTTTTTTTTTGCCGTTTTAATAGCACTAGTTACTTGTGGCAATGAGGTGCCGTCTAATGCTTTACGAGCGGCAATACAAGCGTCAATTTCGAGTACAGGGTAGACATCCTCTGCAATTACTGCGCTGACTTGCTGGAATTCTTCTAAGCTCAGATCTTCGAGGTTTTGCCCCTTACTAATAGCCAACTGCACTAATTCACCGACGATGTGGTGGCCTTCCCGAAACGGAATTCCCTTAGCAACGAGATAATCCGCAAGCTCAGTTGCATTGGCGTGACCACCTTTTGCCGCCGCTAACGTTTTATCACCATTAACCTTAATGCCTTTAACACATGCTTCTGCCATATGAATACACGCAAGCCAAGTTGGCATGGCATCAAATAGGCCTTCTTTGTCTTCCTGCATGTCTTTGTTATAGGCCAAAGGCAAAGCTTTAAGCGTCATCATCATGCCGCTAAAGGCACCAAAAACTCGGCCCGTTTTGCCGCGGATCAGCTCTAAGGCGTCAGGGTTCTTTTTCTGTGGCATCAAGGATGAGCCAGACGTCACGCTGTCGGCCAGATCAATAAATCCAGATTCACCAGAATTGTAAAAGATCAAATCTTCAGCAAAACGAGATAAATGCATCATTGAAATAGACGCACAACTGAGTAGCTCAACCACAAAGTCACGATCAGAGACCGCATCTAAACTATTACGAGAGGCCTCTCTAAAGCCAAGGTTAACGGCCAACACTTCACGGTCGATAGGATAAGCAGTCCCCGCTAGTGCACCTGAGCCAAGTGGGCACACATTTAACCTTTCAAGCGCATCATTTAAGCGCGACTCATCACGCTCAATCATCTCAACGTAAGCCATACACCAATGACTAAAGAGTACTGGCTGAGCACGCTGTAAATGGGTGTAGCCTGGTAAAATAGTACCAAGCTCCTGCTCTGCAAGTGTAACCAAAGCTTGCTTGAGTGAACTCAGTGCCACAAGCAGTTGCTGCGCAGTTTTACGACTCCACAGTCTAAAATCAGTGGCTACTTGGTCGTTACGGCTTCGACCTGTGTGCAGCTTTTTACCTAAATCACCCACTTTGTCGATAAGTTTAGCTTCAACATAAGAATGAATATCCTCATGTCCCGCAGTTGCTACACTACGCGGATCAGCAATCACTTCATCCAAAAGCTGTTTCAGCGCAGCGATGATCTGCTGATGTTCGCTTTCAGTTAATACTTCTACTTGCTTTAGCGCACCCGCCCAAGCGATAGAGCCAACAATATCTTGCTCTGCCAATTGATAATCAAATGGCAGAGAATCATTAAATTGCTTAAATGCCTCATCAGGACCTGATGAAAAACGGCCGCCCCATAATGCCATCTCGCTCTCCTACCTTAAGACTGCTTTTGCTTGTTTAACGCCGCTATCCGGCTAGATAGTGAGAATAGACGAATGAATCCCTCCGCATGAGATTGGTCATATACGTCATCTTCACCAAATGTGGCAAAATCTTCGCTGTATAAGCTATTGATTGATTGCTTTTGCACTGCATGTACGTGGCCTTTATAAAGCTTAAGTACCACCTCGCCAGTTGCCTGCTGTGCGAATGACTCTGCAGCAGCTAGAATTGAATCTTTCAGTGGGGTAAACCAGCGACCATCATAAACTAAGTGTGCAAACTCTTCGCTAAGCGCGGTTTTCCATTTGCGACAAGATTTGTCTAAGATCAGCTCATCAATCGCTTGTAACGCAGCCATCATCACAGTGCCTCCCGGTGTTTCATAACAGCCACGAGATTTCATGCCGACGAGACGGTTTTCAACGATATCCACACGACCAACACCGTGCGGCGCTGCAATCTCGTTTAACTTAACTAGACACTGATAAGGACTGTAACGCTCACCGTTAACACCGGTGATTTCACCCTTTTCGATTAATACCGACACATATTCAGGCTGATCCGGTGCGGCTTCTGGAGAATTAGTCATGGTCCAAACCTGATCGCTTGGCTCATTCCATGGGTCTTCCAATTCACCACCTTCGTGAGAAATATGCCAAGCATTGGCATCACGACTGTAGATTTTAGTAGCAGAGGCTGCACAAGGGATATTACGCTCGGCCAAATAGTCAAGCAGCGATTCACGACTTGACAATGACCATTCACGCCATGGTGCAATCACTTTAAGATCAGGCGCAAGCGCTGAGAAGCAAGATTCAAAACGCACCTGATCGTTCCCCTTGCCTGTACAACCATGAGAAAGTGCATCCGCGCCAACTTTACGGGCGATTTCTACTTGTGCTTTGGCGATAATAGGACGCGCCATTGAAGTACCCAGTAAATATGTCCCTTCATAGATAGCACCAGTTTTTAGGGTTGGATAAATATAGTCGCTAACCATTTCTTCTTTTAAGTCGACGATATAGCACTCAGAGGCACCCGATGCGATTGCCTTTTCTTCAACCCCAACCAGTTCTTCTTCACCCTGACCTACATCGGCAACAAAGGCGACAACTTCACAACCGTAGTTCTCTTTTAACCATGGCACAATCGCTGATGTGTCTAATCCACCAGAGTAAGCCAGTACCACTTTTTTAATCTTGCTCATGTTCTTTAACCTCAAACGTAATCTTTGTTTAACAGCGATACCAGCAATGCGTTTTGGGCATGCATGCGGTTTTCAGCTTGTTGAATAATTTTTGACTTTGGCCCGTCCATCACTTCGGAAGTAATTTCAAACTCACGGTGTGCTGGCTGGCAGTGCAAAATGGTTTGTGCGCCACACGCTTCAACCAATTGTTGGTTGATTTGATATGGCATAAAGGTGTCTTTCACCTGTTCAATTGGCGTTTTATTCCCCATCGAAACCCAAGTATCAGCGTAGAGCACATTGGCGCCAGCCGCCGCTTCTACCCGATCACTGACCAGAACTGAGGCACCATTTACCGCTGCAATTTGTTCAGCCTGCTTTACAATTTGTGCATCTGGAGAATGGCCTTTAGGACAAACCGCCACAAAATCAGTGCCTAATGTTGCCGCAAGCAACATCAATGAATGTGTTACGTTGTTGCCTTCACCGAGATAAGCGATTTTGATCTGACTGACATCGTCGTAAGTTTCAAATAAGGTGAGAAAATCAGCCAACGCTTGGCAAGGGTGATATAAATCACATAGGCTATTCACAACTGGCACAGACGAAAACTCAGCGAGCGTCTCAAGCGTACTATGATGATTTACACGAGCCACAAGGCCATCGGCCCAAGTCGAAATATTAAGCGCAAAATCTTTTACGGATTCACGCGCCCCCATTGCGCCATTTTGCTGATCTAAATACACAGCATGGCCGCCTAATTTGTGGATACCGATATCAAACGATAGCCGCGTTCTTAAGCTCGGCTTTTCGAATAACGTGACAATCGACTTGCCAGCTAAGGCTTGGTTATATTCTTGCGGTTGATTTTTAATATTTTTTGCAAGCTTTAATAAGTTTAAAACGTTAGTTTGGTCTAATTCCAAACCAGTTAAAAAATGTTTAGTCATGATGTTTTCCTACGGCAGAATTTGTGTACCTACGTGCTCACCATTGAGCAACGCAATTAAATTTTCTGGCTTTTGCCAGCTAGAGATGTACACCCCTCGTCGTAAGTGTTGGGCAGCGTGAAGACTGGTCTTAACTTTGACCTCCATCCCGCCCAGAATGACCTTTTGCGCGATTAACGTTGAAATCTGTTCCGCGTTAAGTTGATTTAATGGCTGTTTATCGCCATCAAGTACCGCCTCAACGTCAGTCATAAAAATAAGTTCTGCACCAAGTTTACTGGCGATAGCAGCTGCTGCTTCATCCGCATTCACGTTGTATAAATGGCCGTCAGCGCCAATACCTACTGAACTAACAACAGGCAACCTATCAAACTCCAACACTGCTTCAAGCATGCCACCTTCACTCGCTTCACAGCTACCCACACGGCCAAGCGCTTTTAGCTTTTGAGTTGTGGTAAACCCTGCATCATATAAGCACAGCCCAACGGGCTTGAGCGTGGCGGTAATGGCGTCCGCCATCAGTTGCTTGTTAGCACAGCCTGCAAGTGCACCAACAATATAGGGCATTTGCTCTTGCGGACTGATCCGCAGTCCTTGATGTTTTGCAGTAGCAAAACCGGCATCGGTCAGCCACTTATCAACCAGCGCCCCGCCACCATGAACAATCACAAACTGCTTGTGTGGTGCATCCTGTTGAATTTGCTTGATAGCTGAAAACAATGCTTGCGCTGCCCCCTCTTGATTCAACACCGCGCCACCTAGTTTTATCACCCAAGTTTGTTTGCTCATGCTAATACTCCCAAACCTTGATAATGATCAAGTCCCGCCGCCAAGTTCATACACTGTAATGCTTGGCCTGCAGCCCCTTTAAGCAAGTTATCAATCGCGACAACCACGATCAGTTGATTGCCCTTTTGCTGCCAACCAATATCCACAAAAGGTTGATTTTCAACGGCTTTGATTGATGGAAGTTGACTCCCCTTTAACCTGATCAGCGGCTCATCGGCAAGCACCTGGTAAGCGGCATCGACTTGATTTGGTGTGACATTTTCTTTCAGAGTGACGTAGATCGTTTCCAAGATACCACGCTTAAAATTCCCTAAATGCGGCGTAAACAACACTGGGTGTTCAAGGTATTTTTCTATTTCTGGACTATGTCTGTGCGTAAACAAACCGTATGGTGCAAGAGATACTTCGCAAAAGTGTGTGGCGACATTCGCTTTTCTACCTGCGCCGGTAACACCAGAAACAGCATTAATGATAACTGGCTGCTCTGTTATCAGATCAGCTTGTTGTAATGGCTTAAGTGCATTGAGTGCCGCAGTCGGATAGCAGCCCGCGACCGCCACTAACTTTGCCTTTTTAATGGCATCACCATACCATTCAGCTAGTCCGTATTGCGCTTGCGCTAACCAGTCTTGATGTGGGTGAGAAAAACCGTAGTAAGTTTCGTAGTCTTCATTGCAAGATAAACGGTAACCTCCAGATAGGTCAAAAACCCGTTTGCCCATCTGTAAAAATACCGGTGCAAGTTCTACGCTAACCTTGTGATCCGTGCATAAACACACATAGTCCGATGATTGCTCTATCAACGAAAAAGCTTGCTCATTTAAGGGTTGCAGCTCAATATCTAGCAAGCCCGAATATTCTGGATATAAATCGCTGATGAATTTGTGTTTGTCTAAGCTTTGCTCAGATACAAAGCAATGCGCAAGTGTGAAGGCAGGATGCTTGGCAACCAGCTTAGCAAGCTCAGCGCCACTGTAGCCGCTCGCTCCGATTATAGATACTTTCAACATAGTGTTCTCAAGATTAAAAAAGTTTGATTAGGATTGGTTCTGCTAATTGTTGAAGTCAAATCGTCGCATTGCTGTTCCAAAATATATTTATGCTAAAAAAGTGAATTGATATTCACTCTAAACATCTTTATATTTTTATGCAAGAACTTTGAATAAGTATTTTAGGAATTTTTATGAAATTGCCCGCTTTTATGGAAATGTATCAGCAACTGATCGCCGCGCCATCTATCAGTGCATTAGAAGAAAGTCTCAACATGAGCAATCAGAATGTGATCCATCTACTCGCGCAGTGGTGCGAAACGTTAGGGTTTATCGTTGAAGTAACAGAGCTTGAACATGCAAAAGGAAAATATAACCTAATTGCAAGACGAGGCAGTGGCGATGGTGGATTAATGTTGGCCGGCCACACGGATACCGTGCCATTCGACGATAGCCGCTGGCAATTTGATCCTTTTAAATTAAGCGAGCAAGATAATAAATTATATGGTCTTGGAAGTATTGATATGAAAGGCTTTTTTGCTTTCGTATTGAATGCAATCTCAGAGCTTGATGAATTACAGCAAAATGCTCCTATCATGATTTTAGCCACCGCCGATGAAGAAACCACTATGGCTGGAGCTCAGGAAATCGCAAAACATCCAAGCTTGAAGCCGGCGCGCTGTATTATTGGTGAACCCACCGATATGGTGCCAGTATTTACCCACAAAGGCCATATGACGACCGCCATCCGCATCGTTGGTCGCTCAGGTCATAGCTCAGATCCAGAGCGCGGCTTAAATGCCATTGAAATCATGCATCAGGTGATTGCAAATTTATTAAAGTTAAGAGAAGAATTAAAGAATAAATATTCAACGCCACATTTTGCTATCCCTTACCCAACTTTAAACCTTGGGCACATTCATGGTGGCGACAATGCCAACCGTATTTGTGGCTGTTGTGAACTACATATTGATATGCGCCCTTTGCCTGGTCTGAGCATCAAAGAATTACAAGCCATGCTCACGGCAGCTGTAGCACCCATCAATACACATTATCCGAATAGTGTCTCGGTTATAGATATGCACGAACCCATTCCGGCTTTTACCGGCTCAACGGATTCTGCTTTGGTGAAAATGGCTGAGCGCCTGTCAGGACAACAAGCAATTGCTGTAAACTATTGTACCGAAGCACCATTTCTACAGCAGCTAGGTTGCGAAACTATCGTTATGGGACCGGGTTCGATTAATCAAGCACACCAACCCAACGAGTTTTTAGCAATGGAAAAAATCCAGCCAAGTCAGGATATTATTAAGCAGCTAATAAGAGAAAGTTGCTTTGCTTAGCGGATTGGCGAGTTCATCACTTCACGCTCAGGCAATGAAATCGCTGTAATGATATGTAATTGCCATATTCACAGTCTGCACTATACCTAACTGCATTGCAGTGATGGTTGAAGATCCCGTCATCGCTGAGCGGTCATGACAGGGATCATAGTGCGGGCGCCAAATCAAAAGTAGCTAGAATTAGTCGAGGTGCTCGCAAGCAATTTAGCGAGGATATAACCGTGACTGAAACAACACCACCAGACCTATCGCAACCGTTACTTATTGATCCAGTCCAGAGCAGCCCAGCAGCTCCAACCACCAGCTTAGGTCCACTGCAACATTTGGTCGGCACTTGGACTAACCAACCCTTAGCCAACTCAGGATTGGGTGGCCCCGACAAACCATTTTCTTACTGCTTAATGCCACTACCTCAAGAAGCCAGCTATATTCTTAAAAATTTCTCCTATTATGAAGAGCTTACTTTCTCAGCCATCCATGGCACCGCACCAAATCGAGGAGGATTTGGTACCCAGGTCGCTAATACCTTATTTTACGAACAAAGAGTTTATTTTGCAGAAGGTCCAGCGAAAGATCAGCTAGTGCATGCGGAAAATGGTTCGTTGTTGTATTTATCAGATGCAAAGCAATTACTTGGCCCGTATGGCAATGGTGAAAATCCAGGGCTTGGCAATGAAACCGTACCAAACAGTGTGGCGCCAACTCAAACTTATGACTTTATAAAACAAATGTCAGTTCCCCATGGTAATTCCATTTTAGCCAGTGGGCATTTTCAATCAGGTACTGGTGTCCCGACGATCCCAATGCTAAGCCAAAGTGATATTTTACCTATGGGATTACCCCATGGGATCAGTACGGCTCAATACACCACCAAAAGTGTTGGTAACTTAAATCCTGACTTTACACTCAATCCAAATCAGCCTTTAAATAATGCCTTAGAAGTTTCTCCTCCCAAGAAGTTTATTCTACTTGAGGTCGATACCGCGCATTCAGGGATCCCAGTCACGAATATTGGCTTTGAACAACAACATGCAAAAGTTAGCCGCTACGCGATTAGCTATTGGCTTGAGTCACTTGACGGTAGTGATAACTTCACGCAGCTGCAGTATTCGCAAAATATCACAATGGAAATTCCGATCGCTGGTCAACTCGTAACTTTTCCTCACATTACGACCAATACTATGGTCAAGAAGGCATAAAAATAGGGGCGCTGCTGAGCCCCTATTTCCGAAGTGCACGTTTGATTAAATTGGTGAGCCTGGCGGCATTTCAAGCGCCTTAAAACTTTCAGGCCACTCTCCTGAATCTAAGTAGTGATTGATTTGCTGTGCAAGCATATGTTTAAACGCTTGCTCAAAAGCAACATCGCTAAATACCGACGACTGATTAAAGTCTTTCGCAACTTTTGCTAAATAAAACTTTAACTGCGCCTGCACTTCAGGTGCGACTTTATCGTTGTTACTCAGTTTTACAAGCTGAGTTGCACTTAGGTATTGCACTCGTTGCTGTAGCTTTTGAGCCATACCTTTGCTGCCTGACTGGGCAAATACCTGCTGATATAAAGCCTCTAAAAGTGCCTGTGTACCAAAATATTGAGTATCACGTGCATGCTGCTGTGCAAGGCGGTTTAATCGCTGTGGATTAAGCAGCAAGTCAAGGCTATGCTGTGCGGCGACTTCTGGTAATGCCATCGCATCTAGGGTTAGTCCAGTTCGACCTTTAATACTTTCGCGAGTTTTGTACTCACCGTAAGCCTTAGGAGGTATTAACGCCAAAATAGAGTCAGGGATAGTCAACGCCGCAGGTGACAGCGTACTCAAAAGCGCATTGGCCGCATTTTGCTGCACCTCTTTAGCCACAACTTTCGCCCCTTTTATTACCTCGTCACCGCGAACTTCATAGTCGTAATCCACGCCGCCAATCAATTTTACTGCGGCTTCAACCTGATAACGATGGAAAAGATACAGTGGTACCAGTTTCTCCTCTAGCTGCGACAGAGCAACTCCTTTTTGAATGCTGTGAATACCAAAGTTATTCAACGCCTGCTTGCGCACATCCAACACACGCAGTAATTCGGCAGCAGGATCCGCACCGTTATCCCAAAGGTGCGCCGTTGGGTGTGCTCCGCCCTGCGCTCTTGCATCAGAGTCAGAGATAAATTCAAGCCCCTGCGCCTTATTCTCAGCAAGAATAGCTGCAAGCTCAGTGGCTTCATCAGCACCACCGAAATCACTGTAACCATATTTAATCACTTGCGTATCCCACGCGCCCATACCTTTTGCGTAGCCCTTAGTGATATCCAGTTGGCCATTTTCAAATCCTACCAGCGGATGAGGATAGTCCATGACTGACGCGCGATCCTTTACCGACGCTGAGAAGTTGTGTGCAATGCCCAACGTGTGGCCAATTTCATGTGCACTCAACTGACGAATACGGTCTAGCGCCATAGCATGAAGTCGCTCAGTCACCTCATTACCCTCAACAAATGGCGCAGAAAGTGCTTCGGCAATAAGAATATCTTGACGGACACGCAACGAACCTAGCGTCACGTGACCTTTTAAAATTTCACCGCTACGTGGGTCTATTACCGACGCGCCGTATGACCACCCTCGAGTAGCACGATGCACCCATTGGATCACGTTATAGCGAATATCCATAGGATCGGCATTTTCAGGAAGTACTTTGACTTGAAACGCATTTTTGTAGCCTGCAGCTTCAAATGCTTGGTCCCACCATTTAGCACCATCAAGTAATGCAGTTTTGACAGGCTCAGGTACACCAGGATCAAGATAGTAAATAATTGGCTCTACGGCCTCCGAGACTTGTGCAGTTGGGTCTTTTTTCTGTAAACGGTGGCGTGGGATATAACGCACAAACATTGACTGTCCAAGCGGCGCTGAGTAGTCCTTATGCTCGATACTCCAATAACCCGATTGCGGATGAAATGCACGTGGCTGGTAGTTATCGTCAGGCAACTCAATTAAAGAATGGTGCTGATGTACCGTAAGCGCATAAGGATCTGCACTCACCTGGCGTACATATTCACCTGGCTTTGTCCCTTTGAATGTCAACACAGCTTCAAGTTCTGTGTTTTTAACAAATGCCTTTGAACGCGACATAAACACAGCGCTGCGGCTTGAGTCTAAGCTAAAACTACCTTGATTACGATTTGCCAACGTATGAGAAACACCATGCACATCGCTGAGTAGATAAGGCGTGTAATCAATCAACACACTGTCTTTATCTTCTGCGACCACGTTGAACCCGTGTAGAATGCTTGAAGCAAAAGCCTCTTTAACACTTTGCTTTTCGGCCTTATTATTCGCACTTGCGCGATAATAAGTGTTGATAGCACGCAGCATGACCTTATCACCAAAACGTTCAAACTGAACTAAGTGCGTACCGCCTAGCTGACCGCGGTCTAAACCGATATCATTCGAACCTACACCATAAGGTAAACTATGCTGTAACAAGAAAGGGGCGTCTAGTTTGTCGATGTCTAAGTACAATTTGCCGCTCGAATCATCGCTATAGAAGGCGTAAAAACCGGGATGATGATTAAAACTGGCAGTAAATTCGTCAATAGACTTAATTGCTGCGTGTGCTTGGGTTATCATACACAGTAGCAAAGCGGATACAGTTTGAGTGAAGCACGTTATTTTTCTCATGGCTGCTCTTTGTTATTTATGGTTTTGAGGCTTAACCCCAGTTGTATATGAAATCGTATACAATTTACAGTCTTTCAAGACGAATTACAGCGCTGTTTATGGCACCTCTCACACTATTTATTGCCATAAACACAAGGTGATCAGGATTTAAAAAATGCGTAGACTCCCTCCGGTGTTAATTGAAGATGGTTGTTCTCGTGAGTTGGTTTCTTTAATCAGAACCATTCTCGCGGCATGTAAAGAAATATCGTTCCGTGTTGGCCAAGGTGCACTTTCAGGTGTATTAGGCTCAACCTTAGATGAGAACATTCAAGGTGAAACGCAAAAGAAGCTCGATGTACTTTCAAATCAACTATTGAAAGATATTTTGCTTGAATCTGGCTATGTCAAAGCCATCGCTTCTGAAGAAGAAGATTACACCGTCGCCGGCAATCCAAAAGCGAACTATATTGTCGCTTTCGATCCGTTGGATGGTTCATCCAATACCGACATTAATTCACTAGTCGGTACTATTTTCTCTATTATGGAAGCGCCTGAAGGTTCAGACCCTAGCGATCCTGCGATCTTTATGCAGCCAGGTCATAAACAAGTTGCAGCGGGCTATGTGTTATATGGCCCATCAACCATGTTAGCGCTATCAACAGGCAAAGGAACTCGCTTGTTTACTCTGGACAAAACTCACGGTAGCTTCCTACTCACACAAGACTTTGCTGCCATTCCTGAAGACACCAAAGAGTTTGCCATTAACGCTTCAAACCAACGCCACTGGACCCCAGCAATGCAAAACTACATTGCCGATCTACTTGAAGGTGAAACCGGACCGCGTGGTAAAAACTTCAATATGCGCTGGATAGCGGCAATGGTTGGCGATGTTCACCGCGTATTATGCCGTGGCGGACTATTCACTTATCCAGAAGATCGTAAAGATCCAAACAAGCCATTTAAACTTCGCCTACTTTACGAAGCCAATCCAATGGCGATGCTTATCGAGCAAGCTGGCGGTATTGCCCACACAGGTCGTGAACGAATTTTGGATATTCAACCTGAAGAAATACACCAACGAGTCGGTGTTATCTTAGGTTCAAAGCACGAAGTTGAAGCGTGCCTTGCTTATCATAAGTGATCTATTTTGAAGCGAGGAAATAGCTCGCTTCGCAAATGAAAAAGGTGCCGTTGGCACCTTTTTCATATTAAATAGTGGATTAATTTGTTTCAACGGGCACATCGGGATCAGCGCCCCATTCACTCCACGAGCCGTCATATACCGTCAAATCTTTATAACCTAGCTCGTCAGCCACCAGCACTAAAATACAAGCTGTAACACCTGAGCCACAAGAGAATATCAGAGGCTTAGTTTTGTCCTTTGATAAGTCGCTATACAGCACTTCAAGCTGAGTGAGTGGTTTAAAGCAACCATCGGCATTTAACAAACTCGTGTATGGCAGGTTTTTACTTTTAGGCACATGACCGCTGCGCATATCTGCACGAGGTTCTTGCTCTTCACCAGTAAAGCGCTTTGCACCTCTAGCATCGAATAGGCAACTCAGTTCAGCGTCAATATTACTAAGCACAGCCGCTTTATCAACAAATGCTGTTTCATCATATGCAGCGACAAAGTTTCCTGCTTGTTGGACTTGCGCGTACGCTTGACTCAAAGGGTATTGTTTTTCACACCAAGCAGGTAATCCGCCGTCCAGTACATACACTTGTTTATGACCCATCATTTTGAGCATATACCAAGCTCTGGCAGCGCTAAACATGCCCTTATCATCGTAAGCGACTAACACATCATGTTGGTTGATACCAAGCTGTCGCATTTCTGCTTGAAATTGAGCTGGACTGCAGCACATATTGGGTGATGTAGCATGGGGATTAGCTAGCGCACCGCTAATATCAAAACGCAGCGCGCCTTGAATGATTGCAGGGGCGTTATAAGGGCCTGACAGCCCCGGTTTCACAATGCCAGCATCCAATACTTTCACTTTGCCAAGATTTGCAAAGAGCCATTCCCTATCGACCACATGCTTCATGCTATTACTTTCCTTCGGGTCTGCGTACGACCTCTATTATTTCCGTTGTTGAAATTGATGGGGTGCGCTCCAAGTAAACCACATCACAGATATCTTTATATATATCGAACTTGTCTTTCCAATCATCACCCATCACCAGAATATCGGCATCAAAGTCTTTGATATATTGCGCTTTTAGCTCCAGAGATTCTTCCACAAACACCTCATCTACAAATCGCAATGAGCTAATGATTTTTAGGCGATCTGCTATTGAGTATATTGGATTTCTACCTTTTTTCGAAAAGTTAAGTTCATCCGATGAGATCCCCACAATGAGATAATCACCCAGAGCTTTCGCACGCTCTAAAATATTGACATGACCAACGTGGAATACATCAAAGGTTCCAAATGTGATAACTTTTTTCAACTTGGCTCTCTTTCTAATCAGCACGGTTTGAGCTGTAACCCACTATGGCATTTATTTGTTGCTAAAACCGTGACGAACTTTACGACAATTTGGCTATTAGATTACAGAATTAAGCATCAAAATTCAGCTTATACTTTACTCTTTTGGATTAAGAACAGTAATTCCAATAAACAACACAATTTATCTGCAAGGACAAGTTTACTAACAAAATACAAACAAACCTCTCTGCAAGCTTTTTGCTATCGAGCCTACAGCTTGATCACTTCACTTCGCATCGGTGCTAGGCGGGCCAGAACTTGATTTTGTACAGAGTGAGCAATCCCAACCTCATTCATTGCGTTGATCAAGAGATCAACCACTCGATTAAAGTCAGACTCACTAATAGCCATGCCGGTGTGGATCTGCACCATGCTATCACCTTCATAATCACAAGGGCCATCTAAGGTATCGCACAGATGAGTGATAAACCCTTCACGAAAATGCCTAACATTGGACTCTCTAAAATACGGTAAAATAACGTCATCATTGCCAATCTGTTTAATAAACGCATCTACTAGCTTTTCTGCGCCGGCGTTGCCCCCTATTTGCTCATATAGGGAGGCTTGTGGAGTTGAAGCACTACACGCCACGAGGAAAAGCAAGATTGCCGTTAGTGATAGCCATTTCATTTAAAAGTACCCCGTAACAGATAGATACCAACCCGTTTGAGAAGGCTGCCCTGCGATTTTGCCAAGGTCTAGCCATGCCGCCGTCACACTCACTGACTTATTCGGGATCCAAGCGACAAAAACATCTTTCCAATCTGATTCACCAAGTCCAAGGTTGTTGGATTTTTGGCGATATTCTGCACCGACAGCCCAATGCCTAGATAAAAACACTGCACTGCTAGCTTCTAGTTGCCAAGGCGCACTGTCGTTAGCTCCACCATAACCTAGTATGCCAAGTTGATTAGCCCGAGAATGTCTCATCGTAATATTCCAGAACCAGTTATAACCGCCTACAGCGCCCAAATGCAGTTTGCTTGCAGCAAAGTAATAATCCGTTCCTGAGTCGTCTTCAGCGCCGAGCAAATTGGCAACCGTAGCATCATCCAGAGACTTATGTTGAATACCAAAGCTCAATTGTGGATATTTACTGTAGACGATATCGCCATATAGCCGCACCTTGGCACCGACAATATCTTGCTCAATATCAAGATTAAGCGCATCCACATCGAAGTTTTGTCGAGCGAAACTTAACTCTACGCGGTTGAATAAGTTGGCTTGAACGCCACACACATCGAGCTGGTAGTCTTTCAGGCTAGCTCGGCTACAAAACCCGCTCGCCGCCCATTCATCTTCCGAAGCATATCCTGCAAGCTGCGCCCACGGCACAATGCCACCACCAGCACTACCCTCAACCTGTGACACCCCGGGAGTCGCTAGTAACTTTCCTGTTGCGGCGTAAGTTGGTCCGCACACTATTAAACACACGGTAAAAACATTAGCCCACTTCATTATACCTCCCCAACCACAGGTCAAAGTCTGCGGCTTTGAGTGGCTTACTTAGATAGTAACCTTGTGCATAATCACACTGCATTGACTCAAGTAGCACAAGCGATGCTTTGTCTTCAACGCCTTCCGCGACCACGCTAAAACCAAGTTGGTGACCAAGCGTGATGGTGGAGCGCACAATAAACTGGTCTTTTTCCGATTGAGCGAGCTTTAAAATAAATACCTTGTCGAGCTTCAGCTCATCAATAGGCAACATTTTTAATCGACCAAGGGAAGTTTGACCCACACCATAATCATCAAGCGAGACCTGCACGCCAAGCTGTTTGAGCGCTTGAAGAACCGCAATGCCTTTTTCCTCATTCTCAATCATGTCTCGCTCAGTAAGCTCTATGGTGATCAACTCAGGTTTGACGTTATGTGTATCTAGTAGCGTCTTAAGATGAGACAAGAAGTTTTTATCTGCGATGTCTTGTGCCGATACATTAATGGCAGCCTTGATACGTTCACCTTGGCGTACCCAATTAGCAACTTGTGACACCACAGTCTTTACTACCCACTGAGTTAACTCAACAATCAAACCTGATTGCTCGGCAAGATCGATAAATAGTTCGGGCGACACCCATTCACCATTTTTACGTTGCCAACGAATAAGAGACTCAACCTTATCAATACGATTGGTTTTCATATTTAGCTTTGGTTGATAGGTCATAAAAAGCTGACCATCATCGTTGGCAATAGCGTGTTTTAGTTCATCAATAATTTGCAGACGCTCTAGATGGGCTTCATCTTCACCTGATTGGTAGTAGTAAACATCATGACCATCGTGCGCTGCAGTATCAACTGCGATCAAAGCCCGGCGAACGACATCCTCGGGAGTATGTGCCTGTTTGGGGTAATGCACTACGCCGATACTAAAGTGAAGCGAAATATCTAATCCCTGCACAGTGTAAGGCTTACTCAGGCCTTGATTTAGCATCTCAGCACATTCAACAATACCAAGCACAGCACTTTGCGGATCGGCACACGCACTCGCTGGATGTGCAACTAAAAACTCATCACCACCAAGCCTAACATTCAATCCGCCTTCTGCTGTATTGATCTCCGCTATCCGTTTCGCCACGGCTTTAATGCAATCATCTCCTACCCGAGGGCCGAGCTTGTCATTGATATGGCGTAATCCCTTTATGTCTATGGCAATAAAGTAATACTCTGCACCACTGCTGAGCATACTATGTAGTTTATCCAAAGCCGCATTACGATTAAAAAATCCAGTTAAATGGTCATGACTGGCTTGAAAGCGGATCTGCTCTTCACGCTGTTGAATGTCTTCGCCCATATCATTAAAAGCGTCAACGAGCTGGCAAATTTCTTGGGTAGGTCGAGCCTCTTCTAGCTTGGCTGAGTAATCCCCTTTAGCAAAGCGTTTTGCCAACTCAGTAAGCTTACTAAGCGGTGTCGTAAGATTCTTGGCAACAATACCACTGGTGATAAAACCAATAAGGATAGTACCTAGGGAGAGTAAAATAATGGTCAACACCATTTTATCGAATTCTTGATACTGAGTAGTTAAATCCGCACTGAGTACCAAACTCACCGGGTTACTTGCAAGAGAAGGTAAACTCACCTCTGCACTTTCATATACCGGATATTGGTTAAGCCACCGTGTCGTTTTTTGCGCCGCTAAGAAAGTAAATAAATCACCACCAAGTGCAAGAGTAGTCAGCGAACTTGCTTTTAGGTTATCAGCGGCACCAACAAAGCTCGTTTCCATTCCTGTCAGCTCTTTGAGCTCTAGCGCCACAGCAGATCCAACCTCAAAGCCAATAATTGAGTATGCAATCGTTCTAGGTGCTCGCACAGGCAAAATAATCACTTGATACAACTGCTCACTAAGCACCACAAAAGCTGAGTGGTCGGTATGGCTTTGCAACGCTTGCATCCAAGTTCTGGTATCGCTCGGGAAGTCGAGTCCTTCTCTGTTTGCGGAGATCAGGTCGCCTTTCACATCCAGCAGCAGCATTAAGTCGGCATCAATACGGCGAGAGTGATTAAGCAACACACTACTGATGGTTTGTGCGTCTCTTGTCGCGACCGCCTGTTTAAAGCCAAAGTCAGCGGTCAGTACAGTCGCCGCGGTAACCAATAGCTGCTCTCGCGCTTTTAAATATTGTTGATAAACATTTTGTGCCACTTGAATTTTTCTTTGCACTTGCGCTTCATTGAATTTACTTGTGGACCACCAAAAACTTGCCAAGCTCATCCCCGCCGTGACAAGGATAAGCAAAATACAGAGACTAATTATTTTATTTTTAAAGCTGTTATTCATTCATGTTGTCCAAAGCGCTCGCCAAAGGTATTACGCGGCGCTGGATAAGTTGTTTTTATTGTTACGGACATTGGCGCCGTTGTGTTCACTATTTGCACGGTTTGCCGACTATCTATGTCATTATCTTGATAAGGATGCCATACCGTTACTTGTTTCGTAGAATTCGGCAAAGTTACTAATCCATTCGCATCAGATACCAATACTTGCTTGTCATCTGCAATGTAAATATAGCCCACCATAGAGTCGTGAATGTTACAACCTAACACCACTACACCAGCGTTTTCAAACTTAAGCGGTTGATTTGGCGTGCCAGCGTATAGCTTTAGCTCAAAAGGTTTTACCGCAGAAAACGAATAAACGTGATGACGGATATCATCGCTATTGGGAAAATTAACCAATTGTCCTTTTTGGATGGTCAGAATGAAAGGAACAAACTGTTTATTGATTTGATCCATAACCGCCACTGCTTTTGCTGCTGACTCGACAGGCTCGTCCGTCAATTCAACAACGGCATGCTGCAAGGGCTTGCCGCTGCCATCTAGCACTGTTAATTGCCCGGCATTTGCGCAGTTTGAATCTAAAAGGAATAAAAAACAAAAACTTAGTAGGAGTAGAACAGACGTTCGCATATCTGACTCTATTTTTTTGCAACAATTAGGTTAAGTAAAAGAGACCTTGCAATGAAAAGCAAGTGAATTGAGGAAATTGCCCTAATAAACTTGTCTATCAGGGCAATTGAAAAATAATTAATCTATTAAACCGTACTGCTTATCAAGAATATCAATAACTTCTTGGCGAGGATCAGCAGGGATCGTTAGTTCACGACCAACGATTTTACTTGCGATCCCAACGTAAGTTTCGCTTACCGACATCATCACAGCTTCTGGCAAAAGATAATCGCGAGCAAGCGCTTCTCGCTCAGGCATGCGATCTTTATTAAGCAGCACATCGCTATCTGGTACATTGTTTATCAATAGCTGGCGGAAACCTTCTTTTGAGTTTTCAACGATCTTACTATCGCGATAAGCAGGGCCATCCCAAATACGTGACGAGTCAGGCGTACCCACTTCATCAATGTAAATTAGGCGCTCTTGGCCGTCTTTATCTTCAACGTAACCAAACTCAAATTTAGTATCAACAAAGATCTGATCAAGCTTCTCAAGCTCTTTACTGATCAGGGCAAAGCCCTCGGTTAGCAACTGCTCGTACTTATCCACATCTGCCGCAGATTTAAAGTTGAACGCTGCAAGGTTATCTTCGATGTTTTTACGAGAGATGTTTACGTCATCCACTTCTGGTACGTCTGCTAAACCTTTGATGATCCCTTTGGTTGATGGTGTGATTAAGACATTATCTAGTTTTTGATTGGCCTCTAAACCTTCTGGTAATTGCAAGCCACAAAACTCCCTTACGCCCTTTGCGTAATCGCGCCACATACTGCCGGTAATATATTGACGCGCAATCGCTTCAACTCTTACCGTACTGGCTTTACGCACAATCCAAACATAAGGATGTGGAATATCAACAATGTGATTACCTGCAAGGCCAGCTTTATCAAAAAGTGAAAACCAATGTGAAGCAACGCTGTTAAGCGCAATGCCCTTACCCGGTACACCGTTAAGACCATTTTCACCTTGCCAAATACAATCAAACGCTGAAATACGGTCTGAAATCACCATAATTGCCAGCTCTGTACCAACCGGGACTTGATAGCCTTTTTCTTCAATTAAACGTGCACTGTCGGCGTCGGTTAACCAATAAACTGAACGTACTTTACCACTGTGAACCGCACCTTTAGTGCGAATTGGAAGATCGTCATTAACGTCTAAAACTTTGTAGCTACTCATTGTTACTCCAATGACAGGATGCGCCTTGCTAAAGGGCACAAAATAATGAGGGGGTTAGGGTCGCTATAATAGTCGAGCTGAACAAAAATCACAATTTAACTTACACGCTTGTTGTTGAGCTTAACTTAGTTTTGCTTTAGTCATTCTTGTTATACCATCACAACATTATTTGCCAGCGGTGAGGCGTTATGCTTACGATATCTCAATTACAGTTTACATGGCCTAAGTCGAGCACCCCGGTGCTAACCATACCTAAGCTACATATCGCCCGAGGTGAACACGTGTTTTTACATGGTCCAAGCGGCAGCGGTAAATCGACTTTGCTTGGATTGATTGCCGGCACCTTAGATTGCCAGCAGGGAGAAATTGAAATTGCAGGTACAAACGCGAGCGCACTAAGCCGTGGCCAACGAGATAAGTTTAGAGCCGACCATATAGGTACTATTTTTCAGAACTTTAATTTGTTGCCCTATTTGTCGCCCATTGAAAACGTTACCCTTGGCTGCGAATTTTCCAAAAAGCGCAGGCAAAACATTTTCTCACAGAATAAATCGCTTGAGCAGGAAGCCAAGATTCTGCTCTGTGATCTTGGTATAGACGAGCACACTCAGCAGCGCAGTGTCGCGGAGTTAAGTATTGGTCAACAGCAGCGCGTAGCCGCCGCTCGCGCATTTATAGGCAGGCCCGAAATCATTATTGCCGACGAGCCAACCTCAGCCCTCGATGCCGACAGTCGTGATGGATTTATTAAATTACTCTTTAGCCAAGCCGCGGTTTACAGTGCATCTATTCTCTTTGTCAGTCACGATAAAAGCTTAGCGCCGTTATTTGATAGGCAAATAAGCTTGCCTGATTTACAACAAGGAGCACCGCTATGCTAATCAAACTTGCGTGGAAAAGTACGCTAAACCGAAAAGCCAGCGTCGCTCTAACGCTAGTGACCATTGCGATTAGTGTCATGTTACTGCTGTCGGTTGAGCGTGTACGCCAAGACGCAAAATCCAGCTTTGCGAACACGATTTCTGGCACAGACCTGATTGTCGGCGCACGTACTGGTGATATTCAGCTTTTGCTTTCAAGCGTATTTAGAATTGGTCACGCCAATAATGCCGTACAATGGCAAAGTTATGAGTACATTAAGGCACAGCGCGGCGTTGCGTGGAGTATTCCCATTAGCTTAGGTGATAGCCACAAAGGCTTTGCTGTGCTGGGCACAGATGCAAGTTACTTCAGCCATTATCAATACGCTAAAAAACAACACCTCACCTTTGCCGCTGGCCGACCATTTCACAATGGCAAAGAAGTGGTGCTTGGGGCTATGGTCGCAAAAAAGTTGGGTTATCAGCTAGGGCAAAAAATCGTCATTTCTCACGGTATGGGCAATACCAGTTTCCATCATCATGATGACAATCCGCTGGTTATTTCTGGCATTTTGGCAGCCACAGGAACGCCTGTAGATAAAACGCTACATGTGCCGTTAAGTGCCATCGAGAGCATGCATAGCTCAGGCCACAGCAAGCCATCTCGAATAGTTGCACGAAAACAAGATGCAACGCACCACGAGCATGAGCATGAGCATGAGCATGAGCATGAGCATGAGCATGAGCATGAGCATGAGCATGACAGTAAAAACAATAATGCTCTAGTTCACAACCTCGACTCCAAACCCGGTGATTTAATTGGCTCGACAAAGCAAATCACTGCATTTTTACTTGGCTTTGATTCACCGCTCTATACCCTCCAAGTGCGCAGAAATATTAATCAGTATAAAGGCGAGCCTTTGCTGGCAATTATGCCAGGGGTGACATTAAGAGAATTATGGGAAATGCTAGATATTGTCGAAAAAATCTTGCTTCTCATTACCCTTGCAGTGGTGTTGATAAGCTTGCTCGGCATGTTAACCTCATTGCTCGCCACGTTGAACCAAAGGCGTCGAGAACTTGCTATCCTGCGCTCCGTTGGTGCGCGGCCTTGGCATATCTTTACGCTTCTCATCAGTGAAGCGATTTTTATCACCGTGTTGGGATGTGCTTTCGGTGTAGCGCTTTTCTATGCTCTGCTCATTGCTGCCCAATCCGGCCTACAGAGTCAATTTGGCGTAGTCCTAAGTATCTCAGCGCTCTCAACCTATGAACTCATGCTACTAAGCGTTATTATAGGTGCAGGTACTTTGATCGGCGCCATTCCTGCCGCCCGTGCTTATTTTTACTCGCTTGCCGATGGCATGCAAATTAAAACCTAAGAGGATCAAGATGCAGTTAAGCGCACGAACTCACGTTTTTTACTTCATTGCATTCATCACTGCGATGGTATTCAGTGGTATTGCAAATGCGGCACCACCTAAAGAGATATTCTGGGAAGATTTAATTCCAAAAGGACATGTCCAGATCAGTAATCAAGACGCAGCAAGCCATGATGGCGCCGAGCAAAATTGGGTGCAACCTGACTTAGACGCCCCAGTCGTCAAAGAGTTAGACGGTCAACTAGTCAGCTTACCCGGCTTTGTTGTACCACTTGAAGGTGACAGTGAAGTGATCACCGAATTTTTGTTGGTTCCCTACTTTGGCGCTTGTATTCACGTGCCGCCGCCGCCACCGAACCAAATCGTTCATGTCAAAATCAAAGGCGGTGTTCCGATTGAAAGCCTATATGATGCAATCACAGTCAGTGGCACGATTAAGGTTTCTACTTGGAAGGGCGACATCGCGCAAACAGGTTATATGATGGAAGCCAAAGGCGTCGCGCCATTTGAGCTCTAAAAGTCATATAAATCACTAAAAAAGAGTGCCAATACTTAATTGAGCTTGATTGGCACTCTTATCACTGCAAAACATACAATTTTATTTCTTTTATTTACCCTACTCAGTGGCAGGAACACTGGCATACACCAGTTCGATGAGATTATTCATGGTTCGCGACTTTTGCATATACGCCTTTTCCATATACGCCAGCTCCTGAAGCTCAAATAAAGTACTCTCTACAAGAGAAAACCACTTAGTGGTCGTCTCAGCTATCTCAACCTCTCCGCGACTCGATTTTTTAAGTGCTTCATAGAGAATATTTAAGTCGTTATATTGACGTAGATAATCCATATCACCCTCAGTCAGTTGTTACCCTTGTTTCATTTCACACTACAGTAACAAAAGCGTCGCTAAAAAATCTTGTCGAACCAACTTTTCTATTAAAATGATGAAAATAAAGTGAAAAGTATAAGTGTATTTCTGAGCGCCACTTTCAGATCTTACTAATTAAATTTCCTCTTGCAGAAACATTTTTATTGATTACAATTACAAATTAACAAAGATTACACATAAAAATAACTTGGGTGGCACTGAGCAGACTCCCCATGCAAGAAAGGACTAAATTGGTGGGCAATCCCTATTTTAAATATAACGGTGACGACCTTAGAAGAATGCGCCTTGCTGCCCAAAAAACCACGCAGCAAATGGCTGACCTTGTGGGTATTAGCCGCCAAACCTACGAAAACTATGAAAATGGTGTAAGCCGTATCCCTTGGGATCACTTTCAGGTTTGGTGTAGGTACTGTGATATTGACCTTTCTCCCATTATTAAGCAGTTTCAAGCGCTACGGAGCTTAATTAGTGATACCCAATTAAGACGCAAAAGCCCGACCTCTCCTGATGCAAAGAAAATGGAAGAGTAAGTAATCATGTTATCAGCTGGTTTAAGTAGTAAAAGGATTAAAAGAATGAAATTTGGAATGCAAAAAAAACTTAGTAAGGCAATAAAAATCAAGAAGTTACCAATGTACAGTGTAGAGTCCATTAAAGGTGGCAGCCTAGAAGAGGTTAAACATGACCCTCGAACTTTCTCTATAACTTCTCATGGTGGAACTGTAATAGATCCAAGATCAATTACTTAACTTCTTTGGTTTTACAAGTGATTCTCAATAGGTGAGTTTCAGAGTACAGTATTAACGATTTTAACCACTGCAAAAACTAAAAGGAATACTGCCATGATACTTTTGAACCACTTTAAGACCCATAAAAGCCTTATTTCTACAAAAAATAAAATAAACAGAATACAACTTATTGGCACTAAAAGCGCGAGTCAGGTTAGAGGTGGCAGCACAGGAAAACAGGTGGATGATCCTAAGCTGAACCAACCGAACTCCGATGATGATGCTAATTAAAGGGAATAAATAGTGAATAAAACGTATTATTTTGAAATTTTTTTTGCTCTACTTTGGTGCTTTTTAGCATTCGCACATCATTCTTTCGGGCGCTTCGTTGACATACCTATTTTACTTTTAATTTTATCGTTTACGTTCCTAGCCAGAGAGCAGTTAAATATTCAACATATTAGTACCTGTATTCTACTGGTTATGCTCATAGAGCTGGCAGGCTTTGAGCTGATATTAGCGAAACTACTAGTTGATGAAAAACCTTTTTATCAAAATCTAACAATTTATTTACTACAGCTAATATGCGACCTATTTCTATTCTTTTATTTCAAAAATAGAGTTCGCTTATCCTTATATTATGTTGAACGACGCAACCCTGCTCAGCGTGAATATATCTACATGACACATGCGGATATCTTATTGGTGGGTGTTTTCTTCCTATTTATACTAGTAGATATAGCTGCTTTTTCAGAGAACATAATACGTAACTTAGAATATTTGGGTATTGAAGAAAGCTTTGCAAAACAATTCTGGCATTGGGGTTTAGTATTCAATAGTTATCCATATCTAAAATCTGTATTGCTTTCACTCGTCATAACCACTCTATTGGCTACTATCTATATTGAACGTTTTCGTCCTGCGCCAATTAAAGAAAGTGAAGAAGACTTAACGCTTAAAAAATCCGAGCCACAGCATAGGTCATAGTGACCTATGCTGCTTTTACCCTAAATCAATTGAAGGAATAAACGATGGATTTAAAACTGAAAAAAAGCAATTGAAGTCATTAGCAGGTGGTAAGCTAATTTTAGATAACAATAAGACCCGTGAGATTGGTGGTGGTTGTTCCTACTATTGTAGTCGCGACTTAAACTGTGACACCGATCGCCTGCCCACGTAAGGCGTTAGCGTGTGTTCCTGAGCCAAATACATTACATTGTGATTGCCCAACCAATATATGTTAGTCACTAACCTGTCGCAATGTAATGTCGCAACAACAACCGTGCTATTCTACGTTCAACTTATACCAATAGTATTTAGCATAGACCTCTGCTTGATACTGCTGAAAACGCATAAAGGCCTGACGAGCGCCGGTGATCAATGCATCTTCTTGTGCACTGGTTAACTCAACCGTATCGATAAATTGAATTAAGTGACGCCACGCACTGCCACGCCCGGAACCTGGGCCTGCTAAGTAACGCGCGCCATACTCACCTGTGACGGGCAAACGCGCCTGCACTTGACGTCCAAGCATCGCGGCCCCGACCTTAGAGCCTTCAACGACATAAAGCGCTCCCAAAGCAGTGGCAAACTCAGTTGAAGTTGTGATAAACGGCGACAAAGACGGCACAGGTAATGTGTGCTGTAAGTCAGCAAAGTCCTGCTCCAACAACCCAAGCCGTCGGCGCGATTTGAGATCGTCAATATGCATAGAGAGTTCACGGTGCTCATATAATGCAGCGACATCTTTAAGAAACAGGTATTGAAGGGTTAAAAACTGGAGATAACGCTCAATGCTGGCAAACGGGTCTTTTGCCATAATGCTGTTATCTATGCGGTCGTGAAGATCAGCAGTACTTGCTTTTAATTTCAATGCACGGCTAGTAAGTGCGCTGGCTGCGGTCATGGGACTTCCTGTAATGTAAAGCGAGGGGAAAATGAGTGGACTGTGTTGGCTTTTTGAAAAGCCGCTCCAGCGATTGACACTGGAGCGAAGAAATATATCTAACTATTAGTTAACCTGAGGTTAGTTAGTTGAAGGTAACTCCATAATGCCATCAATCTCAACTTGTGCGCCTTTTGGTAGTTCTTTTACACCAATTGCAGCACGAGCTGGATATGGCTTTCTAAAATACTGAGCCATGATCTCGTTGACCGTCGCAAAGTTACTCAAATCAGTTAGGAAGATATTAACCTTAACCATATCTTGTAACTCGCCACCAGCCTCTTCACATACTGCGATAAGGTTTTTGAACACTTGGTGCGTTTGCTCTGCAAAATCTTCAGAAATAAATTCCATTGTCTCTGGTACCAATGGAATTTGGCCAGATAAATAGACCGCAGTACCAACTTTTACCGCTTGGTTATACGTGCCGATTGCTGCTGGCGCTTTATCTGTTGAAATAATAGCTTTGTTCATTAATGTTCCTTTATTTTTTACGATACACGCGTTGTACATCTGGCATCACTCGAATTCGGCGCATAATATCAGCGACATGAATTCGGTTTTTCACGGTAATACCTAAATCAATCACGTATAAATTACTTTCTTTTTCGTCCGTTGCGATTTCGACAATATTAGCTTGGGTCGTCGCAACCACATTGGTTAATTTAGCCAACGCACCTTGGTGGTTAATAATTTCCACACGCAGCGCCGCTATATATTCTTTCTCTGGGTTGTCTTCCCACTTCACGACGAAGTACTTCGAACGCTCGTTGCGCCACCCCTTAATATTTTTACACTCTTGGCGGTGAACCATTAGGCCTTTGCCTTGGCTCATATATGCTGTGATAGCGTCACCCGGCACAGGACGACAACATTTAGCATAGGTTACCAACATGCCTTCTGTTCCGATTATCGCGGCTTTTGCACGTTTAGCAATATCTTCTACCGCATTATCATCTTGCAGTAAACTCTTCGCTATCAATACGCTCATGATATTGCCACAGCCAATCTCAACCAGCAGCTCCAACAAGGTATTGAGATTATGCTCTTCAAGTACGTTGTCGATTTGCTCTTGGGCAATATCGTCTAGCTTATACTCACCCAGTGCCGAGTCGAGCAGACGACGGCCTAGTTGGATCGCTTCTTCTTCTTGTTGGCTCTTAAGGTAATTACGGATCCCAAGACGTGCTTTACCTGTTACCACAAAGTTCAGCCAAGTCGCATTAGGGTGTGCACCTGAGCTGGTAATAACTTCGATCGTTTGACCGGTATCGAGCGCTTTACTCAAAGGATAAGGCTTACGGTTTACACGAGCACCTACACAAGTATTACCCACATCGGTATGCACGGCATAGGCAAAGTCTACCGCCGTTGCGCCCATCGGTAACTCTACAATGCGGCCATCTGGCGTAAAGACGTAAATCTCTTCTGGGAATAATTCGGTTTTAACGTTTTCAACAAATTCAAAAGACGAGCCTGCACTTTGCTGTAGTTCAAGCAAGCTCTGCATCCACTGACGAGCACGCTGCTGCGCGGTGTGACCGGCATTATCACCTGACTTTTTATACATCCAGTGCGCTGCTACCCCTTTATCCGCCATATGATCCATATCATGAGTGCGAATTTGGATTTCTACCGGAATGCCATGCGGGCCAACCAGTGACGTATGCAGCGACTGGTAACCGTTAGTTTTCGGCACAGCAATATAGTCTTTAAAGCGAGTTTCGATTGGCTTATATAAATTATGCGCAACGCCTAGCACACGATAGCAAGTATCCAGATTGTCGACATTGATCCTAAAGGCGTAAATGTCCATCACCTCGTTAAACATTAACTCTTTATTCAGCATCTTGCGGTAAATACTGTATAAGTGCTTTTCACGGCCTTTTACTGAGCCTTGAATACCCGCTTCTTCCAGTCTAGATTCAATTTCAGACTGAATATTGCTGATCACTTCTTTACGATTACCACGTGCTTTGGCGACTTCTGAACGTAACGCACGATAGCGCATTGGATATAACGCCTGAAACCCGAGATCTTCTAACTCATTTTTAATATCATGAATACCAAGACGGTTTGCAATTGGCGCATAAATCTCTAATGTTTCGCGGGCAATTCGACGGCGCTTGTCTGGACGCAAAGCGCCTAGCGTTCGCATATTGTGCGTTCTGTCTGCAAGCTTAATAAGGATGACACGAATATCCTGCGTCATCGCCATGATCATCTTACGATAGTTTTCGGCTTGGAACTCTTTTTTATCTTTGAAGCTCAGTTTATCGAGCTTTGACACCCCTTCCACCAACTCAGCGACCGTATCACCAAAGATCTCCGCTAAGTCGTCTTGGCTAAAGTCAGTGTCTTCAATAACATCGTGCATAAGCGCAGCCATGAGTGTTTCATGATCAAGCCTCATGCTCGCAAGGATCTGGGTTACTTCTACTGGGTGAGTGATATAGGGCTCACCGCTAGAGCGCGTCTGTCCCTCGTGTGCCTCACGGGCCACGACATAGGCTTTTTGCACCAAATCGACGTCTTCTGGTGACAAATATTCTGAGATTTTCTTTTTGAGGCCTTCAAACAGATACATTCACACTCCAATGTTTCAGAGAAGCTATACTCGGCGAGTATAAAACGGGTTACAAGCTAGTTACTTAAGAATATACGATGAAACACCAGCAATGCCAATGAACAATTTATGCTACTTGTTAGGAAATTAAAGGCGTTACGCGTTGTTTAATGTGCTGGCGATTTATACCAATTTGCTTAATTTCAATTGCTATAAAACAATAATGCCAGCAAAAAAGCTGGCATTATTGAATCTAGACAGTGGTTGGATTAGCGATTGCCACCAACGATTGCAGCTACTGCAGCAAGCTCTGCAGCTTCTTGGTGTTGCTGCTCTTCACGGTCGATAATATCAAGCGAGTCAGTGGTTACAAAACCTTGCTCAATTTCACGTAGCGCGATTACGGTTGGCTTGTCGTTTTCAGCATCAACCATAGGATCTTTACCGCCTACAGAAATTTGGCGAGCGCGACGCGCTGCTACTAAAATCAAGTCAAAGCGGTTACCAATTTTATCTACTGCATCTTCTACAGTTACGCGAGCCATCGAAGCACTCCAAATTCAGTTCATTATGCAAAAGGCTAGTTTACTGTATGTCTAGCCTTTCGCCAAGTATTGATGGTTAAAAAGTAATTATTTTAGCAAGTCAGCGATAAGCGCTTGATGACGGATAGACTGTGCTTGTTGCTCAAGTCTTGCGGCAATAACAATATGTTCAAGTTCACCGCGTGTTTGCTCAAAGTCATCATTGACAAGAATATAGTCAAACTCGTTATAGTGTGAGCTTTCTGATTTCGCTTCAGCCATGCGACCTGCAATTACTTCTTGAGAGTCTTGACCACGACCATTTAAGCGCTTTTCTAGCTCCGCAGTTGAAGGAGGTAAAATAAAGATAGTCTTTACTTCAGGCATCAACTCACGCACCTGACGCGCACCCTGCCAATCGATATCTAAAAACACATCAATACCGGCGGCAAGCTGATCTTCTATCGCTTGTTTTGAAGTGCCGTAGTAATTTTCGAATACTTGCGCCCACTCAAATAAATCGCCTTTATCGATCAGCTGCTTAAATTCATCAACCGAGACAAAATGGTAATGTACGCCGTTTTCTTCGCCTGGACGAGGAGCGCGCGTAGTGTGAGACACCGACACTTTAATATCGTCGTGCTTTTCCAGTAACGCTTTGATTAAACTTGATTTACCCGCACCAGAAGGCGCAGAAAGGATAAACAGATTACCGCGTGTAGGTGATGTCATAGTCATTCTCAACAATAAGTACCGGCCGAGTGGTATTGGTTTACTCAAGTCTGCCGCAGAGCTAAAAGCGGGCATTATACCGAGTAACGTATAAGAATACACTAGGGATGAGAATAAGGAAAAGTCGAGGAATAAATTCAGCGTTGTGAGTAACCCAGAAACCTATCACTGTGCTAAATTTATTCCTCTAAAACAGAGTGTTATTTTGCCGCGAAAAGCAGCAGCTCCTACCAAGGTATTCGCCCAGTAGGAGCGAGTTCACCGCGCAATCTTTTAACTGCTCGCCGCGTAAAGCATCTCCTACCAAGGCATTCACCCCGTAGGAGCGAGTTCACCTCGCGATCTTTTAACCACTCGCCGCTTAAAGCATCTCCTACCAATGCATTCACGCTGTAGGAGCGAGTTCACCTCGCGATCTTTTAACAGCTCGCCGCGTAAAGCATCTCCTACCAATGCATTCACCCCGTAGGAGCGAGTTCACCTCGCGATCTGTTTAAAGCAAATCAGCTACGCTGCTACGTACTTCTTCAGGCCATACACCCACTTGCACTTGGCCAATGTGCTGCTTTTGCAACAACAACATCACTAAACGCGATTGGCCAATACCACCCCCAATGGTTTGTGGTAATTCACCCGCAACTAACTGTTGGTGCCAATCTAAGCTCAAGCGTGCTTCGTCATCGGTTAATTTAAGCTGTCTTGCAAGCGAATCAGGACAAACACGAATGCCCATTGACGAGATTTCAAATGCGTCTTCTAGCACTGGGTTCCACACCAAAATATCACCATTAAGCCCTTGGTATTTGTCGCACGTTGGCGTAGACCAATCGTCATAATCCGGCGCGCGAACGTCATGAATCTTACCGTCACCAAGCTCACCACCAATACCAATTAAAAATACCGCGCCATATTCTTGAGCAATCGCTTTTTCACGTTGCTTGGCTGTGAAATCTGGATACATAGTGCGTAATTCTTCACTGTGCACAAAGGTAATTTTCTCAGGGAGGAATGCCGCAATGCCAAACTCATCCTCAACCACTTTTTCCGTTGCTTTAATTGAGCGATAAAGAGTTTCTACCGTTTCTTTTAATTTTGCCAGCGAACGCTCACTGTTTTCGCAAATCACCTTTTCCCAGTCCCACTGATCCACATAGACAGAATGGATTGGCGATAGCTTATCTTCGTCAGGGCGTAGTGCTTTCATATGCGTATAGAGGCCTTCGCCTTTAGCAAAACCATAATCGCCTAGTGTTTTACGTTTCCACTTAGCAAGTGAATGCACTACCTCAAACTGCGCATCCGGTAGCGTTTTCACTTTTACCTGCACCGCCTGCTCGTGGCCACTTAGGTTGTCTTGAATACCATCGCCCAAACGCGCCAAAATAGGCGCTTGTACTTCAACTAAACCCAATTGCTCGGTTAGCTGTGCTGAAAATACTTGTTTTACTCGTGCTATCTGTTTTTGTGTCTCTTGATACTTGCTCAACATGGTTAGGTCCTCATTCCCGAATTTGTCGTTTTGTTGAGTCTATATTTAAAGAAATCGACACAAACATCAATAACCCGCAACAAAAACACCTTTACATAATTATTTTCATCAAAAATATGCTATAAATTTTATATAAACGACAATTGTTAATGGATATTTACATGGAAAATTATGAGATCGACAATCTGGATAGATCCATCCTTCACGCTTTAAAAGAAAATGCACGAACACCCTACGCGGAATTAGCAAAAAGATTTGCTGTTAGCGCCGGTACCATCCATGTTCGGGTCGAAAAAATGAAGCAAGCAGGGATCATTGAGGGGACTCAAGTTAGCATTAATGCCAAACGACTTGGTTATGATGTCTGCTGTTTTATCGGAATAAACCTAAAACACGCCGGCGACTACCCGGGAGCCATTGCACGTTTAAAAGAATTTGAAGAAGTTGTTGAGGCCTACTACACCACGGGCAATTACAGCATCTTTATCAAAGTGATGGCGCGCTCCATCGACCACCTTCAAGATGTGCTAATCAA
This sequence comes from Pseudoalteromonas piscicida, assembly GCF_000238315.3. Taxonomy (NCBI): domain Bacteria; kingdom Pseudomonadati; phylum Pseudomonadota; class Gammaproteobacteria; order Alteromonadales; family Pseudoalteromonadaceae; genus Pseudoalteromonas; species Pseudoalteromonas piscicida. The sequence goes on from NZ_CP011924.1 coordinate 2,721,058, forward strand.
TAAAGTGCAAACTATTGAGTCTATCCAGTCAACCGAAACACTAATCTCGCTGCAAAACCCAATTCAGCGCACCGTTATGCCCTAGCTTCTTTTTTGTTATAATCGCGGGAATTTTTTGATTAGAGTAGTAAGTAGATGGCCGAGAATAGATTCCATCGTGTAAAAAGCGTATTAGATAGACGCCAAACCGACCTCACAGTGTGCCTAGATGAAGTACATAAGCACCATAACCTGTCAGCGATTGTGCGTACCGCAGACGCGGTTGGCTGTCACCACGTACACGCAGTATGGCCACAAGATCAAAGACGGTTAACAAACAATACCTCTGGCGGCAGCAAAAATTGGGTTGAAACCCATATGCATGAGCATATCGACCAAGCTGTTGCGACAATCCGTGAACAAAACCCAGGTGTACAATTATTAGCAACCAACCTGAGCGATAGCGCCGTTGATTTTCGTGAAATTGATTACACCAAACCTACCGCTATTATTGTCGGGCAAGAGCGTTTAGGGATCTCAGAGCGCGCACTTGAGCATGCTGATCAACACATCGTGATCCCAATGCAAGGTATGGTGCAATCACTCAATGTGTCTGTTGCTGCAGCGCTTATTTTATACGAAGCGCAGCGCCAAAGAGATGCAGCAGGACTGTACAAACGTACAGATATGATGGATCCTGTGGTAAAACATAAGTTACTATTTGAAGGATGTCACCCAATCATTGCAACCCGCTGTCGCGAAAAAGAGCTACCTTACCCGGCACTTGATGAGCACGGTGAAATCGTTGCAGACGACGCTTTTTGGGACATTCTTAAGTTTACGCAGAAGAAATAAATAACGCGGATCGCGCTAGAGGATTAGCATGTCGACACCAAATTTGGCCACTTATCCAATCACCGAATTAAAGGGCGTAGGCCCAAAAGCGGCCGAGCGTTTGGCCAAACTTGGCATTCAATCGGTGCAAGACATGTTATTTCACCTTCCGCTACGCTACGAAGACCGTGCGCGTACCTATCCTATCTGCGAGCTGCAAGCGCATAGCCATGTCAGCATTGAAGCCGAGATTGAACGCAGCGAAATCACGCAAGGCAAACGCCGCATGTTGGTGTGTTATGTTAATGATGGAACGGGGCGGATCGCGCTGCGCTTTTTCAACTTTAATGCGGCACAAAAAAATGCCATGCAAGCGGGCAAAGTGATCCGCTGTTTTGGTGAGGTTCGCCGTGGTCACTATGGCTTTGAAATGGCGCATCCAGAATACAGCATCAAAGAGACGCGCTCTGCACCGAGCGATCCGAGTCTTGCGACGCTTACCCCAGTGTATCCTACCACCGAAGGATTAAAGCAACTGAGCATTCGGGCAATTGCCGATCAAGCCGTTGAGTTACTGCGCAAATATGATGTACCAGACTATTTACCAGCGCAATATCGGCCATCGCAGCAAAGCGTAAAAGAGGCGCTGTTATTACTCCACCGTCCACCACAGGAAGTGGATTTAGCGCAATTAGAGCTAGGGCAACATCCCGCGCAAGCACGTTTGGCGTTTGAAGAGTTATTGGCGCAAAACCTCAGCTTGCTTAAGCTTAGGCAAAAAGGCCAAGCGGTAAAAGCGGTTGCACTAGTGCCCACCAATCCACTTGAAGCCCAGTTTTTGTCGGCCTTGCCATTTGCCCCCACCAATGCCCAAAGTCGAGTAGTGGCAGAGATCAAAGGTGATTTACAACATCCCTACCCCATGATGCGATTGGTGCAAGGGGATGTTGGCTCAGGAAAAACGCTTGTGGCAGCGCTTAGCGCGTTAACGGCTATCGCACAGGGTTACCAAGTAGCACTGATGGCACCCACTGAGATCCTATCCGAACAACACGGCATCAACTTCCTTAATTGGTTTGAACCTATGGGTATAGAAACCGTATGGCTGGGTGGTAAAACCAAAGGTAAGGAACGCACTCATGCGCTTGAGCGTATTGCTTCAGGGCAAGCACAGATGGTGGTCGGCACCCATGCGTTATTCCAAGAGCAAGTACAGTTTTCTAACCTTGCGCTTATCATCATCGACGAACAACATCGTTTTGGTGTGCATCAGCGCCTAGCGCTAAGAGAAAAGGGAAAGTTTGGCGATTGCTATCCGCATCAGCTGGTGATGACTGCAACCCCAATCCCGAGAACCTTGGCAATGACGGCCTATGCAGATCTTGAAACCTCAATTATCGACGAGCTACCACCGGGCAGAACACCAATCACAACCGTCGCCGTGCCAGACACCAGACGCAATGAAGTGATCAAAAAAGTACAAAAGGCCTGTGTTGAAGATAAGCGTCAAGTTTACTGGGTATGTACGCTTATAGATGAGTCGGAGGCGCTACAATGCCAAGCCGCAGAAGACACCGCCAAAGCACTTGCCGAAGCCTTGCCTGAACTTAATATTGCGCTGGTACATGGCCGTATGAAAGCCCAAGAAAAACAGGCCATCATGGGCGAGTTTAAACAAGGTCATACCCATGTGCTGGTTGCCACAACCGTGATTGAAGTTGGCGTGGATGTACCCAATGCTAGCCTTATCATCATTGAAAACCCTGAGCGTTTGGGTCTGGCGCAGCTTCACCAATTACGCGGCCGTGTTGGTCGCGGACAAATCGCATCACATTGTTTACTGCTTTACCATGCGCCACTGTCGGTCACTGCGCAAAAGCGTTTGGGGGTGCTTAGAGAAAGTAACGACGGATTTGTCATCGCCGAGCGCGACCTTGAGATCCGCGGCCCGGGTGAAGTGCTTGGTACAAAACAAACTGGATTGGCAGAGCTAAAAATTGCCGATCTTAGCCGTGATAAACATTTATTACCGCAAGTGAGAAGCCTCGCTTTTACCGTGCTAAAAAACCACAGCGATATTGTTGACCCGATTATCTGGCGCTGGATGGGTGATAAGAGCGAGCTGGCAATGGCGTAAGCCTGAAGCGGCAAATGATATAAAGATCGCGAGATAAACTCGCTCCCACTAGCGCGTTTTGTAGGTCGAGATTTATCTCGACAGCATAAGCTGAAACGTCGGAGCCGCTTTACGCGGCGAGCAGTAAAAAGATCGCGAGGTGAACTCGCTTCCACACAATGAGCCAGCCCCCACAAAATGAGTCGGATCTCACAAAATAAACTCGTTCTCACAACTCTCTCATACAAAATAACCCATCGCGCTACGCTTGCTTCTTTTATCAAAGCTTGGCTACCATCTCGCTACATCAACTAAAAAGACTCAAAAATGAATCCTTTACTACGTGCTGTATGCGCCTCCTTTGCCGCTTGCGTGGCATCAATCGCCTCTGCAAAAGCAGTTTTCCCAGATATACCTGAGCAGATTAATCCATCTGCCAAATATGTTTTTTACTCTCATGGCTATATCGTTGAAGGTGATAATGAAACGCCTATTCATAAGCGCTGGGGGAAATATGACTTTCCAGCCATCAAACAAGCTTTAAGTGATGATGCCTATACGCTAATTGCTGAGCACCGCCCTAAAGGCGTCGCACCAGAAACGTATACAAAAACCTTGGTTAGTAAGGTCCGCAATTTACTGGATGCGGGCGTCAGCGCCAGCAACATTACGCTCGTGGGGTTTTCTCGAGGTGGTGCATTAACGATAATGGCAAGTGATACATTAAAAAATGATGCTATTCACTACGTGGTACTAGCTGGATGCGCTGGGCTTATCAAAAGTAAAACCGAAATTCAGCTCTACGGCAAGGTGTTGTCTGTTTACGAAACCTCAGATCAAGTAGGTTCTTGCGATTTTGTGAAAGCCCGCTCAACAAACCTCAAAAGCTTTACAGAGCTTTCTATTTCAACTGGAAAAGAACACGGCGCTTTCTATCTCCCGAGAGACGAGTGGTTAAAGCCCGTTAAAAGCTGGATTTTAAATCACTAAACAATTAGCGTGGCGTTCTGTCAAAGAAACGCCGTACAGCGCCTTCATTCCACTCCCTTCGATATCTTTAAATCGCACTTTCAAGCAAACAAAACTCTGTTTACTTATTGCACTTTTAAAAATGCTCTCTATAATTGAACCTTATTCGAATGACATTCGAATAAGGTTCAAGCTCTAAGGAGAAACGATGGCACCGGCACCTAAATATGATAAAGAAACCCAGCAACGCATGATTTTAAACGCTGCGGAACAATGCATTAATGAGTCTTCAGTCACTGACTTTACGATGGCAAAAGTCTCTTTGCTTGCAGGATTGTCTATGGGCTCAATCTATAAGTTTGTGCAGACTAAAGAAGACCTAGTAATGGCGCTGGCCTATGAGTCTTTTACCCATACATCCAGTGTTTTTAGGCAAGTATTGTCGTTACCACTTAGCACGCCAGAACGCATGCTCGCGGTGTGTCTTATCTCGCCACAAAAGCTAAAACGTTTCTCTTTTGATTATGAATTACAGTCCTACTCTACCAATGAGGCGGTGATAAAAAGGGCTTCTGAGTTTTGGACCAATAAAATTATCGAATCCTGTGGTGGCTGTGAAAACGTCTTTAAACAAGCGCTGATTGATGGCATTGAAGCAGGTGAGTTGCAAGCTACACCAGATCTACACGACATGATAGAAGAAATTATCATCACCGGATGGGCGCTTACCGTAGGATATGAGCAAGTACTGCGCTTGCAACAAACTAAGCAAATTGTTGAGGGCACGGCTTCATTGCTCGCACCACTTGAGCTTAATGACCCTGTTATTCGCAGTACCGTGCGATTACTTAACAGCTATCCATGGCAACAGCCTATCACTCAAGATTCACTGGTACGCATAGAGAAAGAATTGCAAGCGCTCGAGCTTCGTTAACTTAAGGAAATCACAATGAATATCAAACGTTGGCTTATGGCCGTTGTCATCATTCTCATCGTTATTACCAGCCTTGGTTTTGTGAAGTTTACACAAATCCAAGCGGCGATCGCCTTTGGGGAATCTTTCCCAGATCCCTCCGCTTCGGTAAAAAGCACGTATGTATCAACCACTGAGCATATTAAATCGGTTAAGGTTGTAGGTCAGCTCCATGCCAAGCGCACCGTCACCATTAGTAACGAGTATCCAGGTCTTATCACTTACGTCGGTTTTAAACCCGGTGAACAAGTGGAAGCGAACCAAATATTGTTGCGCTTAGATAGCAGCATTGATGAGGCAAATCTATTAGCGGCTAAAGCGCGAGTAAAGCTTGCTAAATCAACCTATCAACGGGTTGCCAAATTACTAGAACAAAAGCGGATCAGCCCAGATGAGGTGGACAAAGCCGAAGCCGAGGTGGCAATAAATCAGGCAGACGTAAAACGACTAACCACATTAATCGAGAAAAAAACCATTCGTGCCCCTTACCCGGGTCAAGCGGGGTTAGATCAATATCAGGTTGGTCAATTACTTGATGCCAATAGCGAAATCACGTTTTTAGTTGGGTTAGATGAGAGCATTTGGGTGGATTTCAAAATGCCACAAACCTTACCACAACCTAACATAGGCGAAGACGTTAGCGTAGCAATTTCTAATGCCAGCGGCCAAGTGCCTGCTCGCGTATCAGCCAAAATGCCAATGGTCGATGTCGCATCGCGTCAACAAAGTTATCGTGCTGAGCTACAAAACAGCAATGGCACACTCAGCCATAATCAAATGGTGCTAGTCAATGTACCAACCGAGGTCGTGAGCGCCGCAGTAGTGCCAACCAATGCAATTACGCGCAATCACTTTGGCGAGTTTGTTTATGTACTTGAAAAGGACGACAGCCAAAATTGGCGGGCAAAACCGGTAAAAATCACATTAGGCGATAAGGTCAACGATCAGCAACTTGTACTATCTGGCCTGCGTGGTGGTGAATTTATTGCTGCTGAAGGGGCATTCAAGCTACAAGAAAACTTACTGGTTTATACCGATCAGGTTGCTGCTGTTGATGGCAATAACGGAGGCCAGTAATGAGCGCATTACACGAAAATAAGCCGTCTATCATGGATATTTTTGTTAACCGGCCGGTACTGGCGATCGTGGTGTCATTGCTTATTGTGCTAGCGGGCTTTAATGCCGCCCGAGATATATCGGTGCAGCAATATCCAAAGATAGAAAGTGCCTCACTGGTGATCAACACCGTCTATACGGGCGCAGCCGCAGACGTCGTTAAAGGCTATGTTACCGAACCTATCGAGCGAGTCGCTTCTACTGTTCCGGGTGTCGACTATGTAGACTCAATAACTACCTCGGGACTTAGCAAAGTCACCGCTTGGCTTGAACTTAATCACAGTACCACCGACGCCTTGGCTGAGCTGACTACCCGTTTAAACCAGATTAAGTTTGAGTTACCCAGCGGAGCAGAAGATCCAGCCATTCAAATCGTACGTGCCGATAGCCCGTATGCAGTATTCTATCTCGATGTAGAATCTCAAGGTCTGCCACGTAATAACGTGAGCGATTATTTGATCCGTAATGTTGTCCCTTCTATGTCTGATATTCCCGGTGTACAAAAAGTGACACTGGAAGGTGGCCGCGATCCAGCAATGCGAATTTGGCTTGATACCGAAAAACTCGCTATCTATGGCGTAAGTGCTAGCGATGTATTTGCCGCGCTACAAGCAAACAACACCATTGCCACCTTAGGTTACAGTGAAAATAACAGACAACGCATCGACTTGATGGCCAATACCTCGTTAAAAACGGTAGCTGATTTTAACAACCTAGTGGTAAAAGAAATCGATGGCACGCAACTCAAGCTTGGTAACATCGCCACGGTAGAACTCGGTGAGGCCGAAGGCATGGTAACCGCACGCCTTGATGACCACGATACGGTATTCTTAGCGGTGTGGGCATTACCGGGTGCCAATGAAATCGATATTGGTGATGCCCTGTATAAAAAGATTGATGAGATTAATACCATCTTACCCGACGGCATGCATTTAAGAATTGGCTACGATGGCACGCTTTATATGCGTGATTCCATAAAAGAAATCTTCACCACACTTGGGGAAACCGTCCTACTCGTGGGAATTGTTGTACTCGCCATGATGGGCTCGTTTAGAACCGCTATGGTGCCGCTGGTGACCATTCCTATCTCGATTTTAGGCGCAATCGCGGTGATCTCAGCAATGGGCTTTTCACTCAACTTACTGACTATTTTGGCTATTGTGCTTTCTGTTGGTTTGGTAGTAGACGATGCAATCGTGGTGGTTGAAAACGTTGCGCGTCATATGCGCGAAGGCAAACCCAGATTACAAGCAGCGCTTATCAGTTCACGTCAATTACTCGTACCAATAATTGCCATGACGCTGACCCTTGCTGCGGTCTACGCGCCAATCGGATTTTTAACAGGTTTAACGGGATTCTTATTCAGAGAGTTCGCGTTCACCTTAGCCATTGCGGTATTAATCTCTGGACTGGTTGCTATTACCTTGTCGCCCATCATGAGTGCTTACGTTAACCCTGAAGGCGGTAAAGAAGGTAAATTAACGCAAAAGGTCAATGGCTATTTTGATCGATTACAAGCGTTCTACTTTCGTGCGCTCGATACCTTGTTTAAGTGGCGTCCACAGGTCTTTTTTGTCGCTATCGTGTTCTCTTTATTGTCGGTGCCGTTTTACCTGTTATCACAAAAAGAGTTAGCCCCCATCGAAGATCAAAGCAGTATTCAAGTCGTAGTGGAAGCACCACCTGAATCTTCTCAAGCTTATACTTCAGCGAAAATGAATGACACTGCCGAGGTCATGAACGCCACTGAAGGCGCTGAGTTTACTTGGCAGATTATTACGGCGGCAGCGGGTTTTGGTGGTGTAGAGCTTGCACCATTTGATGAGCGAGAAAACTCAGTACACGACTTACTATACGACCTATACGGTCGGTTAGGCAGCGTGACCGGGCTAAGTTTATTCCCTATTCTGCCAGCATCGCTTCCTACCGCAGGACAGTTTGACGTTGAGGTAGTATTCCGTGCCAGTGACGACCCAACCGCGATGAAGCAGTACGCTGATGAGATTATTCAACGGGCAACCGCCAGTGGCAGCTTTATGTTCGTCAATACCGACCTAAAAATCGACTTGCCGCAAGCCGAGCTTGAAATCGACCGAGAGCTGGTTGCTGACTTAGGTCTCAGCTTATCGTCGGTAAACGAGCAACTTAGTATTTATATGTCGAATAATTTTGCCAACTACTTCAACAAAGAAGGCAAAGCCTACCGCGTCATTCCCATTGTAGGCGATGGCGAAAGGTACAATCCTGAGAACATTCTTAATATGCAAGTAAGAACGGATGCTGGCGATCTTATTCCGATTTCAGCATTTGCTACTTTGCGCACCTTTACAAGCCCTAGAGTGCTTGGCTCATTCAATCAGCAAAACTCGTTTAGAATATTGGCAGGCACACTACCGCACATTACCAAAGAACAAGCGCTCACACAGGTTGAAGAAATTGCGGCAGATATCTTACCTAGTCATTACTCCATTGACTACGCAGGTGAATCAAGACAGTTAAGAAAAGAAGGCAACACCATGGTTGGCGTACTTTTATTTGCCATGATAGTGGTGTTTTTCTTACTGACGATCCAGTTCAACAGCTTTAGAGATCCGCTCGTGGTACTACTCGGCTGCGCACCACTGGCACTCGCAGGCGCATTGATGCTGCCATTTTTATCACTCACGACAGTCAACATTTACAGCCAAATCGGCCTAATCACGCTTATTGGTTTAATAGCCAAAAATGGCATCTTGATTGTTGAATTTGCGAACCATTTACAGCTTGAAGGTAAATCGAAATTTGAGGCGGTAAAAGGGGCAGCGGCCACACGTCTAAGACCTATACTGATGACTACAGGCGCAACCGTGCTTGGTCACTTCCCGTTGGTATTGGTAACCGGCGCAGGCGCAGAAGCGCGCAATAGCATAGGTATTATCTTAGTCGCAGGCATGCTCATTGGTACTTTCTTCACTTTGGTTGTCTTACCGCTGCTTTATGAAAAGCTAGCCAGCGATCACCGTGGCGAAGCCGAAACCATTGAAACCTACCCTGAAGCGCAGTTGGTAGGCAAAGTAAGTATGATGTGATAACTGACCAACAACCAAAAGGACACTAAGTGCCATACTTAGTGTCCTTTTTGATTGGTAAAACCTTTCTTTTGATAAGCCGGAATTTATTCCAATCTATAGCCGCTTTTGAGCGTGATTTGGGCTGTGAACAGACAATAAAGTTTGCCCGTTAGCGGCTTTTAAAACAATAGAGTTTGTCCTTACGTTTTTATACATCCCCGTATAGCAACTATTATTCTGTGTGAGCAAACCATAGAATCATAGTTGCAAATTACACATTGTTTTTTCCAGTTCACGTAACACAATGAATGGCCAATTTGGTGCACTATACACAGTTGTACTGGGGTTTTCGGGTAAACCGCCAAGGAGCTGAACGATGAATTTGTCTCATATTAGCATTCAACATTCCCTTTCAACGAGTAAAGAAAGCCATTTACACAAATAGTTGAACACTACCCTTCGGTGTACTATTTCACACAACTTTTAGACTGACGGGATGCTTGCAGAACGGCCTGCGGTATATCAGAGGCCATTCTTTTGTCTCGCTTGCGTTGCTGATAGTCTCTGAACGTATTGCTTTGTAATCCCATTAAGTCGCGAAACAGTTTTGTTGAGCCTTTACTACCTCCAGCAATCAATAGCCCGGTCATAACAAAACCAAATGGATGAGTACTAGGGGCATTTCGGATGGCCTGTAACAGGTCGATATCACAATAGTAAGTGGTGACGATTGACAGCACTGAGGCAATGAGTGGTTTGATGGTAAGCAGGTTGTCTGGTTTATCTTCCACCATGCCGATAAAAAGCGGGGACTCAAATAGTAATGCGAGCACTCTCTCCACCAACATAGATAGAATGATCACTATCATTAAACAACTGAAAATGAGGTCCCAGTTAATAGTTATCGAAGTCATAGCATTGTCTCAATTTACGCTCTAAGTAGTTGTTCAAGAATAGGAATATGTGCCAATCCTATTTGTTCACAGGCACTGAAAAATTGCGCTCTTTCCTCTTCGAGTGTACTTTTTAGGTTACTCAGGAAATGAAACAAGGCATTGTGAGCCGGAACGTTTTTGACACTTTCCCACCAAATTTTTCCGTAGCCTTCCAAGGGGCGGATACCACTACTGGCGACAACAAAGAAAAGGTAGTTAAGCGGCCCAAGAAGATCATACGACGAAGTATCGAGTTGCCAGTTGGGCCGCCTCATGAGGCTCGCAAGATCTGATGTCTGCCGATCATTTGGGTGGGCACTACCGGGATTGGCAAGATCCCGTATTGCTCTTCGTTGATTATCCTTGGCAATCAGGTCACCTATCAACCAAGTAAAATCTTCTGGCGGTGTCTGATAGGCGTAGTACCGGCAAGTCAGCCCAATAACATCACAAATGTGTTCATTAATACCCTGATGCTCCAGACCTTGTCTGAGCATACTGTCTTTCTCAAGCACTATATGGGTAAGTTCATGCACAATGACATCAATAGCAAATGCCATGTTATTTAAGCTGGTGTCACCTGAGCCAAGCACCAGGTAAGGCTTATCCCACATGGCAACATTGCTGAAAATGTCATAGTTAACTAAACATTTGACATCAACGTCCGTTGTATCGACATTCAATTCGGATTCGAAAAATGCCTCACCGTATTCAAGGCTCTCGTAAGCAAAGTTGACTTCGGCTGCTTGTGCCTTCGGCCAGCCTTTTTTGCGCCTCAATACCGCATCGCTGTATTGAGAGCTTTGATAAAGGTTGTAAATATTAATATCCAAGCAGCTTTATCCTAAGGCAATAGCGCCAGGCGTCGCTGATACTCCTCAACTTCAAGTTGGGCTTTACGCAAGTTTGCGTTTGCCGTGGCCAGTTCAGTGGCATCTTTGGCATTGCCAATTGCAATGGTTGCCAGCTCAACTTGCTTTTCCGCTTCAAACAATTTTACCTTCAGATCGAACTTGGCTTGTGTATTAGTCTCTTTCTCTGTCGCTGCGGTCGCAGCAGCCGCAGCCTTGGTGGCAGGGTCATATTTACCTTTGAGATAATCTTTCAGTGGGTCTTTTGATGCGCCTAAAATAGTGCCAAGTGCTTTGAAAAACTTATTGCCTTCTTTGACTTCTACGATTTCAGCAAAAAGCTCAAAATGGCCGCCGTATTTAGCGACTTCGCTTACTTTCTTTTTGACACGAGTTACTTTGTTTTCATGCTTTTCAAGAGAATCCATTTTGGGACCAATTGCCTTTAAGGCTGCAAAAGATTCGGCATTGCGTGTCGAAGTATCAGTAAGCTTGAGTAGTTTTTTCTCCGCTTCGCTTTCTTTGCCAGCCTGATTGACTACCAGCGAGTGTTTAAGGGTTTCTTCGGTTGAAAATTTAGCCTTTTTATAGGCGGTGTCATAGGTTACTATCGCGACATGAGATTCATCCTTCCAGGGGATATCCTGACACTTGATATTGGTGGCAAGATTCTTCAAATACGGATCGGTAACCTGATGGTTTTTTCGGACATCCGGATACAGATTATAGTGATAAGCGTCGAGACACAGTTCACGCTGCAAAGCATTGACTTCCGAGATGGAGGATTTTAAGTCTTCAATCAATTGACTTCTTTCGGTTTCGACACCTGGTAGTTTCATCCAGGGCGTCACAGTACCTTTTAATGTATCACTGTCGTAAATGGTGCCCAGTTGCAGATCACTAAGTTCAATTAACGACGTCGCAAAGGTATCACTATCCCCGGTGCCACTCGGTTTTCTAAAATCTAGGGCGATGACCATATCCTTAACATTCCCGCTGTTTGAACCGTGCAGATGTTTGGTCTTGAGTAAAAATATAGGGCGCAATCTAAACATCTTGCCGTCTGCTGATTTTTCCACAAACATTTCCATGAAAAATGCAGGTTCTGCGGTCAGACTATAGGCACCAAACTCTGCACTATATAAAGCATATTGGTTGGAAAAAGTCGTTGCGTTGGGATCGTTGTTGGGAATGAATAATGCCATACATGAGGTGGCTGGGTTGGAATCATAGCCGTCTAAACCAGTTTTAACCCGGTAAAAGTGTTTGTCGGTGTAAGCTGATAAAGACTTGGTCTTGTCTTCCCCGGCTTTTTGTACTGCACCGACTAAACTATCTACAGCCTGCTCGATAGCGGCAGGAACAAACAAGCCGAGGAATTCGCTAATGCCTTGCTTATCGGTTTTGAATTTGCATTGGGCTGAAAATTCTACCCTAGCTGTTACTGCTTTGGGTGAAAACTTTGTTGAGGCATACTTACTTCCAGTGGGTAAACTGTTATTTTCTTGGGGAGTTGATTCGCATCCGCTCAGTGCAACAATGCATGACAAAGCCACAATATTTACCAGTTTCATACTCATTCCTTTAACTTGGTCGCGTCTATTCGTTTATTTTAGCAGATCATTGTGATAAGGCTTGGAGAGATCTCATCGTATGTGAGATATTTTGGTCGGCAGTCCAAATTTCTACTTCATGATTGTCACTTTTTCGCTCATATCTGCCTGTCAGGTCGAGTCTAAACTGCCAACAGAGTATGTCAGATCGGATATGTCTATCCGTCTCTTTGTTCCTTTGTAAACCTGTAGTGGCATAGTTAATTTGGCCACCTGTAACTCCCCCAAAAAATGAAACAGTTTATAAGTAGAATTTTCCATTAACTAAAATAGGAAAATTTACGATGAGAAAAAGCAAGTTCACCGAAACCCAAATTGTCAGCATGATCAAAGAAGCTGAGTCAGGTATTCCTGTACCAGAAATCTGCCGCAAACATGGCATCGGCCAAAGTACATTTTACAAATGGCGTTCAAAATATGGCGGTATGGAAGCGTCTGATATTAAACGCCTCAAAGAGCTTGAAGAAGAAAACCGTAAGCTAAAAGATATGTTTGCAACGCTTAGCCTAAAGCACTCGATGCTTGAGGATATCATCGCAAAAAAGCTGTAAAAACAAGTAGGCGCAGAGCTTGGGTAGAGCATTTAAGAGCTCAATTTAACGTCAGCGTCGCATTTGCTTGTGAAGTGGCAGGGCTAAGCCGCTCAGTTTTTTATTACAAACATAAACGGCCGTTAGATGATGAAGTTATCGACGCATTACTTGCGCTGGTAGAGCGCCATCCTAGGTGGGGGCTGCCTAAGCTATTCAAAAGGCTTCGCAATAAAGGTAAGCCGTGGAATAAAAAGCGTGTTGAACGCGTTTACAACATGCTAAAACTAAACTTGAGACGTAAGGGAAAGCGCCGTGTTCCAACAAGAACACCTGAACCATTAAGTGCACCGACACAACATAATGAATCGTGGTCAATGGACTTTATGAGTGACGCATTAATCTATGGACATCGTTTTAGAACACTGAATGTGCTGGATGATTTCAACCGACAAGCACTGGCGATTGAGGTCGATACAAGCTTAACTTCTGAACGAGTTATTAGAACACTACAACAAATTATTGCTTGGCGAGGAAAACCAAAGCAGATTAGAGTGGATAATGGTCCAGAATTTACTTCAACGGCACTCGAAGATTGGGCAATAAAAAATGACATCAAGTTGGAATTTATAGAGCCAGGCAGTCCTTACCAGAATGGTTTTGTGGAAAGGTTTAACCGAAGTTATCGTGAAGAAGTGCTCGATTTATACTTGTTTGAGTCACTGCAAGAAGTACGTGAAATCACTGATGAGTGGTTAGATATTTATAATTATGAGCGACCACATGATTCACTTGGCGATATGACACCAATTGGCTATCTTGAGGCTGCATAAAATTCTACGAAATAGCTGTACTAAATTGGGTGGAGTTACAAAGTGGCTTCGCAAGGATGAGATCCATCATCTGCTTTCTGCGCCAAACTTTAACTACGGGTAGTTCTCTTTTCGACGACACACTAACTGAAGTTTTGGTCCCTAAAATAGTCGCTCGCCAACTAGACCCATCTGAAAGAGATAGATCTACAGCGACATCAGAGCTCTTTTTACCGACAAACGGCCAGAACTTGTGTCGGGCACTACCTAAGCTGTTATCACCTAAGGAGCTGCAATCACCATTAGCTAAAAAATCAATAGCGTCGCATATGGACGTTTTACCGGTACCATTATGTCCAAAAATCAGAGTAAAAGTTTTTTCGAAATTGAGCGTTAGAGGATTGGAAACACCCCGCAAACCCGAAATAGTTAACTTTTTGAGATTAAGCTTCGAGGTCATGATCTTCTCCCTCCTTGAAATGTGTATTTTCCAAGGCTGTAAGCCAGTCTTCCTCTTTAACCTTTCCAGATAAGACTAGCTTCTTTACAGATTTTACCTCAGCAGTACTGAGTAACTCCTCAGTCTCGACGGCTTTCATAATTAGCCCTAATAAAACTTCAGAATTACTCATTCAATCAAGTCCTTTTATATTGTTGAAATAAATCCTGGCAAATCTCTATTTTCCAAAACCTCATCGTGTGGAATCAACCAATATTCCCATGTCTTGCCACCGTGCTTAGCAAAGTATTTAGATGCATTGCTACACCAATTCTTAGCTGCTTCTGCCTTGGCATTCACAATGTGGTCTGAAATATCTTTACGTGCTTTGGTTTCAACCATAATTACTTTATCTTGTAACTCTGCTACAAAATCAGGCTGATACTCGCGTTGATTGACCCCATCTTTATAAAAAATCTGAAATTGGCCGCTGACTGGCTTAAACCATTTATCTGATTCACGGTCCAGAATCAAAGCGAAGGTGCGCTCAGTATCAGAATCAAACTTTTGCACATCGTATAAACACCGCTTGAAGCCACCGAAGAGCATTTTCTTAATTCGTCCTTTGTCTTGAACGGTGGCACGCACGTTGTGGATTTCTGTATCGCTCGTTGTATAAGCGGCATCCTTGAGGGGGACAAATCCAGCTGTCACGGTAACTTCGTAGGTACTGGCCTTTTCCCAATAGTGTTCAGCCATTTGTACGTGAATAGTGTCAGCGATTCGCTTTCCAAACCCAAAGAAAATATTATGAAGTTCATCTTCTGAATACTCACGAACATCACGGAAGTAACTTACTGCTTGAGTTGCCAAATCGTATACTAACTCGGCATGCTCGTCGTAAGACACGTCATCGTAATCAATCAGATGTTCTACGACGTAGTCTTCCAACCGCTGATATTTATGAGTCATCTGGCTAGAAAGACTGATTTGTTCATCCGTCTGTAAACTACGGATAATCAAGTCCCTGTTAGATGGTTGAAGATTTAACCCTCCCATATCTAACATAAAAGGTGTGTAGCCGTAAGTAACGTCTCCTGACGGTACCACCATAATTCTCGGGATATCAATAGTTTGCTCTATCACAAGCTGTGTGGTCTTATTGATCAAATCATGCAGATCAATCTTTTCATCTTCAATCAAAAGTGACTGTTGTTTGCCGCTTAGATGTTCTGACACAGCATTAAAAGCTTGCTGTTGAATTTCCTCACTTAGTAATGATTTGCTTGTAGGTGCTACATTTGGCTTGTTCTGATAACTTTGAAGCACGCGAAGCGCTGCCATAGCAGCTTCCTTTTCTGCTACACCTTTAAAAACTGTGTTAGCTTGTTCTTTTTCGCCATCAGAACCTTGCGGGACATTATTACTCCTCTTGATGTCATAATGATGGCCCGTGGCACTTTGTACCGACACACCAGAAACCAATGCTTCTAATTTAGAAATTACGGCAACACTATCTTTTGGTTGTTCGCTATTATCCTTTTCCAGAATAACTTGACGCATTCGTAATGGATTTTCGGGGTTATTAGCTTCATCAACAATCTCCTGAAAGCGGTCATGAGCCACAATATTTAGCCGATCGACCGCATCTACACCTGTGCGCTTTCCGTAGGGTAACCGAAGACCTCGACCAATTGACTGCTCGATGAGGGTGCGCGCATTAGCCGCTCGAAGAGGGACAATAGTGTATAGGTTGGTGACATCCCAGCCTTCTTTTAGCATATTTACGTGAATAACTATCTCGGTAGGCTCATCAACACTCTCAACGGCCAATAAGCGCAAAATCATTTCCTCTTCGGCTGCGCCACTTTTAGAGCTGTCGACCTGTATGGCTTTACCACGATAACGCCCATTGTAAAAAGCGTCAGACTCAATGAACTCTAGTAACTGAGCAGCATGGGAAGTATCTCGTGCAATAACTAGTATAAACGGCTTAACTTGCTTCAAACTTTGTTGTTTGGCATATGTGAAAAGTTCTAACTTGGTAGCCTCATGAAGCCTCACTCCATCTTCCAGCTTTACTCGTTCTAGTTGTTCCTGACTATACTGCTTAGGATCAAAATTACGCTGCGTCACAACAGCTGGTTCTTTTACAAAACCGTCATCCATTGCACATGCCAGTGGGTAATCAACGATAACATTTTTAAATGAAATTGGACCTTTATTAGACTCAGTGAATGGGGTTGCAGTTAGTTCAATTCCTAGGCGAGGTTTCAATTCATTGATCGCCCTCATTCCTGCGCTCGCTCTGTAGCGGTGAGATTCGTCCATCAATAGTATTAAATCATCTAATTCTGCAAGATAACTAAAATAGCTATCGCCTAAATACTCAGACAAACGCTTGATACGAGGCGCTTTTCCGCCTCGGACTTCAGAAACAATTTTCGAGATATTAAAAATATTTATTGTCACTGGACTCAGAAGCCCTAAGTTTCTTCCCCTTTCCTCATAGTTATCGCCAGTAATAATTTCTGGTGGATATGCAGAAAACTCAGCAATTCCCGTAAATACATACTTAGGCGTATTTGGCGTGAAATCATTAATCAGCTTATTGTAGATAGTCAAATTTGGTGCAAGAACAAAGAAGTTTTTAATACCAAAAGCAAGATGAAGGTAAGTAATAAATGCCCCCATTAATCGCGTTTTACCTACACCTGTTGCTAAAGCAAAGCACAAAGAAGGAAACTCTCGCTCGAAATCCGCAAGGCTTGGGAACTCAGCACTCAAGGTATTAAGAAGTGCTGGAACATCTTGAGTCGGAGACAAGACGTCAGGGGCAGCTTCAATAGCGTCAGCTAGAGCTCGAAGCGATTGCTCTTGGGGCTTGCGTAAGCTCAGTCGCCCAGTGATAGCATTCAGGATGCGAGACTTATTAGTATTATTTATATTTTTTGCATTCATCTTGTACTTCCTTTACTGCTGAGTGCCATCATTTTCAAATAGGCTGACCTGCCGATACGCTGGCACAGCTTCATCAGTGTGCACTTCCTTTATCGGCAAGTTTTCTACATTTAAGCTATAGTCATCATGGCCCCATTCACAGCGAGATAAAACCATTTTGGGGATCTTCTTGAGAGTTAAGTTAGGAAAACGATCTTCTGCGCAGCGAAATGCACTGCAGCACACCAATAAGCTTCGGTCTTCACCGACTTCCTCACTGAGCCCTTGCAATTGCTCAATAGATAAGGTTTGAGTGGTCACATAAATTCGATCCTGCTCGGATGAAAAACCGTGATTCCACCATTCAGTATCCGAAGGTAAATATGAAAATCCTTCGAGTTTGCATATTGCTTCAGCCAACATAGCGGCATCGTATTCTTTGCTAATCACCCATCGTCCCCAACGATCTTGCTCGAGCAAAGAAGAAGCTAGTTTGTAGTAGCGGAACCCGCCCCCTCCTAACCAATTAACAGCTTTGGATATACCGTCTTGATCGTCACCGTCAATCACTCTCTCCAGTCGCGGAACAACATGCGTATCACAATGATCACCAAGTTCTATTGTGATCCATCGACGATGCATCTTGTGTGCTACCGCTGCCGTAGTCCCAGAACCAGCAAAAGAATCTAGTACTATTTCGCCTGGGTTAGTTGCTAAGTCTAAGACTCTCTTAATTAATGCTTCAGGCTTTTTACCTTTCGGAAATTTAATTCCACCTTCTTTATGCAGATTGTTAGAAAGTAAATCGTCCCATAAATTACTTAACGGCTCTCCAGATACAACTTGCCCATCAACTACCTTCAATTTGTCCTTGTAAAAAAGTAGCCTTTCACCATTTTTAAAGTACATATCAGAATGCTTTTCTCGCTCGAGTAAGAATACTTTGTCGGGACTTTCCTTTGATAAATCAATTGTGTCTCTCACCGCTTGACCGACAGAGTTATAGTCCGGTCTTGCCGTACGAATAACTCGTTCAGCATTTTCTATTACAAAATCAGTAATTTTTTCTTCATACTCTTTGCCTAGCGTTTTCTTTAATTGGCGCGCGGGAATGCCCAATTTTTCTCCAAAGGCCTGGCTTAACGGAATATATTCCCATTTATCGTAGCTATCCTCATAGTTCACAATAAACTGCGAGTATCTTGAGTCTCGTTCTCGAGAGGTAAATATTCTATTCGGCTTCCAAAGCGATTTATCTTTGGCATATATTAATAAATAGTTGGTAGTCGTAACCAAACCAGGGTTTATTGACTTGTGTCCTGTGACTGCTCCTTGCTTAAAGGTAACTATCGAAACACGGTTAGAGCGCCCAAAGATCTCGTCTAGCATAACCGTTAAATATGCAATTTCGTTATCATCTATATGAACAAATATCGAACCGTCATTGGAGATTAGCTTATGGATTTCTAGAAGTCTCCCATACATTAAACTAAGCCAAATAGAATGTTCCAGTCCATCATCGTAATGTTCAAATGCCTCGCCAGTATTAAACGGAGGATCGATATAAACACATTTTATGCAGCCTCCGTATTCTTGCTGTAACGCTTTTAGAGCAAGAAGGTTATCTCCCCGTATAAGCTTATTAACGAAAATGTCATTTTCGCTAACTTTGTGACTTGCATGATAAGACTTGCTGGTGTCTTCCAATAAAATACGTGGCTCAATCTTAGGGCGCTTATTTTTTCCAATCCACGTCAACTCAAGTTTGGTTTTAGATTTTTTACTCATACTTCCTGAATTCCTATGCTTTAGCTTGAGCGGCCATCACAGCACCTTTCAGTGTTTTCAAGTCTGTTGCATTTTTAAACACTGACGCAGGGTTTTTCCCCCAATTAATCTTTTGATACTCAGCAATAATAATTTGCGTGACTGACTGTGCAGTTGAGCGAATAACGTTGCTGTGAGCCAACGATAGCTGCAAGTCGTTATGGTCAATATGCTGTTTAGCCTTGATATAAACGATATGACATAACAACATAAGGGCATTAGAAGTGATTTCTTTCTCTATGCCGGTAGCTTGCCTTGCGTCTGATTTAAGTGAATCACGAATTAATTGGTGAATTTGAACGATTCGCCATAATTGGCGAGCCTGCAGGCTATCTTTGAACAAATAATGATAGGCAGAGCCGTGTACCCCCTTACCAGATACTCGAGAAAACAATTTCTTTGAGTCTTTTTTCGCCTGAGCGATCAAGTTACATTCACTATCTGTCACCCAGCAAG
Organism: Pseudoalteromonas piscicida; assembly: GCF_000238315.3. Lineage (NCBI taxonomy): Bacteria > Pseudomonadati > Pseudomonadota > Gammaproteobacteria > Alteromonadales > Pseudoalteromonadaceae > Pseudoalteromonas > Pseudoalteromonas piscicida. Next base: position 2,740,498 of record NZ_CP011924.1, read on the forward strand.
CTAATGCTTTGGCAGCCGTTTCAACATCAAAATCTTCTTGATCCAATTCCCCAGATTTATAACGATAAGCTACACCAGACTGTTGTAATGTTTGCGACCACTGAACTTGGTTTTCGTCTAATGCTGCAAAATCAATGTCTGAAACGGCGTTCTGATTATTTCGGTAACGAGTTACCTTGCCACCAAACTCATCAAGATCCGCTTCTAGTGCGATAAAAGTAGCCAAAACCTTAACTTCACAGTCTTCATCCCCACCGGTTAAATCAACAGCCAAACTACTAACTGTTTGAGCACCATTAATAACAGAGAGATTCTCAACCCTAAATTTGCCTGAAGAACGAGTATCGTCCCGTGGACCAATAGGGCGAATGGCATCGCAAATAAATGTCACACCATTGTTGAAGTAGAAAAAATGTTCAGGGTTTTCTCTAATAGTGCTGGAAATATCTTGATTTGCAACGGTATCGCCTTGGAAGTGACGGATGTTTGCATCAAAGAGCTTTTCACCATGGCTAATTTTCAGTGCCTTCAATTGAGCACCGGAGATACTGCCGAAGTAGCACATATAGGGAGCATCTATATGGCCATAGTTTTCCAAAGTAATTTCAGCTGTTATAGGGGCTGGCAATTGCTCATCGAGCTGCATACGATGAAAAGACGCAAGGCCGCGAATCAGAAACCTTAAAAACATCGGATCAGCTGGTTGATTAAGTGCCGTCTCCAAATCGGACATTACTCTTCTTTTGTCATCACCAAGGGCGCTGCCTGTATAAGTGAGTACGGCTTTAACGTTGGCCACTCCTGAATCAAATGCAGCATTTAATAACGGGATTTTCGCATGGAGATGTTTGTTAAAGCGTTCATACTTTTGCTTCGTTAAGTCTTTGACACCGTCAACAAACTTACCAACCTCTGCGAGTTCGATTTCGCCTGTACCAGAATCTTTGTATTTTGATTGAATAAGCCACACTGTTTGAGTGGTATCAACATAAACTGAGTCAATACCATGATCCAAACCACCGTCTATTGACGCCTTTATCGCTTCTTCATCAGATGCACCCGCTTCTTGCGTCAAATAGTAAGCAGCAAGCGCTTTTGTATAGAAATTTCGTTCTTTATCAATTTCCTTATGACCCGTACCTACAATCTTTCCCTTAAACCTAGAGTCCAATAATTTACACAATTGGATCAACTCGTGCGGCTTAACTCCTTCAGCCATTAAACAACCTCCCACGTAATGCTGAATAGCACCTGTTCTTCGACAGTTTGATTCATTTTATTTTCTAATTCGGTGATCAATTGCTCTCGACGATCATCAACCTCATCCTGGCGATCAAATAGCTCTCGCCGCTTTTTATTTCGCAATTTCTCGAGCTCTTTTTGTTTTTTCTGCCAATGCAGCTTTTCATGGAGATCTGGAGCAAGCTTCGCAGTTCTGCGAACCTCTCGAATCTCCCTATCAGTCTCTTTTATACTCTGCTCTAAGACTACCTTTAGGTCGTCTGCCCACGCGTCCAACTTTTCAACTTCATCTTCGAAATACTTAAGGTTTCGTTGACTAATCTCACCAAGTAACTCATGTTTGGTTTTGGACAACTCCTTATCGATTATTGGCTCAACGAGGAACGACGCTTGGGTTTCACTTACAATTTGGTATGTAAGTAGTTTCTCTAACACTTCCGAGTGAATGACATTAAGGTTTGAGTCAACTCCAACGACAGCTATGTGGTCCTCTGCTCTTTCCATCGACTCGACGGTAATTTTACATACCTGAAGTTGACCAGTTTGGCCTTTTAACTCTTCAACAACAGATACCTTGGTCTCTCTTGTCTTAGTATCAAATACAATATGTGCCTGCTCTAGGCTCTTATTTTTGGCATTATCTATAGCCCATTGCGCTAAAGGGTGCTTCAGGCGATACAGATGACAATCTCCATCACGCCGAGGTAACTCGTATTCGCCTTTAGGAATATTTGACGGTGCACTATCTGGTAAAGAGCTAATGACAAAGCCACCATCAATAATCTCTAAATGCTGAGACAACTCCGTTTGAGTCAAAGCTAGTAGCATCTGCTCATATTTATCAAGAGATGCTTCGGTATCTATTTTGAGGCGTTGCAACACGTCTTCATCGAAGTTTTCAAACAACTGTTCTCTTGTATTAACCATTTGTGCATTAATTTCATGAGCCAGGTCTTGCTGAAGTGCGTCAAAAGCAATTTTAATGTCGTCAGCTTCTCTGCAGGTATCATATATTTTTTTGATTCGTCTCTCGAAATCCACACCGTTTTCTATAGCACCAAGGACCTCATCAGAAGCACCAAATACACCATCGAATATCTTGAATTTCATTCTCAATAATTCGTGAACGCGCTGATCTGCGGGGTTGGTAGAGTCAATGAAATTTAGTACGACGACATCATGCTTCTGACCATACCGATGGCAACGACCAATACGCTGTTCAATTCGTTGTGGGTTCCAAGGCAAATCATAATTAATTACTAAAGAGCAAAACTGAAGATTGGCGCCTTCAGCCGCAGCTTCAGTTGCAATCATGATTTTCCCTTTTTCTTTAAAATATTCCACAAGTGCAGCGCGTGTATCTGCTGTTTTAGAGCCTGTTATCTTGTCACTGCCATTATGTTTAACCAGCCAATCTTTATAAATATCTCTTGCTTGGTGATCGCTATTGGTGCCATTAAACAGCACTATACCGTCTTTGTAATCGCTATTGTTCAGAAGCTCTTGCAAGTAATTCTGTGTCCTTCTGGACTCAGTGAAAATTATTGCTTTTTCATCAGCACCAAGCTCGTTGAGCTTTCTGAAAGCAATTTCTAAAGCTTTCAGTAGAGCGTCACCTTTTGAATTGTCTCTGATGTTTTCAGCGAGCAGTTTGAAAGATTTCAGTTCATTAATCTCGTCTACAATTGACTGCCGATTAGTTGACTCTGTTGCGTCTGGACTATCTTCATCGCTAGACCACTCTTCAACAGTTTCATTTAGAGACTCGTAATCACTATTTAGATCACCGAATACACCTTCTTCAGCTTCACTTAATTTCAGGTCATCTTCCAAGCGAGTAATTATTGAATTTAAAGCACCTGCAATCGCGAATGATGAAGACGCTAATAGTTTCCACATCACCATTGAAATTAATTGACGTTGTCCACTCGGCAGAGCATTGAGATTGGGCCGTTGAAGATAAGCTGACACCTTTTTATAAAGCTCTTGCTCATCACTGGATGGAGTAAATTTCTCCACCATTGCTATCCGCTTGGTGTAAGGCACATAAGCTTCAACATCTTTTCTTAATGTGCGCTTGCATACAGGTTGGATTCTCTGTCTAAGCTCTTCAAATGAAAGTTTGTCATTAAGACGGCCATATTTAATACGGAAACTGTCTAGGTCGCCAAACACTCTCTTATCGATAATGCTGACCATACCGAAAAGCTCCAAAAGTGAATTTTGGAGAGGAGTTGCAGTTAGCAGGACTTTAAACGTATTTCCTAACGCATCTCGGATTGCAGCAGCTATTTTATTGCCTTTCTTATATACATTTCTTAGCCGATGCGCTTCATCTAAGACCGCTAGATCCCAAGGAATCATCTGAATGTCAGAAGCCTTTGCCTTCGCAAACTGATAAGAGCAAATGACGATTCTTTCGCCTACATCAAATGGATTTGAAAGGCCTTCTTTTTTTGCTCTTTTATAGCTATCACCTTCTAAAATTAGCCCTTCTACGCCGAACTTCTCTTGTAATTCTTGATGCCATTGTTTACGAAGGTTAGCAGGGACAACGATAAGAATACGGCGTTTTCGTTCAGCCCATTTTTGTGCAATAACGAGACCAGCCTCAATGGTTTTACCAAGACCAACTTCATCAGCTAATATCACACCATTAGATAGAGGATTTCGGAATGCAAATAGGGCTGCATCCACCTGGTGCGGATTCAAATCAATCTGGGCGTCCATGATAGCGCCGGTTAATTTATCTTCATCCGCACTATCAAGTCTACGAGTGAGCTGCCAGGCAAAGTATTGAGCTTGGTGCTGACTGTACATTAGGCGCCTCTCCCAGGATTATCTTTAATATGTTCTGCCAACTGTCCAACATCTACTTGAAAGTAATCACAAAGCTTGTCAAGGACTTCGGTGGTCGTGTTGTAGCCTTTCTGGTTTGATAACTTGGAAAGCGTTGTTCGATGTATATCGGTTATCTTGGAAATCTCTTCCAAAGTAACTCGACGTTCTTCCCGAAACTCTTTATCAGCAATAAGTTCTTTAAGTCGAAACCTGATCATAATAGCATTTATACTTTTAATGTAATGAAAGCAAAGCATGGAGTTGCCCAATAGGCACGATTGGAGCATACCAGATACAAACGTGACTGTCAGTCACGAAAATTCTTTATCGGCGATATAAGTTCTACATTTTCCCACTTCAACAAAATGTGTATAAATCAAATCAGCTGCAGATATTATTTCATTAACGAACTGAGTACGCTGCCTCTTACCAGCTGAATTAACTGCCTCTGGACCTATAGGACATATTCCTAGTCCTACCCACTCTACACAGTTTGAACATGCTTTTGTCTTTAGTTTGTAAATATCAGCAGAAAATTTGGTCTCATCCCATACTCCAAAACCAATAGCTTTCTTCGATAATTCTTCCCTCACGAAATCTTTGAATAGCTCAGGCTCCTCGTCGGCCAACTCCACACAAATTTTTTCTAGATCATGAGGCATTATAAATTTTGAATAACTTAAGTTATTCATCCAATATCTTTTTTTAAGGCGGCTATTTTTTTGAAATTTTTCAAGATGATCAGTTATCCAGTACAACATAGGCTTAATTACACATGGCATATAGTGTAGTGGTCAACTAATTTTGGCCACAGTTTTAGAATCTTGGTATCTAACCTCAGATTCATTTTATTGGAAACTGCACATGGTGAACAATTAAAGTAAAGCCGTTGTTTTGGCGCATCGGTTTTATTTCATATTGTCCCTTAATTTCAAAGTTGTAGTGCCAGCGACCAACTATTTCGTTATAAACCCCAGTACTAATTACTGAAGGTAAACGACTAATTACACCTTGTTTGACTAATTGAATACAAAACCCTTCATCAGCCTCGCGAGACTCAACAATACGTTCAACTTTTGCCAAGTCAGCAAGCATATCTATACAACTTTCCCGGCCCGCACCCTTAAAGTATTTCAGCTCAATTACTGCCTTTTTTAACCTTGTCTGAATGTGTAAATCTACTCTACTTTTTCTATTTTTAGCTGAACGACCCCGCATGCGATACGATTGAAAGTCGCTTTTTAATGTGTGTTCAAAGCGAACGATAGCTTTTGGCATTGCTTTATAAAGCTCACCAAACAACACTGATTGGAGGTCAACCTCACGTTCAATAGGGTAGGAGTTGTCAATTCTTACCATTGCATACTTCAGTGCCCTAATAATTATATCTTTCACGATTACTCCGAAGGCACTAGCCTCAATTAGATCTGATTCATTCTATATTTTCTAACGAGTTGAGCTAACTTCTAATAAAAACTTTGACTTGCAACGACTAAAACTATAGTAGTTGTTATCTGTTTTAACGTACCATACGTTGCATTTTCGTGAAGTTGTCAAGGCATTCGCTCGCTAAGAAAACATTCCAACCTTGAGCTCTTAAAGGGGAGAGTTGTTCCTTTTCGATGACTATTGCAAACTTTCTTCTTGGCCAAGCTAAATCGATAGAAACGAAATCATCACCGTTTCTGACACCGATCCCCAGCTCGGGGGTTGGCAAATTGTACTTTTTACATTTTAACAGTAACCCTTCAAGCGCAGAATCTGCGTATTGAAGTACGTCAGAGTATTCGCTGCAGTCAAATTTATGTTGTTCACGTCTTAGTTGATTGATAATCAGTTGGTCGTTGTGAGTGACATGCATATGCTCATGCTTAGGTTGCTTTTTATGGCAGTCCAAGCAAAGTGCGCGTAAGTTACTTATAGAGTTATCTGTTTTTACACCATTGATGTGATGGGTATGTAAAAGTCGTTTATATTGACTAAGCTCAACCCCGCACTGCTCACAAGTGTAGTGGTCAACTAATTTTGGCCACAGTTTTAGAATCTTGGTATCTAACCTCAGATTCATTTGGCGCTAAACCAGCATTATAATGATGAGGCCTAACGTTGTTATAATATCCGTTGATATAATCACTCACACCATATTTAGCATCTTTAAAGTTTTCGTATCCAACCTTTGGCATCCACTCCGTTTTAAAGCTTCTAAAAAATCGCTCCATTGGCGCATTATCCCAACAATTTCCGCGCCTGCTCATACTTTGTGTAATTTTATAGCGCCATAAACGTTGGCGGTACTTCAAGCTTGTATAATGGCTTCCTTGGTCTGAGTGAAACATCAATCCACTTGGTTTACCTCTGCTTTCATACGCGAGTTCAAGCGCTTTTAGCGTTAAGCTAGTATCTGGCGACAACGACATTGCCCAACCAACGACTTTACGTGCAAATAAATCAACAACGACCGCTAAATAGGCCCAGCGATTGCCTGTCCAAATATACGTCACATCACCGCACCACACCGTATTCGGCTCAACAACATCAAACTGCCTGTCTAGCAAATTTGGGATTTCAAGATGCTCATTACCACCCCTTTTATATTGATGTTGTGGTACTTGGCAGCTCTCTAGTTTTAGTTTAACCATTAGCTTAGCGGCGCGATAACGGCTTAATTCAAAATCGTTATTCGTTGCGATTGCTGCGATTGTCCGTGCCCCAGCTGAACCGCCGCTCATTGCATGTATGGCTTTAACTTCAGCTTCTAGCCTTATTTGCTCTGGTGTAGGCGTTGTATCCCGTATGGCCCAATATTTATAGCTGCTGCGATGCACATTGAATACGCTACACAACACGCTAATTGGGTAACGCTCTCGTTGATTTAATTTCTCAATTAACGAGAATTGTTCAGGGAGTCGGACATCAAGAGAGCGGTAGCCTTTTTTAATATATCCTTTTCTAATTCAATACGTTGGATTTGCTTTTTAAGTTCGCGGATTTCAATTTGTTCGGGTGTCATTGGTGAAGCTAATGGGGACTGGCCATTCCGTTCTTGCTTTAATTGAGTTACCCATTTACTTACAGTTGATTTACCAACCCCCATAGCTTTGGCTGCATCTTCTTGCGTGTAGCCTTGATCAACTACAAGCTGAGCTGTTTCTAATTTGATTGCAGCAGAATACGTTGCGCGTTTTAATTTCGTCATTTTTTCACCCAAATTTGTATGCAAATAGCATAACATTTCTTTCTTAATGGGTGGCCAAATTAACTATGCCACTACAAGTCAGAACATTTAGAACTTTAGAATCAGGAATGGTCGGATGATGCAATTCTAATGTGTTTGCAATCTTGATTGAGAGATCAATGGGAAGAAGAGGAAATTGCTCTCGTATATCAATAACACTATCCCAAATTCAGCCAGATATAAAAACGAACTCTCACCTTCCGACAAGGTGTGGTGCTCTCTGTCAATCTTTATACCTTGAATTTTCGCGCTGCTACCATGCGAGGGAACATCCTGAACTCTTAGCCAAGGCTTATAGTTTTCACCTTCGCCAACACCATATTTGTTCTTTAGTGCTCTTTGAAAATCGTTGAACGTTTTTATTTCTCTGAAGCGGGGCAAGTTGCTGGTTCCACTGTACCGTTGTTTAACCAGTATAGATTAATGTACAAACTTTATTATGCGAAAACAAGCTAACAAGCCTGTCCGCATGCCCAGCCGGAGCTCCAAGCATATTGAAAATTATAGCCTCCGAGCCATCCGGTGACATCGGTGACTTCGCCGATAAAGTACAGGCCTTTTTGTTTTTTAGCTTCGAAGGTTTTTGAGCTTAATTCATCGGTATCTACACCACCTAACGTAACCTCTGCGGTGCGATAACCCTCTGTGCCATTTGGTTTTATTTTCCAGCTAGTGAGAGTTTCGGTGAGCTTTTCAATCTCAGTGTGGCTGAGTTGGTTGGCGTTTTTATCTGGAATACTACCGTCGCTGATTAAGGCTTCAACAAAGCGCTTTGGTAAAATGGTCGAAAGCAAGTTCCTCAAGCTCTTTTGCCCTTGCTCACTGCGCCAGTCATGCAGCTGTGCTTGCACATCTAGGTCAGGTAGTAAATTGATGCTAACAAACTCGCCCGCTTTCCAAAATGAGCTGATCTGCAAAATTGCAGGGCCAGATAAGCCTCTGTGAGTAAAGAGAATATTTTCTCTAAATTGGATACCGCTTGCGCTGGTCACTAGGCTATCTACGCTAATACCAGACAAACCATCAAAGCGTGCTTTGTCGTGATCATGGAGTGTAAATGGTACAAGCGCTGCCGTGGTTGGTAATACAGTTAAGCCAAATTGCTCCGCTATTTTGTAGCCGATTGGTGTTGCGCCAAGTTTTGGCATGGTTAAGCCACCTGCGGCGATCACCACTGACTCGCAGTTAAACGTTTGAGTTGTGGTTTTGACTAAGTAGCGACCATCAGCTTGATGTTCAACCGCAAGGACTTCTTGACGTAAATGGAGTGACACGCCCGCCCAGTCACATTCGGTAAGAAGAATATCTACAATGTCTTGTGCGCTATTGTCACAAAACAACTGCCCAAGTGTTTTGTGGTGGTATGCAAGACCATGGCGGTCTACCAGTTCAATAAAATCATGTTGGGTATAGCGGCTCAAGCACGACTTTACAAAGTGTGGGTTTTTGCATAGATAGTTAGCAGGTGAAGCATTTTCGTTGGTAAAATTACAGCGGCCACCGCCACTGATCAAAATTTTACGACCTGGCTTTTTTCCCATATCAACCACTGCAACTTGTCGCCCTCGGTATCCAGCCTGTGCAGCACACATCAAACCTGCAGCACCTGCGCCGATAACGACTACCTCTATTTGTTGCATAAACTCACTCAACTTTTTATCTAAGATTTCTACACTTACCGTTTTGCCAACAGTTTAGCTTTAAGCGGCAAAATCGCGACCAAGCGAAAATTATACCTAGATTCTTTATCTAATCACAGCTGCGAATATCAATAGCCACTCGCATACCTTTTAAACACTTGTAAACATTATGTCAGCGCTATCATTTCTTAAACCTTCAAAAATAAGAAAATACAACTAGAACAACCAAAAAAACAAAACTTTAATACTAAGCAAGTCTCCACTCTATTGGCTACAAATGCTTCACAAAGTTAAAAACACTATTTTGTTTACAGTCATTTACAATGTAACTGAAATTTATTCGACCTCTCACAAAAATGAAAAATATCGATTAAAAACAATACAGTAAGAATTTTTTATAGCCATTTATCCATCCACATATAACTAAAAAATTAGTGCAAATAACAAAACAGCGCTTTCTTTTTTTTAACTAGGAGTTTACTTTCACTGACCATCAGCTTTTTATTAACAGCTGAACAACAAGTTAGAAACTAGGGAAACATTATGACAATCAATAAAAACTTTAAGCGCGCTGCACTAAGCGTCGCAGTGAGCGCATTATTCACTGCAACAGCAGTTACAGCCGCACCAGCACAATCAATCGGCCAAGATGCAGCGCTTGCAGCAACAGCACAAAAACTATCATCACAAAGCACGCTTGGTACACAGTTCATCATCAAGTACAAAGATGCTAGTTCGCAAATGATGGGCCTTTCAGCTACGGATCTTGCTCCTGCTAAAATGCAACAACGTGCAGAAAGCTTTGTACAAGGCTTTAAGAGCAGTAAAGCGAGTGCTCGCGCTCAGTACGTACGCCCAATGGCTCTTAGCAATCACCACGTTATGCGTGCTGACAAAAAGCTATCAGCAAAAGAAGCACAAGCATTCATGAACGAAGTGATGGCTTCTGGTAATGTTGAATACATCGAAATTGACCAAATGCTAAAGCCATTCGCAACGCCTAACGATCCTCGTTATAACGATCAATGGCATTACTACGAAGCTGCTGCTGGTATTAATGCCCCTGCAGCGTGGGATAAAGCAACAGGTCAAGGTGTGGTAGTTGCGGTACTAGATACAGGTTATCGCCCACATTTAGACTTAGATGCCAACATTCTGCCTGGCTATGACATGATCTCTAATACCTTTGTTGCTAACGATGGTGGCGCACGTGACAACGATGCTCGTGACCCTGGTGATGCAGTCACTCGTGGTGAATGTGGAACAGACTCTTCAGGTCAACCTGTTCCACGCGCGGATCAAGACTCAAGCTGGCATGGTACACACGTAGCGGGTACAGTTGCTGCGGTTACAAATAATGGTGAAGGTGTAGCTGGTGTTGCATACGACGCTAAAGTAGTGCCTGTACGTGTTCTTGGTAAATGTGGTGGTTTAACGTCTGATATCGCTGACGGCATCATTTGGGCATCTGGCGGCTCTGTATCTGGTGTGCCTGCAAATGCTAACCCTGCTGATGTTATCAACATGAGTTTAGGTGGTGGCGGTGCATGTAGCGCAACCACACAAAATGCAATCAACCAAGCACGTAACAAGGGTACAGTCGTTGTTATTGCGGCAGGTAACGATAACGATAACTCAGCAAACTACAACCCAGGTAACTGTAATGGCGTAGTAAACGTAGCATCTGTAGGTCGTGATGGTAGCCGTGCTTACTACTCAAACTATGGTGCAAACATCGACGTTGCCGCTCCGGGTGGCGCGCAAAGTTTTGCTGATGATCCAGAAGGTATCTTGTCTACGCATAACTCAGGCTCTGGTGCACCTTCAAATGATAGCTACCATTACTCACAAGGTACGTCTATGGCGGCACCTCACGTTGCGGGTGTTGCTGCGCTAATCAAGCAAGCTAAACCATCTGCTACGCCTGACGAAGTAGAAACTATCTTGAAAAACACTACACGTAGCTTCGCTGGTAGCTGTTCAAACTGTGGTACTGGTGTTGTTGATGCAGCCGCTGCGGTAAATGAAGCTTTAGGCGATGTTGTCACACCACCTACAGGTAATACGCTTGAAGATGGCGTTGCAAAAACGGGTCTAAGCGGCGCGGCTGGCAGCAATCAATTTTTCACTTTTGACGTACCCGCTGGTAAAACCAATGTGACCTTCACCATGAGCGGTGGAACAGGTGATGCTGATCTTTATGTAAAACTTGGCAGTCAACCAACTTCAGGCAGCTATGACTGTCGCCCATATGAAGGCGGTAATGCCGAAGTTTGTAGCTTTGACGCACCTCAAGCTGGTACATACCATGTAATGATTAACGGCTATAAAGCTTATTCAGGCGTAAGTTTAGTTGCGGCAACTTCGGGCTCTAGCACAGGTGGTCCACAAGCAGGTGGCGGTACAATTGAAGATATTTCAGCTTCAAGCGGCCAGTGGGTTCATTACACTATCGAAGTACCAGAGGGTATGAGCGACTTCACCGTGAAAACATTTGGTGGCTCAGGTGACGCTGACTTATTCGTTAAGTTTGGCTCACAACCTACAACAAGCAGCTATGACTGTCGTCCATATGAAAATGGTAATACCGAGACTTGTGTAATCACTAATCCGCAAGCGGGTACATGGCACCTAAGCGTTAATGCTTACCGTACGTTCTCTGGCCTAACGTTAGACGCGCAGTACAAGCCATAAGCAAAATTTAGTAGGCTCAGATTGAGTCTTCTTTCCCCAACGAGAGGCTGCATTTGCGGCCTTTTTTAATTATTTCGAGTTTAGTTTGTGGGAGCGAGTTCACCTCGCGAGCTTTTAACTGCTCGCCGCGTGAAGTGGCTCCGACGTTTCAGCTTATGCTGTCGAGATAAATCTCGACCTACGGCATAATCCTGATTACTGCAAACCTAAAGTCCCCCTGATCTCCCGCATTTTTTCTTTAAGGCTTTGCTGGATTTGTTGCACTTGCTCATGTGAGCTATTAACCTGACCTTTCATGCTATCCATGGCGTGGCCAAAGGTATCTAAGAGATCTGATTGCTGATTGGCAAGATCCATTGCATGGGCGGCAACTTGGTTGGCGCTCTGTGCGCTCTCTGCCACACCTTCTGAGTTGCGTTTCAACTCTTGTGCATGACCTGTTTGCTGCTGTGCCTCATCTGCCAAAGCCGAGATTTGTGTCGATACTTTGTTTGAGTTATCACTCAAAACATTTAATTGCTGGTGAATATCAGTCAGTGAGGCTTGTGTTTGCTGTGCAAGCTTTCGTACTTCATCCGCAACGACCGCAAACCCGCGGCCATGCTCTCCTGCGCGCGCCGACTCAATCGCTGCGTTGAGCGCGAGTAGATTTGTTTGTTCTGCGATGGAGCTGATCATGTCAATCACTTTACTCACATCTGAAACACCATTAAGTAATTCATTTAAGCTCTCTAATCCCTGCTCTACCCGCTTTTGCGTGGTAGATGAAGCGCTCAACATAGCATCCGCATAGGACACACTTTGTGTCATTGCTTCAAAGGTGTTATTGGCATTGTCGGCAACTTGTGCGTTGATTTGATTGGCATCTGCCCCAAGCGCTTTAAGCGAGTCAAGCTGTGCTTGGTTTTGCTCCACCTGCTCAAACGTGTTTCCAGCTTGTGCAGAGATCTGCGCCAAGTTAGTGTTCATCTCTTCCATAAAGGTATTTATCACACTCAGCATTTCTGAGCGTTCGTCCGCTTCTGCTCGCTGCCTATCAATTAACTGATTAAAGTAACTCGCAATTTCGCCAATTTCAGTGTCTTGGTTTTTACTTTCAATATTACGTAATTCATTGCTTTCGATAAGCTGAGCGAAGCCATCGCGTAGTTGTCTTAGCGGAGTTAATACTTGATTGAACTGCACAAAATAGACACCACCTGCGAGCAGTACGAGTAACCCAATGGCCACACCAAACAGCATAAACACATTGGTTTTTACGTCAGCCTGCTCTGTTTTTAAGTTGGTCTCTGCTTGTAGGATATTCTCTGAGATTGCTTTAATGTCACCTCGCAGTGCCAGCATGCCAGCTTGGCGTTGTTTGGACTGCTGCAAGGTATTTTCTAAGTCGCGGGCATAACGTTTAGGCCAGCTCACAAGCTCTGCTTTTATTTCTAGCGCTAAGTCTTCGGCTTCGGCACCTAAAAATAGCTCGTCTTCGTCTACCTCACTCATTACCCCTAAGTTTTCGAGTCGGTCTATTCGCGCGGCAATATCCTGCAAACGGCTTAAGCTCGACATCAAACTCTGCTCGGTCTGCTGTTCGTAAGCCATAACTAATTGGTAGGTATATAAGCTCAAATTCGAGACTTCGCTAAAGTAGTCTGAAGCGAGATTAAAGTAGGATTCTTTGGCAGCACTATCTTGTGCTTTAATTGCGTACTTAACGAGACTCGATGCTGAACCTGACATTTGCCTAAGCGCATTATCCAACAGCGCAAGTTCATTACCTGAGAGCTTGCCGAGTGCTCGATATTTACCTGCAATATCCTGTTGTAGTTGTGTGAGTTTAGTTTTAAGTTGCTCAGCAAGCGCTGGTGGTAACCGCTCCACACTTTGCTGTAATGCTTTAATTTGTTCATCAGCCTTACTTAAATACTGGCTATCGCCCGCACTCAAGTAATCTTCTACTGTACCCTCAAGCTCGATGATCACCGCATTTTTAACTTGATTGTAAGCGGCGTCTTGCACATCAAGCTCGGTTAATACTTGGCTCGCCCAAAACAGACTCGCCCCAAGTAGAATACTCGCAGTGGTCAATAATATTGCCAATAGCCGAGTAAATGTAGACACGCGCATAGAATCACAACCCCTTTATCAAAATGCTCCGCAAGAGTATTAAGGATTTATGACAACTTAATTAAATCTGGTTACCTTTTCTGTGCAATAGTACAAAATCATACTTTTTACGTATATCCATCTAGATATCTACTGCACAAAATTAAATCAGGTAGTGGTGTACTATTTCATCGCGGCATTAACATAAACGTCAAAGCGGTTTTTCTTGGTTTTTATTTGCATACTTGGCGTTTTATCATTTAAGAAGCCGGCGTAGTCTGGACGTTTTACCACCACCCTTTTAGTGGCTAACTGCAAAGCAAAAGGTAACAGTGCGTCCGCATCCAAATCATTGCCAACTAAGTCTTGGAATACACGCATTTCTTTTTTCACTTGCGCCGATTTTTCACGATGCGGAAACATAGGATCAAGATATACTACATCTGGACGCCAACCCGCTTGCTCTAGCAAGTCATGGCTGGAGCCAAACTCCAGTCGCATAGTTGACTGCACCCATTCGCCAATTTCAGCATCTTGATAGGCGCGTTGCAAGCCGTCATATAGCAGCGCTGCGACTACCGGATTACGCTCGTGTAACACGACTTTGCAACCCATAGACGCAAGCACAAAGGCATCGCGTCCAAGTCCCGCAGTTGCATCCAATACTGTAGGCACAGCACCTTTATTTAAGCCCACCGCTTTTGCAATTGCTTGTCCTTTGCCACCACCAAATTTGCGTCGATGAGCAACTGCGCCAGTCACAAAATCAACACGAATAGCGCCGAGCTTTGGTTCATCTTTTTTGAATAATTGTAAGCCTAGTTCATCATAGACCAATTGAAACTCCGCCTCGTTAATAGTGAGGGCGGATAAATTAAACAGCTTAGTTAGCGTATCTAGGTAGGATCTGTTTTCTTCAAAAGGGGTGTGAATGTACAAGCTAAGCTCCCAAGGGTTACCAACCGTGGCAGTATACCCCTTTCCCTTTCTAGTGTCTTTGATTATCCAGTGGCTTAAAACAGTTCAATATCAGCCTGCGACGCCACTTCATCCTCACCCCAAGGTTTCGCTATTTTGTTTAAACTCTCTATAAGCTGCTGGCGTACCTCAGTCACTTCTCCTAACTTATATTTAATTATGGTTAGCTCATCGCTTAAATAAGTGAAGTGCTCATAGAGTTCTTGCAACCGTTCTCTTTCACTTGGCTCTAAGACTGCAAGCTTGTCGCTTTCCAGCACTGTCTGAAACTCAGCAACTTTGCCACTGTAATGATCGCCAACGCCGCTTAAATGATCGCTCAGCTCAGCAAATACCTGCCCGATATGTTCCACTTTATTGAGCGCATCTTCACTGACTTCCATGTCTCTGATTTTGGCATCAGTGGCTTCCAGTATGTGCGGAAACAAATCTTTATAGCGACCATAAACCGCAACATCGTCCACTGGCATGTTTTTAATCAGTAAAGAGACTTTAGGATAGTTAATGATAGTTCTGCGACCAAAATCAACAAAGCGACTGCCATCTTTGTGTTTCTCAAATAGCTCTTGTTCTATCGGTTGAATAGCACCTTCACTGGAATAAAACATCGCGTCTTGGTGGTACCAAAAAGCCACCGCAACATCGAGCTCCATCGGCATAAAAAATTCTAAAAAATGAGTGCTCAAAGTATTGAGGTCATGCGCGTGATACGATTGCCCAACGTAGCGCATTATACGGCCCATATCACCAGAGTCGGTCATGGCTATTTCGGCTGTGGTTTGGGCGCGCTGTACGTCTTGTTTGAGCTGCGACGAGGTTTTTCTATAGTCATCAAGGACATTAATACGCGCTAGCAATTCTTCGGCGTTAAAGGGTTTGACTATGTAGTCGGCAGCGCCGGCGTTGTAGCCCCGCATTCGCTCTGAAATATCGGCACGAGAAGACAAAAACATAACTGGGATCTCAGTGGTGTCCTCTAGTTTTTTGAGTTGCTCACATACCTCAAAGCCCGACAGTCCAGGCATCTCGACATCAAGCAAAATAATATCCGGACGGTATTTTTTAGCCAACCGTAAGCCTTCCTCGCCATTTTTCGCATGTAATATTTTGCACGTACGCGATAGCGCCTCATCAACAATGTGATGGACGAGTTTGTCATCATCAATGGCAAGAACCAGTTTCGTCATGTGGCTTTCCCTATTAATTCATATCTTTATAGAATAGTCAGAGATATTGAATTTGCTAACAAAAAGTCACACTTTCTAAGACAAAAAAACGCCTTCAGAAGAAGGCGCTTGGAGTGGAAATATAACTAGGCGGCGATCCCGCTGTGGCGCAGCAACGCATCTACTTTTGGCTCTCGACCACGGAAGCGAGTAAACAGTACCATCGGCGCTTCTGATCCCCCCTTTTCAAGAATGTGATGCATAAATTCACGCCCAGTTTGCGGGTTAAATATCCCTTCTTCTTCAAACTTAGAAAACGCATCCGCAGACAGCACTTCTGCCCACTTATAAGAGTAGTAGCCCGCGCTATAGCCACCAGCAAAAATATGGCTAAAGCTATGCTGGAAGCGATTAAACTCAGGCGCTTTAACAACCGCAGTACGCTCACGCACCGCATTGAGCGTTGCTTGAATTTGGCAATCCGTATTTGGCTCAAAGTCTGCGTGAATATGAAAATCAAACAACGAAAACTCCAACTGACGTAGCATTTGCATGGCTGATTGGAAGTTCTTTGCCGCGAGTAATTTGTCTAACATTTCTTTTGGTAGCGGCTCACCCGTTTCATAGTGCCCTGAAATGAAGTTCAACGCTTCTTCTTCATAGCACCAGTTCTCTAAAAACTGACTTGGCAGCTCAACCGCATCCCATGCCACACCATTAATACCAGCAACTGGCGCTGCATCCACTTGCGTTAGCATGTGATGAATACCGTGACCAAACTCATGGAATAAGGTGGTTACTTCATTATGGGTAAATAGCGCAGGTTTATTGCCAACGGCTTTATTGAAGTTACACACTAAATAAGCGACAGGAGTCTGCAACTCACCATTTGCGCGTACTTTTCGGCCCATGCAGTCATCCATCCAAGCACCACCACGCTTATGTTCACGGGCATATAGGTCGAGATAGAAATGACCACGCAACTCACCTTTATCATCGTGAATAGCAAAAAAGCGTACGTCTGGATGATAAGTATCAACGTCTTTGACTTCACTCACACGGATCCCGAACAGGCGATTTACGGTTTCAAATAAACCGGCAAGTACCTTATGCTCAGGGAAGTAAGGGCGCAGTGCCTCGTCAGAAATCGCATACTTAGCTTGTTTTAACTTTTCGCCATAATATGCATAATCCCAAGGTTTTAGCTCACTTACACCGTGTTCTTTATTCGCAAAGTCACGTAGTTCAGCCACTTCTTGCTCGGCTTGTGGCTTTGACTTAGCGGCAAGGTCATTCAAAAACTTAAATACTTGCTCTGGTGTCTCAGCCATTTTGGTTGCCAGTGATTTTTCTGCAAAACTAGAAAAGCCAAGCAACTGAGCCAGTTCGTGTCTAAGCGTAAGCGCTTCATGCATAATCGCTGAGTTATCAAACTCGCCAGCATTAGGCCCTTGATCCGAGGCGCGTGTTACAAACGCACGATAAGCTTCTTCACGGAGCGTTTGGCTATCTGCGTAAGTCATCACAGGAAGGTAAGAAGGAATATCTAGCGTAAATACCCAGCCCTCTAATCCTTTGGATTCGGCAGTATGGGCGGCGAGTGCTAAGGCTGATTCAGGTAGCCCAGTTAAATCAGACTCATCAGTAATATGCTTTTGCCATGCCTGAGTGGCATCCATTACGTTGTTGCCAAACTTTGATGCCAGCTCCGACAGTCGTGCCACAATTTCGCCATAGCGCTTTTGCTTCGCAGCTTCAAGCGCAATGCCAGAAAGTTGAAAATCACGCAGTGCATTATCCACCGACGTTTGCTGAGCAATCGTTAAGTTACCAAACGCAGCTGACTCTTTTACTGCTTTATAGGCTTCATATAGCCCTTGATGTTGGCCACAATAAGTCGAATATTCGGAGATTAATGGCAAACACTCATCATACGCTTTGCGCAGCGCGTCTGAATTGACCACTGAGTGCATATGCGACACTGGCGACCACATGCGGCTAAGTTTATCGTCCGCTTCTTCTAGCGGCAGTACAAAGTTGTCCCAAGTATAATTCGACTGCGCTAAAACAGTGTCGATAGTTTCACGACAGTGCGCAATGGCAGATTTTAATGCTTCAACAATATGTTCAGGCTTAATTTTCGAAAAAGGAGGCAATCCTTCTAGCCCGATTAATGGGTTACTCATGGGCACGCTCTTTATTTTCTAATCTAATATTGAGGTTGAAATAAGGGTGAATGACCGCATTTACAAGTATCTGAACAGATTTTTGCTTAATATCGGTCTTCGGTTGTGCACTTTTGCTATTTACTTAATATAAAGTAGTAGAGTTTAAAGCAGTAGGGTTTAAGCAAAACAAATAATTGGCGAGGAATTTTTATGGCTCAACATTTTGACTATATCGCAATCGGTGGCGGTAGTGGCGGGATCGCATCTGCAAACCGAGCGGCGATGCGAGGTGCCAAAGTGGCATTAATAGAAGCAAAGCACTTAGGCGGTACTTGTGTAAACGTGGGCTGCGTGCCAAAAAAAGCCATGTGGCACGGCGCTCAAGTTGCTGAAGCCATTAAACTATACGCACCAGATTATGGTTTTGATGTTGAACTAAAGAACTTCGATTGGGGTAAGCTGGTAGAAAGCCGCGAAGCCTACATTGGCCGTATTCACCAAGGTTACAACGGCTACCTAGCCAAAAATGGCGTCACCGTGATCAATGGCTTTGCTAAGTTTGTTGATAACAACACCATTGAAGTCAATGGTGAGCACTACACTGCCGATCATATCAATATTACCGTCGGTGGCCGCCCAACGATCCCTAATATTCCAGGCGCTGAGCATGGTATCGATTCAAACGGTTTCTTTGAGCTTAAAGAGCAACCTCGCCGCGTAGCGGTTGTAGGCGCGGGTTATATCGCGGTAGAGCTTGCGGGTGTATTGCACAGCTTGGGCACAGAAACCCATCTATTTGTTCGTAAGCATGCTCCACTTCGTAATTTTGATCCTATCTTGGTTGAAACCTTAACTGAGGTAATGGAAAAAGAAGGTCCAACGCTGCACACTCACGCAGTACCACAGTCGGTGACCAAAGAAGAGGATGGCTCAGTCACCTTACATCTTGAGAATGGTGAGTCTTACACCGTAGACAAACTGATCTGGGCAATTGGCCGTGAACCAATGACAGATCTTATCAACCTCGCTGCGACAGATGTAGAAACCACACCTAGCGGCCATATTAAAGTCGACGAATGGCAAAACACCACAGCCAAAGGTATCTACGCGCTCGGTGATATTATGGATGGTGGCATAGAGCTGACTCCTGTTGCCGTGAAAGCAGGTCGAATGCTAGCCGAACGCTTATTCAATCCGGAATTGCCAAACGCAAAAATGGATTACGACTTAGTCCCTACTGTCGTCTTTAGCCACCCACCGATTGGCACCATTGGTCTAACAGAGCCGGAAGCAGAAGAAAAGTACGGTAAAGACAACATCAAGGTCTATACCTCTACCTTTGCTGCAATGTACACCGCAGTCACTCAGCACCGCCAACCGTGTCGCATGAAACTTGTATGCGCAGGCCCAGAAGAAACCGTAGTGGGCCTACACGGCATCGGCTTTGCAGTAGATGAGATGATCCAAGGTTTCGCCGTCGCTATGAAGATGGGCGCAACCAAAGCAGACTTTGACTCTGTAGTCGCGATACACCCAACCGGCTCCGAGGAATTTGTTACTATGAGGTAACAGACTGATTTAATTATTAAATAATCTTTTAAAAATAAAACGCGAGTCGCACCCAAGCTCGCGTTTTTTATTTATACCCAACACCTCAACGCAAGCACTTATCCGTAAGTTTGAAAAAGTGTGAAGCAGCGTCACCCAAAACAGGTAAAAGCTTCGCGCAATATTAGCACCTGTATTTACCAATGGCGCAGTGGTATTCAGAAGGCGGCGTGGCCGCAAAAATAAAGCATGTAAGGGTGGACTAAGAACTCAATAATTTACAAAGAGAGGTGGATAGAGAAGTCACTACACAATTGCTATTTCAGTGGTATAACTCAGATGACAAACTATTTGGCAAAAAAGCATCTATGGATTGTTGAAACCATAACAGAAATGGAGGAGCTACTAAACTATCGCAATCACAGCTAAGCCACTTTATCACTCAGCTGCGTCCAGCTGAAAAAGTTATGGATTACTTTGAGATCAGTTACACTCCCTACAAACTCGAAATTGAGATCAGACAGATTTGAGTAAGTCAGAAAATACAAGATTAGAGCTTCTAAACGCCATTGACAGGATACTTTCTGGCAATACCATACGTATTGATGCAAAACGTGGGTTAAGCGCGATTGCGGTCGAAGAGGAAGCTAATCTCGGTAATGGCTCAGCTTATTACTACAAAGACGTAATCGAAAAAATAAAGCAACTCAAGTCAAAAGCGATCACAAAAAAACAAGTACAGCAAAACTCTGATGTCACTAAGCTACGAGAAAAGCTTGCCAATGAAAAGCGATTAAAAGAAAAGTACCGCGATGAAGTAACTAGCCTTAAAGAACAGATGTCGCTAATGGCAGCTACTCACAACGCTCTTGCATTATCGAACCATCAGTTTCTTAAAAAAATAAATGATTTAGAATGTGAGCTACATTTGATAAAAAAGTAATCACCCAACCCTATAAAGTCAATAAAAAGGAACGCTTATCATGACTTCAAATGGCTCTATTCAGATGCCGAATTTCTTTATTTATATAAAAACTCTCATTATAGGTTTTTTGATAGGTGAAGCTTTTTACTTTGGCTACTTTTTGGGAGAGCCTGCCTCGGCAGAGTTCAGAAGGTTATTAAAAAATGGTGTTGAAACTGGCTTTCGTTGGTTAAGTTCACATATTGAAAGCTTTAACCTCATCGCGTATTCGACATATGTTTCGCTTGCGCTCCTTATCTTAATTCCGGTCTTGATCACTTTATTTGTCCTGATCCCATATTTAAAAACAAGGGGGACAAAAAAGGACTTAATGTTATTAGTAAAGAGTAAGCGGTTGGACCTGCTATTCACGCTACTCTTAGGTGGTCTCATCCAATACAAATTACTTCCACAACTCGAAATAGTGCACGTACATATCAACAGCCTTCCTTACTTCGTTGCTATTACTGTTTTACTTTTCTTCTTAATCATTTTTTATTCTTCAACTCGAAATGTTAATACGCAGAATGATGCAGAGCAGCAAACAGCAAATACTTTTGTAAATGATGAACCGATTGAAGATGAAGACTATGATTTTCTAGATATGAATGAGCAGGTCAAAAATTTTGCTGACCAAGTAATATCTTGTAGCTCTTCAACCAGTCTAGTGTTTGGTGTCGATGGTCCATGGGGAGTTGGTAAAAGCAGTTTAATCAATATGGCTGAGCGTCACTGGAAAGAGAGCAACAACGAAGGCAAGCTCGTCATATGCCGATTTGAACCTCTGCGACATGCATCGGAAAATAACATAACACAAAGACTCATAACCGAAATAACCACATCAATACAAAAAAAAGTTTTTGCTCCAGAATTAACAAGCGCGGCATCCAGGTATTCCCGCTTAGTAAAAGGCACAGCAAACATCTCTCTATTCGGTGTAAAACTTTCTTTATCGCACACACCTGAAAGTATTGATGATTTACTAGAGGATATCGATAGTGCATTAAAGCGACTGGGCTTACACATAATTATAGTTATCGATGATTTAGATATATTAGATCCTAAGTCAGTAAATAATGTACTCTTCGCGACTAAACAATCATTTAAACTTTCACAAGCGACTTATGTACTTTGCTATGACACTGAGGTTCTTATCGGTGACCAAGATGATAAGTCCAAAGCTCGAGAGTTTTTAGAAAAGTTTATAACTGTAAAACTAAACTTGCTTGTAGACACTAAAGACCTCATCAAGTATCTACGATATAGCTGGCAAAGTGGTGAGAGCCTAGAGCTTGTCCCACCTGATACAAAAGAGAAGCTCAGCTCTGTGCTAACTGAACTCGCTGATATACTTGAAAGCGAACATGCAGCTGAATACCTTCCTCTTGTTGGGAGCTTTAGAAAGCTTAAACGGCTTGTAAACACCATGATATTGATGCAACTGGAATCGAGTAGTTTAGCCGAGACTGATTTTAATAAACGAGATTTGATAAACCTAATTTTACTACATTTAAACTACCCTGGTTTGTTTAGGCGCATTTATCTTGAAGAAACATGTGACACGCAAGGTAATTTTTCAGTAAGAAAAGGTGATAATGGAAAAAGCTGGCAAAACTCAGGGCAATTCAACAAAATTATTGAGGAGCAAGAACACAATGCACAGTTTCTTCTTCGACACCTGTTTGCTGTCGACACTCTAAAGATTAAAGATAGCAATGATTACCGTTTAAATGATGAATTTAGATACTCGAGAGCTTGTTTTAACTCAGGTCAATTTAGAAACTTAGAGAAATTTCTAAAGCTGATTATTCGTTGTGTTAAACCAGAACCAAAAGAAACTTTTATCCTCTATAAAGCAGCCGTAGATGAGGTAATTTCAGGTCTTATGGTTTCTGAAGTATTAGAAAGTGAAGATCGGATTAATAGCATTGACGCATACGATAAGTTTTGGACTTTGCTAGTTTCTCATTCTGGAAAACTTGATAGAACAGTAGTCGATGACCTTATACCGACATTAATCTCTCACATACAAAATTCCTCAATACTTTTCGATACTCCAAATAAATTAAGACAGCGACTAGTTCTGTCTCTGATCCACGTTTTAAATCAATGTGGGTGGGGAGAGGATGAAAAAAGCAGAGTCAGATATAGCGCGTTAGATTGCAAGGAAATAGCATGGCGGATATTTGGTAGCAACCAATACAAAAATAAAGGAATACTACAGAAGTTCATTACCAATTCGCAAAGCATCTTAGGGTGGAAGGACCTAATGCTTTTTAGACTATACTGCTCGGCGGATCGAGGTGGCCAGTATTTTAACTTAAGTGCAGCTTTGATTAAGGATCAAAATAACGATGGAGAGACTACTGGCTCAGTCAACTTAATCGCAACCGTCGAAATGAGAAAAATATCCCAAGAAGTATTTTCTTTATTTAAGAGAAATTATATAGACGAAAGTGTCAATTTCTTCGACGAAATAGCCAAAGTGCCAGAGATTGAATTTAGCGGTAAAGGCGTTCTAAAGGAAGAAGATAATTATACTGGCTCTCTTGAGTTTTCACAAAGAATAGCTATAACACGCACTTACATCCTTAGAGCGGTGTTGCATCAACTGGCAAATAGTTTCCCTCCAACCGGAAGTGGTGTTGGATGTGGTTTTTATGATGAAACTGGTACTGAAGATAAGCATGGTATTGCTATCAAGATGAATGAGTATCTGTTCGAAGTTTGCTTTAACCCAGAATCAAAAGAGAGTAATGCACTACACTTTATAGACTATTGCTTAGCGCACCTGACTGACAGTTTTTTCCACAATGACAGTTCAAATGGCCCTGTAGCTAAAAAGGAAGAGCTGTTGGGTCCATTAAACCCCGAACAGTTCAAACCTTTTTGGAAAAAACACAAAGGTAAAATCATCGAGGTTGCTAAGCAAAGTACCAACCAAAATAGAAAAGTATACACACCTAATTACATAGCTATTTACAGCGATGACTTAACAATGGTTCTTAACGTTCTTGAAGAAATTGCAGAAGAACCTAACGAGCAAGACAGACAAGAAACGGACTAAAATGGAAGCTATAGCCCAAACAATTACTATACTCACAGCTCTGGGGGCAATTGTTCTAACATGCTGGACTCTTAAAATTCAACGCCAGCACAACCGAATTTCGGTTGCGCCACGTTTATGTGACTGGCTTCATACTGAAGATAATTCCGTGCACTACGATATCATAAACAAAGGACTAGGTACTGCAAAAGTGGGCAAGTTCATATTTATAGTCGATGGACAAGAAATGTGTTGGTCAGAGTTCGATAAAGACATCCGCAATTACTTTGAAAAAGAGCTAAATGATACTCATCAACACACTTCTGGCTTATCTTCAGATAGTTATATAGCCAAAGATGAAAGAATACGCGTACTTGAGCTTCATTTTTTGCCGGAATTAGAACTCTCCCATATTCTCGAACGACTTACGAAACGGTATCAGTTGCAGATTGAGTATCACTCTCTTTATGAAGAGCCGTTCACGTACAAATCGAACCTAAATGACTAACTATTGAAGGAGCAACTGATGTCAAAAATTGAAATTGAGAAAGAGCTCACTGAGCTAAAAACAAAGTTTGCTGAGCTAATGCATATGTTTGAAGAGTTCGAATCGAACAAAGCATTTATATCAGCCCAATATTCGGCTTTAAAACAACAAGTGACTAACCGTGCAAAGGAATTAGAAAAGTTAAATAAAAGTGGGGAGTTGAGCGCGGATGAAAAGCATTTTCTATTACCTTGCATCAAAAAAGTAGGCTTATGCTGTATTGCTAAAGTTGGTGCAACTGATAAAGGAAAGCTCAGTTCATCCATCTACGATGGCGAAGACTATTGCTCATATTGGTTGACTGAATTAGAAAAACAGGAGCGATAATGAACTGTGAAATTTTCAATGTGATAAATAACATGGGAGAAGACGACTTCTCTCAAAAAGTGGTCGCTGAATTATACAAGGAGCTTGGGTTTGAAAGAACAATTTTTAATGGTGGCCCTTTTGAATATGGTAAGGATCTAATTTTTACAAAAGATCTAGGTATAGATGAATACAGAATCCATATATAAAGTAAAAAGCTTAATAATTGTACAAGAAAAGCTGATATAAATGCACTTTTCAGACAGCTTAATGAATGCATTAATCATGGTTCATTTAATGAAAAGGGGGTGAGAGTCCCTGCTAATAAAGTCTATTTAGCATGCCCAGAAGTTGTCGATGATAGAATGAAAGATAAAATTTTCAACGGGTTTAAAAAAGGTGAAGAACCTGAAATCTTAGACGGAGCCACACTAGTAAAAATCATTAAGGAAAAGGCCCCTAAACTTTATGAAAAACTAAAACCTGACAACTTTAAGATTTTTGAAAATAAAGAGATAGAAAAAACAAATCATGAGCTATTAAATGCTATAAAAGCTGAATCTTATATTGACATAAAAACGATATATAACGACCTTTCATTTTTTCTTGGAAATATAGAAAGTAAAGAGGCTCTTAGTTCAGTAGCCATCCCAGATAATAGAGAGCCAAGTGTTAATTATTTAACATGGAATACGGTAAAAGAGTCCTTAATGGAAATAGAAGACACATTTGAAGTAAAGCTAATTGAAGAAAGTGAATTAGTAAAAGCTGAAAAGAGTATAGAAAGGCAAAAAATCGAGTTCTCATCTAAAAACAAAGGAAATATAGAGATAGAAAAAAACACTTTTATAAAATTAAATAAAAAAAGTTTAGCAAACCACCTCAATGAATTACTCAACCAACAGAGAAGTTACATACAATCAATAAATAAAGAACCAAAACCAAATGAAATAATAAAACTTCTAAATAGCACAGGCAAGTCTTTAAAACTTTTAGATATGTTGGAAGAAAAATCTAGATATATTGGTAAAACTATAGACTTTAAAGAATCAATACCAATGAAGCCTTTGACCGTATCACCATTTTTTATTTTTGACACTCATAAAAACCTTGCTGTTTATGGTAAAGCTGGTGCAGGAAAAACAACAACTCTTAGCCAGTATGCAAAGTACAAAATAGAGAAAGATCCTAGCAGCGTAATTCACTTAAGGCTCAACAAAATTCAACAAGACTATATTGAAAGAAAGAACCACTTTGATGATTACAGCAAAAATATAATTTACAGCTTTATTTGTATCAATTCAAAAATGGAAGAAAGTAAGAAATCTATAGATTTCATTGTTGAATTTTTAGACAAAAAGGTAACATTAATACTTGACGGTTTAGATGAAATATATAATTCAACCCCAAGCATACTGCAAGAAATCGAAGATTTAGTAAGAAAACACAATAATTTACAAATTATAATTTCAACTCGAGATTGCGTATCCTACTTAAAAGAAATTGAATTTTTAGGCGTAACTTTAGAGCCATTCACCAAAGAGCAACTTTTTAAGTTTATAAAAACTTACAATGGAGAAAATAACTTTAAAGAGATAAAAAGAGAGATTCAAAAAAACAAGCTTTATGAGATCATAAACACCCCGTTACTAGCAACTGTTGCTTGTGAGCTTTATAACCAGGGAATAAAGTCATTTTCAAATGAGAATGAAATTTACAATGCAAGGCTAAGACTATTAACTGGTGAATATGACTCTTATAAAAAAATAAAACCAAGAACAAACCTTCATACTGAACATCTACAAAACTGCGCAATTGAGCTTGCCTATTATATGCATGTAAATGAATTCCGGGGTTACGATAAAGTTTCAGCTGTAAAATATTTACTTAAAAATACAGGGTACGAAAAGAAACTTATAGAAAATCTACTCCACTCTCTGCAATATGACTGCAACATCTTATTCTTTGATACTAGTGAACAGAAGTATCACTTCGGCCACATTAGATTTCAAGAACACCTAGCAGCAGTAGCTATAAAATCTAAACCTGAATTTGACTGGGTGGAAAAATTATCGAGTAATTTTTGGAGGGGAGCTCTTAGTCTTTACGCCCAAAGCAACAGTATCGAGTTTTTAGTTAATCGACTAGGCGAACAAAGGAGCGTTACTAGCGAACAACTAACTTCACTAAAGCACATAGTAAAAAGCTCACCGTTAGCCTTGAATAGACACTTGGTAGACTTCCTATCAATCGGTAGGCCTATTTTGCTAGGTTAATGAAGCTTCAGTTTAATAATTAGTAATTTATAAATCATGTTATTCTGTTTTGAGATCTGGAAAACTATTTTCCAGACCTCAAAAAAGTCCAAATTTCTTTGCGTTTTTTCACTTTTTCTGGAAAAGTCTTCTAGACTAGATGGTGCGTAGATTTCCAGAGTATTTTCAGATTTGGATGTACATAGTAAGATCAGACCATGAGGTAACAGACTGATTTAATTATCAAATTATCTTTTAAAAATAAAACGCGAGCCGCAGACAAGCTCGCGTTTTTTATATGTTAACTCAACGCTTCAAGCGCTCATCTAGCAAACTGGATTGGTGTCATTGGTTCGCAAGCTCAGTCAATGCCTGCTTGATAAGCGCAGGATGGGTAAATGGGATCAGGTGCTCAGTTGATGATATTGGTAAGTATTGCCCACCGCTGGTTTCAGCAACTTCTTGCGACCATTTTCTCCCCTCAGCCTCCCATTTTATTAGATTGGCTTTCGCTTCTTCAGAGTCTGCATTGGCAATATCTAGTTTTTCAAACTCACTGTCTATCACTGAAATCGGAATGCTGCTGTCTGGCTGCCAGTTTCTTACTAACTCCAAGTCATCATGGTAGTTCATCATTTCGTGTACTCGAGTAAGTTGAGCTGCAACACTATGGCGGGTTTGCATGATGTGATTGAAATATTGCCAATCCATGTAGTCTGCAAACTCACTCCCTTCAAGCAGAGCTTCAATGTGCGCCTGTTCTTCAGCTATTTTTCCATCCATTTTTTCTTGCCAATTACCGGCAGCAACATGATCAATCAAGTCTTGTCCGTATTGACGATAAACGTCAACTGGGTAACCTTGATACTGAGCAATAGAATGTGGCAGCAAAATATCTGGATCTAACCACAACATGCTTGCTATCTTTTGCTTAAATTCCTGTGATTTTTGCATCGCAATTAACGGCACCGAGTTACTATTTGCGTAACTCAACAAATGCACATCACTGAGATTGAGCTTTTCAAATAGTACTGGAAGGTCGTGTGCAAATTTATTCATGGAAGGCGTGTCATCGACACTACTTAACCCCAGCCCTAGCCTATCAATGACGTAAACATTAAAACTGTCTGCTAAGTAAGGCTGTAGTAACGCGAACCAAGCACTGTCACTATGAAAATGCATATTCGCACCCGAGAGCATGACCACAATTGGTTTATCAGTGTGCTGTTTTAATTGTCGAACATGGTAATAATCGTTGTTTACTGCGATAAGATCAGAACCTTGGGGCAGCGCATAACGACTTGTCGATTCAAAAAATGTCATTATCGATTCGGTGGTATGGACAGGTGGTAAATTCCAACTATGATGAGCCCCGTCTACACTAATTAGCTGCGTTTGAATATTGCGATTAGGATAGTGAGTTAACGTCACGCCTTCCGCTATTTCTTCATCAACAGATAAAGCAGCCTCATAATTTAAGTTAGCAATAATTTTAATCGCTTGAGGTGACGAGAGTAGCCCAAAATTTGCGTGACTTTTGCCATTATAAGGCAATACTGAGTCTGCTTTACCGTGCATAATTCGGTAGTTTGTAGGTGTCGAAAAATTACAGCTATCACCTAATTGGTAGGACATAGGTGCTGCAACCGTTACTATCGCATTAAACGTCCCCGAGCGGTTACATAATAGGTTTTGTACAAATAACCCGCCTTGAGAAAAGCCAGTCGCATAAATTTCACCGTCAATGACATCATATTTGGCTTTTATTTCCGCAATCATCTGATCAACAAAGCCTAAGTCATCTACACCTAAACGATGTGCCTTGTTACAACCACAACCTTCATTCCACTCTTCATTTTTTGATTTAGGATAAACGACGATATAATCATCGCTTTGCTCATGTAACTTGGTTAAACCAGCCATACCGTAAGCAGTGCCTCCAGAACCATGAAAGGCCAACATCAGCTTGTACGCTTTATGTGGCTTTTCAATCGGCTTCATATAATAGTAACGCTCATTGAGTTGATGAACCTCAAAACCATTTACGGGCTTTAACACTCCATCGTCATTGCTTGACGCCTTTTTGCTGTCGCTACTGCTGCCACAGCCCGCGACTAAAGCTGCGAGTGTTAAACCTAACGCCTGTTTTAAATACATTCGACTTGTCATGTTGGCCATTCCTATTTTATTGTTTTCATGTACTCTAAATACTTTGAAAAAGGCCGCGACGAATTCACATGAAATCGTTGTGAGGAATTCCTTACCAATAAATATAAACAATATAATCAAAGGGATAATAAATGCGCTATGAGATTGCAGCCATTCGGTTTGATACGGTTAATCGAACGCTGACAAGTAGCACAGACTCCATCAGACTTGAGCCTAAGCCATACTTATTGCTACAAACCTTAATTGCTGCAAATGGTAATGTTGTTTCGCGCGATAAACTCATTGCAGAAGTGTGGCGAGGTCGCGTAGTCACAGAAAGCGCAATCAATAAAGCCGTGTCGACGTTGCGCCAGTATATGAATAAATTAGATGGTAAAACTGAGTATATAGAGACTATCCCTACCCTTGGATACCGACTGATTCCCGCGGTCACAAGTCATACTCCGGCAACAATAAATAAGACCAGCTCCCAGATCGCGCCACTTTTAGGTGTTTCTCTACTTATTACCAGCGTATGTGCATTTATTGCCTATCAGCTCATGCAGCCAGCGCACAATAACGAACCACTCCTACCACAAAAATTAACGGGCCAGAGCGGTATTGAGCTGCAGTTAAGTAGCGTGCCAAAATATAAAAGCTTTAGTTACCTGCATCCTACCGACACTCAGCAGTCGGAGCTGTGGCTCAATCACAACGAGCAACATAGAAAGCTGTTTTCAGGCAACATCAGCGCACAAGCCTTAAGCTCAGACGCCAAACACATCGCCTATATTGACGATGATAATGGCTGTACCGTGAAACAGTTTGATATCACGCAGGCACAGCACACTACGCTATTTTATTGCCAGCCTATCGAAAACATTAAACTAATATGGGGCGCAAATCCGCACGAAATCATTTATCGAAAACGCACAAATATACATAGTGGATACGGCCTTTACCGTTTCGATTCGAATACAAAGCAACATATTCAGCTAACGCTTCCTCCAATCTCAGGAAACCTTAGAGGCGATCATCTATTTAGTTTATCCACAACTAAAGACCAACTCGCCGCCGCACGCTATCTTGGAGAAGATAAGCACGAACTGACGGTGTACGATTACCCAAGCATGTCAGTAAAGAGCACCGTTAAGTTACCTTATAATCTCACGGCACTAACTTGGTCTGCCAGCGGACAATCTATTTACTTTAGCGCAGGCAGTAGCGTTTATCGCGCTGATATAAAATCGAGTAAAGCAGAACTGCTTCACAAGCTCACAGCACCAATCGAAAGCCTAGTATTACAAGATAGCAATGAGACCCTGCTCTTTAACCAATATAAGTTAACTAGCCTAATTCACCTTTTCGACGCATCGGATCAAACCTTTTCACCACTTGTTGATAATCAGGCATTGAATCGCTTACCTCGCGCAAATCAAATGCCGCGAGTTTGGTATATTTCGGATCACGGCGCGCATTCCGCTTTATGGTCTATCGACACTGAAACACAACAACACACTCAAGTTGACTTGCCTCACATATTTAATTTTCAGCGCTTTCAACTTAACCACGATGCCTCAACAATACTGTATGAATATCAAGACGCTATTTACCAGTTTGCTATCAACAGCCAAAAAACAACACAACTTATAAGTCCTGAGCTTAAGCCTTACGTTGCCAATTACAGCCAAGATAACAACGAAATCATTTACAGCAGTGAACGCTCTGGTAGTTGGCAGTTATGGTCTCTAAATCTAATAACAAACCAACATCAGCAACTTACAACACAAGGTGGCTACAGCGGCTACAAGCTTAATAATGTGTTGTATTTTACCAAGTTTACACAACCCGGAATTTGGCAACTGGAAGACGGGCTAGAGTCTGTAGTTGTGACGGATGTACCAGTGAGAAATTGGTTGAATTGGCGACTCAGAGATAATGCGCTTTACTATGAAAAAGACAAAAGTATTTGGCGATTTGACCTGAAGACTAAACAAGAAAAGTTGTATTTCACCCCGCCACAACGATTTATTGGACAGTTTGATATATTGCAAAATGGCGATGTGATTTTCAGTGAGCTGAAGCAACCAAGTGGTGAGCTTTGGCAATTAACCGTAAAAAATTAAAGTACAAAAACAAAAAACCCAGCCGAGGCTGGGTTTTTATTGATTCTTGAAACGAATTACTTGATTTTCGCTTCTTTGAAGATCACGTGTTTACGAACCTTAGGGTCGAACTTTTTGATCTCCATTTTTTCAGGCATGTTACGCTTGTTCTTGTCGGTAGTGTAGAAATAACCAGTACCAGCAGTTGAAACTAAACGGATCTTATCACGCATGATTCAGCTCCTTAAACTTTTTCGCCGCGAGCACGGATATCTACTAATACCGCGTCGATGCCTTTTTTATCGATAATACGCATACCTTTAGTAGTAGTGCGTAGAGAAACGAAACGCTTTTCGCTTTCAACCCAAAAACGGTGTGTTTGTAGGTTAGGTAGGAAGCGACGCTTAGTAGCGTTGCGCGCGTGCGAACGGTGGTTACCAACCACTGGGCGCTTACCTGTAACTTGACAGACTTTAGACATGTCTATGTATCTCCAATAACTTCGCTCGAGCTTAATTTTCCCTTAAAGGCCTTTTAACTGCGTGCCCTAGGTAAAATCAAAGGGCGCTCTTTATACAGTATCTACAGGCAGAGATCAAGGATCTGATCCTACTGAAATCAGCTCATGGGTAAATTTGATAGCGGCCAATTATAATGATCCGAAGCCCACTAGGAAAGTAAAAACTGCATTTAAATTGAACTAATTTATAAAATTTATACAAATATGCTGATTTAACGAGCAAATTTCTTTTTTGGCCCTTTCTACATCGTAATTTTCACTGTTTAATTTTCGTGCTTATGCGTATATTTGGGCAGCAATACTCCACCAGCTACCTCACACTTCGAGTAAAAGTTGAGTGATCAAGCTCCATTCCATTTTGCTCAGTTCGAAAGGACAGCTTGAGAAAGCAAAACCCACCTGATAAAACAGCAACTCAGCTTAAATCAGTCCTCGTTCGGCAAACGAAATACAATGACTTCCGGCAACGATTAAATGGTCAAGTACATTAATATCAACTAGTGCCAAGCCTTGCTGCAATTTTTTCGTAATGAGTTTATCCGCTTCGCTGGGCTCTGCCACGCCCGATGGATGGTTATGGGCAAAAATCACAGCTGCACTATGGTATTTGAGTGCCGCCTTTACTACTTCTCTTGGATAAACCGAAGCTGCGTTAATTGTGCCGTGAAACAACACTTCATCTTTTATCAAGCGATTTTGGTTGTCTAGATACAGCACCATAAACACTTCATGCCCAAGCCCCCGTAGTTGAGCACTCAAATAGTCACGTACCGCTGTCGGGTTTTGAAATACCGTTTCTCTTAAGCACTCTTCTTTTAGATAACGCCGGCTTAGCTCCAAAACGGCCTGTAACTGAGTGTATTTGGCAACGCCTAAGCCTTTTAACGCTGAAAACTCTTCTAACGAGGCATTGAATAAACGCTGTAACGTTTGCTGTTCTTGCAACAAGGATTCGGCAAGCTCTATGGCATTTAATCCTTTGATCCCTGTGCGTAAAAAGATAGCCAATAACTCGGCATTAGATAACGCCTCAGGGCCGTGCTCTATTAACCTTTCTCTTGGCCGTGCGGATTTGGGTAAGGCTGATATTTGCATCCTACTATTCCTTATATTTGTATGTCTCCTTGACTAAATTAAGCTTAGCGGGTGATCACGATTATTCAAAAGCAAACACAGACTGTGATATCTTTAGTTTATTGATACTGTGATCGTATAAAACAAACATGCAAAGAAATAAACGCCTCTTACTTGGGATCAGCGGTGGTATCGCTGCTTACAAATGCGCAGAACTTGTTCGCCGCCTAAAAGAACAGCAAATAGATGTCAAAGTGGTGATGACTGAGTCTGCCAAGCACTTTATCACGCCACTGACAATGCAGGCGGTCTCTGGTGAAATCGTTTCTGACTCTTTGCTTGACCCACAAGCAGAAGCATCAATGGGCCATATCGAATTTGCAAAATGGGCAGATCTAGTGCTGGTTGCTCCTGCGACCTCGAATATCCTCGCCAAAATGGCGGCGGGTATTGCGGATGATTTACTGACCACATTACTACTCGCAACACCCGCGCCTGTTGCCGTAGCGCCGGCAATGAATCAACAGATGTATGCACATCTATCGACTCAAGCAAACCTTAACACCCTAGCTTCACGCCATGTCCAAATCTGGGGACCTGGTAAAGGTGAGCAAGCCTGCGGAGATGTAGGCGCAGGACGCATGCTTGAACCTCACGAGTTGGTACAACTGTGTTTAGCTGCACTTCGCCCTACTGAGCAAGTATTAGCAGGAAAAACGGTAACTATCACCGCAGGACCGACACGCGAAGCATTAGATCCAGTGCGTTTTATTACTAATCACAGTTCAGGAAAAATGGGCTTTAGCCTTGCTGAAGCGGCAAAAGCCTTAGGTGCAACCGTAAATCTGATCGCAGGTCCGGTTTCACTAAATACCCCCACTGGAATTACTCGAGTTGATGTAGAAAGTGCTGAGCAGATGCAACAAGCTGCACTCGAATATGCCGTACAATCGGATATTTTTATCGGCTGTGCTGCGGTCGCTGATTACCGTGCAGCCACCGTTGCCGAGCAAAAGATTAAAAAGCAAGGCGATGAAATCACACTTACACTGGTCAAAAACCCCGATATTATCGCCACTGTCGCTGCACTAAAACAGTCTCGTCCTTATACCGTTGGCTTTGCCGCTGAGACGCAGAATGTCGCCGAATATGCGCAAGGAAAATTAGTAAATAAAGGGCTGGATATGATCTGTGCGAATGATGTGTCGGATAGTACAGGTGGTTTTAACTCTGATAACAATACATTGACCCTATATTGGAAAAAAGACCGACTTGAACTCCCTCACTCTAGCAAAAAAGAGTTAGCACTCACTGTCATGCAAGCTATTGCCGAAAAGATAAAATAACCTTCATGTAAAAGACTGGAAAGAAACTGAATAAAACATTAACATGATACCCCGATAACGTGTAAACGAGTCGGGGTTTGCACTTCTGCGCATCACTCTCTGTGCTTAATAAACCCGGCAAAAACAATATAACAATTAGAAAAATAAGGGAAATTTCATGCCAGCGACAAAACGTAGTAATCGCAAAGAGCAAATTCTTCAATCACTCGCACAAATGCTGGAAACCAGCCCGGGACAGCGTATCACCACAGCTAAACTCGCTGCTGAAGTCGGGGTTTCAGAAGCTGCGCTTTACCGCCACTTTCCAAGTAAAGCGAGAATGTTTGAGGGGCTTATTGAGTTCATCGAAGATACGTTGCTGTCACGCATTAATTTAATCCTAGAAAACGAAAAAGAAACTCGTAACCGGATCTACAACATTCTTACTCTACTCCTAGCGTTTGCAGAGAAAAATCCTGGGATCACGCGTATTTTAACGGGTGATGCACTACAAGGTGAGCAAGAACGTTTACGTGAACGAGTGCAAAGCTTATTTGAAAAGCTTGAGACACAATTCAAACAAGTATTAAGAGAGCGTAAATTGAGAGAAGGTAAGGCGTTCACGAGTGAAGAAAGTGTTCTGGCTAACCTATTCTTAGCTTTTGTTGAGGGTAAGATGAACCAGTTTGTCAGAAGTGACTTTAAAGCAAAACCAACCGCGCAATTCGATAAACAGTGGGTTGAGCTTGAGAAAATCTGGCTTTAAGCACCTGCGGCTAGCCGCTTAAATACATCCGCACACCGCAGAGCATTTTAGTTTCACTGTTAAAAGTGATAAAAACGTCATAAATACATACTAAAATGCTCTAAACATGACTCTAAAACTCACTCTCTTAAGCGCAGCACTTTTTAGTGTAAGCAGCTTAGCAGCTAAACCCAGCCTTGAATTTAAAGATGTTTTTGATTTTCGTTACCCTCAGGGTACGGTGATCTCCGAACAAGGCACATTCCTCGGCCTAAGTGCAAAGCCTTATCGTGGTGACAGCGAAGGCCAAGTGTATTCTCTCAATAATAAAGCACTGATTGCATCGGTTCCCCGTGGCACGAACCCAGTTATCAATAAAAGTGGTCAATGGGTTGGCTTTACCCAACGCCCTACCCTACTTGAAAAAGAAACGGCAGATAAAAAGAAGAAGAAAACACTAAAAAACAACTTAGTGTTGGTGAACACCACAACCAAGGCCCAGCAAACCTTTAACTCGGTTAAAGATTATCAACTTTCAGACGATGGCCAATGGCTGGTGTACCGTGAGGATGCAAAAAAAGGCGACAACAAATCAGACGCAAAAGCGAATACTGACAAGCAAACTGATGAACTCAAAATCAGTGCAGATAAAGGCGATGACACCTTAACACTTGTGGTGCTGAATCTTTCCAACAATGAAAGCACTCGCTATGACGACATCGCAGCATACAAAGTGGCGCCAAGTAGTAACGCTATCTTGGTCAATCAGCAAAGCGAAGACGGCAGTAAAAACCGTGTTGCCGTTATTGACTTAGCAAGCAATCAAATCACAAGTCTTATTGATGAGCCCGGTGTGACTTTAGGAGACATTGCTTGGCAACCCAATTCTCAACATGTCGCTTTTTATTTAGGTAATTATGTCAACGATGACAAGCGCCGCCGCGACTACCAACTCAAATTATGGTCTCCAACAAGCAATAAAATAACCGACATCCACAACCCAAGCGGTTGGTTTTCAGGCAAGACAGCATCAATCAAATGGTCTGAAGATGGCTCACGACTGTTTTTTGAAAATCGTCCACAGCTTGAAGCAAAAGCCAAAGTGCTTAAATACACAGATGAAAGCTCACTTTATGATTACGATACCATTCGCCAGCAAAAAGGCTTAAAAGTTTGGCACAATGCCGATCCTGAAATCAAAACTCGAGAAATAAAAACATGGAATGAAAGCCGTCGAGATCAACATTATCAAGCGGTTTATCATATTAATGGCGAGCATGTAGTACAGCTTGAAAACCTTCAAGTGCCTTCTATTTCACTGCACACAAACGCAAATTTTGTGCTGGGCAGCGACGATACACCCTACCTAAAGCAGATTATGTACAAGGGCTTTTATCGCGACTACTACAGCGTTGATATCAGCAGCGGTGATAAACAACTCATTGTTAAAGAAAGCTCAAATCGCCCTACTGTCGCGCCTGATGGTAAACATGCGGCCTATTTCGACGGTGAACAAGTCTGGTTGAAATCGTTATCCACTCAACAGCTTACCCCAGTAAGCAAAGCGGTTAAAAACGCACTATTTGCTGATGATAAACATGATAAACCAGAACCAAACGAAGGGTTTGGATTTGCTGGTTGGCAGCTCGATGGTTCGACGCTCTACGCCTACAGTAAATATGATATTTGGGCATTTGATACCAAAACGGCAAAAGCAACTCGCCTAACTGATGGCTATAAGACCCAAACGCAATATCGTATTGAGTATAAAGATAAGGACAAACTAGGTTTTAACCCGGACGATACCTTACTGTTAAGTGCGCACAACCTCGAAAATAAACAAACGCATATTGCTACGCTTTCTCTACAAGATAACAAGTTGCAAACTGTTTTGTCTGGCGAAGCTAAATATGGCGTAGTGAAAAAAGCCAAAGAGGTGGACACTTATATTTTCACAAGACAGTCTTATCAAGAGTTTCCTGATTATTGGGTCTCAGATGGCAGCTTTAATAACCCGACAAAACTCACAGATTTAAACCCACAGCAGCAGACATTTGCTTGGGGCCAAAAACCTGAACTTGTGAAGTACAAAGGCTACGATGGCGAAGATCTTCAAGGCGTGTTAATCAAACCTGCTGATTATAACGCTGGTGATAAAGTGCCAGTGGTGATTTACTTCTACCGCTATATGAGCCAGCGCATGTATGACTTCCCGAAAATGGAGCTAAATCACAGACCAAACCTGCCAATGTATACCTCAAACGGTTATGCGATATTCTTGCCTGATATTCGTTTTGAAATCGGTCACCCTGGGCGCTCTTCAACACAAACCATGATCAATGCAGCACAGGCGCTGATTGATACAGGTGTTGCGGATCCGGATAAAATTGGCTTACAAGGCCACTCTTGGGCTGGTTACCAAAGTGCATTTATGATCACACAGACAGATATGTTTAAAGCGGTTGTGTCTGGCGCGCCAGTATCTAATATGACCTCAGCGTTCAGTGGGATCCGTTTAGAATCAGGTCTTGCAAGACAGTTCCAGTACGAAACAGGCCAAAGCCGTATCGGTAAACCGCTAACAGAAGCGCCTGAATTATATATAGAAAACTCTCCAGTGTTTTACGCAGATAAAGTAAAAACGCCGATTTTGATCATGTTTGGCGATAACGACGGAGCTGTACCTTGGCAAGAAGGTATTCAATATTACTTAGCCTTAAGAAGACATGATAAAGATGCTATTTTCTTGCAATACGAAGGTGAACCGCACCATCTGAAAAAGCTGCCAAATCAGCTAGATTATTCAATTCGTATGAAAGAATACTTTGATTATCATCTGAAAGGATTGCCACCAGCAGAGTGGATTCAATCCGGTGAAGCATTTATCACTGAAGAGTAAT
Source organism: Pseudoalteromonas piscicida (assembly GCF_000238315.3). NCBI lineage: Bacteria > Pseudomonadati > Pseudomonadota > Gammaproteobacteria > Alteromonadales > Pseudoalteromonadaceae > Pseudoalteromonas > Pseudoalteromonas piscicida. Next base: position 2,778,042 of record NZ_CP011924.1, read on the forward strand.
CAACTCCACAGGTATTCATCATCAAGGACACCATCGCGGTGTCCTTTTTTTGGCAACAAATTACTCATTCCTTTGTTTTACTTTTATCTAGAAATGTTTTGTTTCAACTTTCATCCGTATAATTTCGTTATAAAAAAGCTCATATCTCCATTACATTTGACGGTTTTACAAACGAACCATTGAACTTTCAGTAGATGCGTTGTAAGTTCTATGTTGCAGGAACATTTTCCTACTCTGCTAATAAATAAATAAATAAGGAAATAAGATGAAACTTTCTAACCTATCAGCAACGATCAGGCTATCTCTACTGGCTTGTTCAACGCTGACTGCAGGCGTATCAGGTATCGCCCACGCTGAAGAAACAGATGCCAACGCTACTAATAGCGTAGAACGAATTGAGGTTACTGGTACTCGTATCAAGCGAGCTGCCATGACTGGTGCGAGCCCTGTAACAAGTGTTACGGCCGAAGACATTAAAGTTGCAGGTATTACTAGGGTAGAAGATCTACTCAACGATATGCCTGCAATCTTTGCTGACCAAACTTCAGGCCAAGCAAATGGAGCTACAGGTACCGCAACAGTAAACCTACGTAATTTAGGCACAGAACGTACATTAGTACTTGTTAATGGACGTCGCTTGCCTTCTGGTTCTCCTGTTGCTGGTGGTATCGGCGCTGACCTTAACCAAATCCCAGCTGCCTTGGTAGAACGTGTAGATGTTCTTACCGGTGGTTCGTCAGCAACATACGGCTCTGACGCTGTTGCTGGTGTTGTAAACTTTATCATGAAAGACGACTTTGAAGGCTTCCAAGTTGAGTATCAAGGTAGTGTTTATCAACATGATAACGACCACAAAGACATGCAACGAGCACTAAATGATAGAGGCTTCCCAGTACCTGACGGAAGTCAGTGGGATGGTGACACCCATGATATCTCTCTGACTTTTGGTGCAAACTCTGCAGATGGACGTGCAAACATCACAGGTTACGCGACTTGGCGTGATATCGAAGAAGTGACACAGGATAACCGTGACTACAGCGCCTGTGCTATGAATATCGATGCCACAGGTAAACGTATCTGTGGTGGTTCAGGAACAATTCCTGATGGCCGTATTACCGATTTCGATACCTATGACTACAAAGTAGCTGGTACCGATTTCGTTCCTACTGCTGGAACTGTTTATAACTATGGCCCGCTTAACTACTTCCAACGTCCAGACAAACGTAAGACATTTGGCTTGCTAGGTCACTATGACTTTAACGACAGCCATACGTTTTACGCTGAGTTTAACTACATGGACAACCGCACAGTAGCTCAGATCGCACCTTCTGGCTCTTTCTTCAACCAAGTTGATATTAGCTGTGATAATCCGCTACTTTCAGATTCACAAAGAAACACGCTTTGTGGACCTGGTGGCGTTGCAGTTGATGGCGTTGTAGAAGGTGCTTTCATCGGTAAACGTAATGTTGAAGGTGGCCCTCGTCAAGACGATATTCGCCATACCTCAACTCGCTTTGTACTAGGTGTTCGCGGTGAAATCGATGACAACTGGAGTTATGATGCGTATATGAACTTTGGTAACGTATCATATGCTCAGACTTACCAAAACGACATGTCTACAACCAGAATCATTCGTTCATTACAAGCAACGACAGATGATGACGGTAACGTGGTATGTAAGTCAGTTGTAGATGGTAGCGATCCAACCTGTATTCCTTGGAATATTTTCGATCCAGCGAACATCACTCAAGAGCAAATCGACTATCTAACTATGCCTCTATTTGCTCGTGGTGACACGAGAACAAAACAAATTAGTGGTTATGTTACTGGTGACCTTACTGAGTACGGTGTTGTAGTACCTGGGACTTCCACTGGTGTGGGCGTGGTATTTGGTCTTGAGCACAGAAAAGAATCACTAGACTTTAATCCGGATCAAGGCTTCCAGTCGGGTGACGGTGCAGGTCAAGGTGGTCCAGTTCTTGGCGTAAGTGGTGAATTTGACGTCAATGAATTCTTTACTGAATTCAACGTACCATTAGTCGAAGACTCTGAATTTGCTGATTATATTACATTAGAGTTAGCTTACCGCTACTCTGATTATTCAACGGATAAAACAACTAACACCTATAAAGGTGCGTTTGATATCCGCGTTAATGATCAACTTGGTTTAAGAACAAGCTTCCAACGCGCAGTACGTGCAGGTAACGTACGTGACCTATTCAGATCTGCTGGTTTAGGTTTGTTCAACTGGGAAGATCCATGTGGTGGTGACAACCCAACTCTAACCGTTGAACAGTGTGCTAGAACAGGTCTCGATCCATCTAAATATGGTTCAAACGCACTGATCAACCCAGCAGGTCAATACAACAGTATCACTGGTGGTAACCCAGACCTAGAGCCTGAGAAGTCAGATACTATCTCGTTCGGTATTCTATTATCTCCTGAAGCCATTGAAGGTTTAGACATTGCGATTGACTACTTCGACATTACTGTTGAAGACGCAATTCAAGAAATCCCTGAAGCAACAATCTTCAATCAGTGTGCGATTAATGGTAACGACGAGTTATGTGGACTTATCAACCGTGGTCCGACTGGTTCTTTATGGCTAGGTCAGGATTCAATCACTGCAATTGATACCAACATTGGTAGCGTAGAAACAAGCGGTATCGATTTTGATGCGTCTTACCGTTATAACCTACCTGATGATATGGGTCTTTTACGCTTCAAGCTAATCGGTACATGGCTAGATAAGTATGCGACGCAGAACTTACCAGGTGGTGATATTGACGATTGTGCAGGTCGTTGGGATAGAGCGGTATGTGAATACCCAGTTCCTGACTTTAAGTCAAACTTCTCAACAACTTGGGTAACGCCTTGGGATGCAAACATTACAGCAACCTATCGTTATGTAAGTGAAGTGAAGGAATTCGCTCGAAATGACGACGGTCAAGTAATCGATGGACCAGTTCCAATGACTGCGCGTGACTACGTTGATATTGCAGTAACATGGAATGCTTCTGATAACCTGCAATTCCGCGGTGGTGTAAATAATATCTTTGATAATACTGCTCCACTAGTACCAAATGGTCCTGCAGGCCCTGCAAATGGTAACACTTACCCTGGTTTCTATGATTCTTTGGGTCGCTATATCTTCGCAGGTTTCACATTTAGACTGTAGTCTAAAAACGGTAAGATTTAGTCGTAATTATCAGCCCTCGCAAGTTTAAAGCTGCGAGGGCTTTTTAGTTTAATGTCACTCTCACATCACTGCTTAATCATGATGCTTAGAAGGCAAATATCTATTAACTACTCACCTAACATCAAAACCTCTCTAATAGGGTGAGTTACTTTTGAAATTAGAAAGTATTGTCGCCAGCTCCGCATCCAGCCATCAGCAATGCACCTAGTTGTTCTAAAAAAGAAGTTGTTAACGCAGCTAGCGTCAGATTTTCCCCCTCACATTGAGTGGGTATTAAGTCTATTTGGTATTAAAGCATGAGATACCATGCACACAATAATATCTATCACCGCTAACGTTCATACACCGTAATCAAAATTAAATAACCTGAGCTTCGGATAATTAATGCCTTTCTAGCAGCCAGTTTTAGCGCTAACTGCGTTGAGTGTGCGATTAATGGTAACGACGAGTTATGTGGACTTATCAACCGTGGTCCGACTGGTTCTTTATGGCTAGGTCAGGATTCAATCACTGCAATTGATACCAACATTGGTAGCGTAGAAACAAGCGGTATCGATTTTGATGCGTCTTACCGTTATAACCTACCTGATGATATGGGTCTTTTACGCTTCAAGCTAATCGGTACATGGCTAGATAAGTATGCGACGCAGAACTTACCAGGTGGTGATATTGACGATTGTGCAGGTCGTTGGGATAGAGCGGTATGTGAATACCCAGTTCCTGACTTTAAGTCAAACTTCTCAACAACTTGGGTAACGCCTTGGGATGCAAACATTACAGCAACCTATCGTTATGTAAGTGAAGTGAAGGAATTCGCTCGAAATGACGACGGTCAAGTAATCGATGGACCAGTTCCAATGACTGCGCGTGACTACGTTGATATTGCAGTAACATGGAATGCTTCTGATAACCTGCAATTCCGCGGTGGTGTAAATAATATCTTTGATAATACTGCTCCACTAGTACCAAATGGTCCTGCAGGCCCTGCAAATGGTAACACTTACCCTGGTTTCTATGATTCTTTGGGTCGCTATATCTTCGCAGGTTTCACATTTAGACTGTAGTCTAAAAACGGTAAGATTTAGTCGTAATTATCAGCCCTCGCAAGTTTAAAGCTGCGAGGGCTTTTTAGTTTAATGTCACTCTCACATCACTGCTTAATCATGATGCTTAGAAGGCAAATATCTATTAACTACTCACCTAACATCAAAACCTCTCTAATAGGGTGAGTTACTTTTGAAATTAGAAAGTATTGTCGCCAGCTCCGCATCCAGCCATCAGCAATGCACCTAGTTGTTCTAAAAAAGAAGTTGTTAACGCAGCTAGCGTCAGATTTTCCCCCTCACATTGAGTGGGTATTAAGTCTATTTGGTATTAAAGCATGAGATACCATGCACACAATAATATCTATCACCGCTAACGTTCATACACCGTAATCAAAATTAAATAACCTGAGCTTCGGATAATTAATGCCTTTCTAGCAGCCAGTTTTAGCGCTAACTGCGTTGAATTCACTTCCAATAGCCAGCTATTGGTGCATAAATTCGCCTTGTTATCCCTAAAACTGTCTGGCTAGATAAGGGGGTAATTTAATGTGTTATTAAAAACAATGAGTTAGCTCATTCCTTATCCAAACCTCAGGTTAAATAAGTGGAGATAGTCAGGAAAGATAAAGCGTAATTTAAACTTGAGAGAAAGAAAGGTAACTGCTCTAAAAGAGGAGTTTTCAGCGCAGCTCGCAACTGTTTCCTCAATTAGAGCAAATAATTAGACTGCTCGTGCTAGTCTAACAAAGCAATATTTACTGACCGCCTTGGACGCCAACTGTACTCTGCTGACGGTTAAGCATGTCTTTTGCCGCACGTCGATCATGCTCGATCTGATCTTTAGTACGACATCTTCGTTTTGTAAACTTACTACCAGTGATGATATCTTGCTTACAGTATAAATCATCTTGATTTTTAGCTATCGTGCTCTCATTATTGTTTTTTGCCGACTCGGTCGTTGAATTACAACCCGTCAGAAGCACCAATAGGACAACACAAACTCCTGCGATTTTCATAGCAAATCCCTTATTATTGATAATACAAAGTACCTAAGTACACTTAAGAACGGAGTGTTCAAACTTTAGTCTAATCAACATTACAAAGAAAAGCAATTGCACCGATTTTCACAACACAATAGACTAATTTGATTCTAAAAATTCAAGTAAGTCTTGTTCAGGCATTGGTTTTGCTAATAAAAATCCCTGTACTTCATCGCAGCCAAGCTTTTGTAACACCGTCATTTGCTCTTCTGTCTCTACACCTTCCGCAATTGTTTTTAGGCCAAGATGCTGCCCTAAAGAGATGACAAGATCGGCAATAGCACCACTGTCATCATGAGGAATATCTTTGACAAAAGCACGGTCGATTTTAAGCCGTGCTAAAGGAAGTTTTTGCAAATAGCTCAAAGAAGAAAATCCAGTACCAAAGTCATCAATGGACACCTCAACACCAAATTCTTGTAACTCTTGGAGTGTATTGATCACCGAATTTACCTCATCCATGACTACACTTTCTGTCACTTCGAGCTCTATATGCTTAGGCTCCACATTAAACGACAAGATTGTGTCTTTGACCTGCTGTGCATAGTTTGGCACCTTAAACTGCGGCACAGAGACGTTAACAGCAATGCTAAGCTCACCGAACCCCTGTTGCTGCAAAGTTGCCTGCAACTGACAGGCTTGTTCTAATACCCATTGGCCAATTTCGACAATAAGCCCTGCATTTTCCGCAAGCGGAACAAAAATCGCAGGGGAAATATAATTCCCGTTTCCAGAAGGCCAACGCAACAAAGCCTCACAGCCAATCACCTTGCGATCAGCAATAGAAAACTGAGGCTGATACCAAACCTCGAGTTTTTTCATCTCAAAATCTTGCCTGAGCTGTCTTATTAACCCCAGCTTCCAAGCCATTTTTTCTTCTAAATCTGGGGTATACCAATCCAATGGAATACTCGACTGTTTTGCTTGGTTAAGCGCAATATACGCAAGTTTTAAGGTTTCTATTCCTTGCGGTTGAAAGTCTTCTTGACGGCACACTCCAATATGAAAGTGCATAGTCAACAAATGCTCCCCGACATGGTAGGGCACGCACAAGTTATCAATAAAAGACTCTTCATCAAACTGCGACTCAGGCATTAAAAAGCCAAACACATCCGCGCCAATTCGTGAAATTAACTGGGCCTCAGGAAACTCAATACTAATTCGCTCAGCAACACCTAATAACAACAAGTTCCCAACTTCTTGGCCTAAACCATTATTGATGTCAGAAAATTGAGCAATATCAACAAGAATAAAAACGAGCGACTGTTGTTGGTTAAAGTAAGACTCTATTTTCTCGATAAAATTAGCGCGATTAGGCAGTTTGGTAAGATTATCTTTGTAAGCAACCTCACGTAATTCATTGAATAGCTTAATATTATCAAGACCAACTCCAACGTTCGTGAGGAATATCTCAGCAAACTTCAATTGCGCTTCCGATGGCTCAGCCTCTAGCTCTAAATAAATGGCTGCTTTTTTGTTTTTGCTTTCAAGTAAGAAGGTAATGTCATGCGCGGTAGATTGGTGGGATTCGGTATCAATACAGTTTTGCACTTGCATGATGACACGACCATTATCAAGCTGCTCTATACCATGGCCAAAGAATTCGCGGTACTGCTCACTACCACCAAACACCCTTAAATGCATATCATCATCTAGGTAGCCACTCACTAAGCCTTCGCCTGACGCATCTAAAATATTTGCCAATTGGGCAACGACCGCCGCTGCAAAGGAACCCATATCGGTATGACCGAGTATGGCACGAGAAGCTGAAAGGATCTGCTCTAGTGCATAGCTTTGCGCTTCGAGCTCACAAATTTGTTGATAAGAACGGATAGCGGTAAGTAAAGAAGTAACCAGTTTGCTGCGGGTGAGTTCTGTCTTCATTTTATAATCGTTAATGTCGAACTCACGAATGATCTTTTCTTCCGGTGCATAACCCGGTTGACCTGTACGCATAATAATACGTACTGCCATATTTTTGATCTCTTCGCGCACTCGACGCACGACATTAAGACCTGCGTCGTCGGTTTCCATCACTACATCGAGTAAAAGGATACTGATATTATTTTGTTCTTTTAAAATCTCAATGGCTTCTTTGCCAGAATAGGCGTGAAAAAACCTGAGCTTTTTGCCCCAAAACTCTAAATTAGACAGCGCAAGTTTAGTAACAGAATGGATCTCAGGATCATCATCAACGACTAAGACATCCCAAAAAGCACTTGTCGTTTCTTCTTCTTGAGTAACTTCTTCGTGCTCTGCAAACAAATAATCTTCTTGCTCAGGTGCCATGTTTTACCCTTTAAATCCGCACTACTCTTTAATTATAGGCACTGATTCACTCCAGTGTTTACCATCTTACAAAATATGGTACATTTTTACTATTACAGTTCTGTTTGATTAACATACATGAAATATTATAGTCGAGCATAGAACAAAATAGATGATTTAGCATACTTTTTACCAAAGAGGATTCTGTATCAAACGTTTATATACTCCTATTAGAATGCTGATGATTTTGGCACTTGTCATTGTGATTGCTGGTTTAGCGATGCCACACCATTATAAAGTGGTAAAAAGCACCGATATTTCTGCAAATAACACAACACTCTCTCCATTGGTATTATCCCATTGGCCAGCATTATTTAATTGGCAAGCAACCGAAGACATCCACTTTCGTATTTTACCGAAAAAGCAACGAGTAGGTGGTTCAGCAGTGTTAGTGCATCCTTGGGGAGAAGCTGAAATGACCATCACCAAAATCAACGAACAGAGTTTAGAGCTGTCATTACATTTGGACGATGAACATTTAGCCAAAATCAGCCTTAATTTGTTGACCGTTCAGGCCGATAAAAAACTGACCATCACGATTGAAGGAAGAGCTAATACGCCGTTTATTGGCAGTTTTATCGCACTTTTTATGCAGCAGTATTTACAGCAACTAACTAACTCTGCAGTGAACCATATGCACACACTGTATAAACTACGAGCTTGATATGGCAGTCAAAAATGCACAAGTAAAGTCAGCTTTAGCGCTTTCGATTGAAGAAAAGCTCGGCTACCCCATGGTGAAACGGATCACACCGCTTGTCACTCAAAATGACCGTTATCAGTCTGATAAAAATAAAGATAACCAATACACGGTGCGGACTCAACATGGCACGCTAAAACGTGCTCTAAAGCGCCAACAATTAATCAAAATCCAGCGCCAGCAAAATCTTGAGGCCATTATGGGCATGGCACTTACTTTATGCCCCGAGGTTACCGCCCGAGGTCGCCCCGATCCCGATTGGTTGGAGCACTTCATCACCCTTGCAGAAGACATTGCCAATCACTCTATGCAAAAGTTGTGGGCAAAGATATTAGTGGGTGAAAGTATTACACCCGGCACTTTTTCAATTAAAAGTCTGCAAACCCTAAAGATGATGACCCAGCGTGAAGCAACCGCTTTACAAAGATGTGCACCGTTGTGTGGTTACTTAGAAAAAGAAGACAGCTACCTTATTCTTCATGGATACTATAAAAAGCCGTCTATTTTTGATTTGCTACGTAAAGGCAGCACCGAATCCATCAACTTAAGCCAAGCTGGGCTCAACTTCCCAAATATACTTACGCTGATGGACATTAATATCCTTTATCGGCAAGAAATTGAGTCCGCATCGCTACAAAAAGGACAGTCAATGCAGCTGGTGTATTTACGTAAAAAAATGACCTTAACGGCCAAATCCAATGACTTGGTGCTGAGCTATTACAAGTTGACGCAAACCGGAGACGAGCTAAAAAAATTACTCCAAAGTCCAATCAATAAACAATACAAGCAACTTGTAGAAAAGGCCTTTGAAAGCGAGTTTTCTCTCGAGTGGGAAGAGAGATAAAGAAACTATTCTATTTACCAAACAAAAACAGCTTGGTCGATCACTCGTACCAAGCCGCTAAAGGAGTAAACTACACTATCTTAGAAATGTAGTTGGATCCCTGCAAATGGACCAGAGACATCCAGGTCAGTGTAGATATCATCGATATCATCTAGCTCAAGTACCATAGAGCGATAACCCACTTTTACCGCAACATCAACAGCCATATTGTCGATAAACTCATAAGCGATACCAATTTGATAATCTTGGATTTTGCTATCATCAATTGCAAGCATGCTGCCTTCGGCAAAAACACTTAGCCCTGTAAGTGGTAAACCCACTTCACCGCGCAAATAACCTAGAGGAACAAAGCCTGAGAATTCAACTTCTTCTGTGCGTGTTTGACCATTTGCAGTACCAGTTACCATGATAGAACCGTCAAACTGCTTAAAGTTCACACCAAAGTCTAACGTCAACAAGTCATTGTCTAGCACTTCGTAATACAATGTGTAGTCGATGTGGTTTAGATCTGCGTTTGTTGTCGCGTCAGTACCTACCGTATAAACTTGGCCGCCAAAGTCAAAAGACTCTGTTAACGTCGTTTGACCATTTAGCTCAAGCTCGGTATAGCGTAACTTGATATTTGGTACCAGCGGTACTGGGTGCTCAAGTGCAGCATAGAAACTCGTAAAAGTTTCATCGTCAAAGTTAAAGGTTTGCATATTGCCTTTTTCAGCAAAGCTACCTTCGGTTTCGGTATCCCACCCTTCTGCACCGACATAAAGCCCGAGTACCGTGTCTGCGTGTGCAGCAGGTGCTAAGCAAGCGAGAGATAATGCCGCTGCTAAAAAGTGTTTTTTCATGATGTTATCCTTGCGCTAAAAGTTCACTAAGTTCGATGAGAGCCGCATTGGCTCGCGAAATATAATTTGCCATGACCAGAGAATGGTTCGCTACCAAGCCAAAGCCACTGCCGTTTAACACCATAGGGCTCCACACCGTCTCTTGAGTCGCCTCTAACTCTCTGATGATCTGCTGTAGGCTGACAAGTGCATTTTTCTTTTCAAGCACAGGTCTAAAGTCATGCTCTACTGCTTTCATATAGTGCAGTAACGCCCATGTGGCGCCTCTGGCTTCATAAAATACATCATCAATCTGCCACCAAGAGGTTTTCACCATATTATGGCTTGGCGTCATGGTTGCTTGATCAGCTGCCGAATCCCCAGCTAAATCGGTATTTAATCTGTCTTGCCCTACGCTCGCACTTAATCTTTGGCTTAAGCTGCCCATGCGCTTTTCGGCCTCTTTTAACCAAGCTCTCAAGTTATCAGCACGCGCATAAAACTGGCTATCGCGGTTACTATTATCAGAAATTTGAGTCAAATACTGACGTAGTAAATCATTACCTTTTTGATACTCACCCTCAGCACTTGGCCACATCCACGCTGTTGAACTGATATTAAACTGTGGCTGAGCTAGCTTTAAACTCGGGTGCTCTGTCGATTGAGATTGTGAACGACTAAAATCTTTACGCATCGAAAGCGTAAGATCTCGTGTCATCTCAAGCACACCGTACTCCCAAGCAGGCATGTTATCCATCATTACGCTTGGTGGCATCATGTCATTCGACAAGTAACCACCAGGCTTATTTAAAAGCGTATCCGTCACTTTAATCAAGGTATGTGTCGTTACATATCCAGTGACTAATGTATTGCCATTTTTCTGCGCATCCGCTTTTGCAGCCGCGACGACGTCAAACTGCTCTGGTTCCACACTCCAATATACAGCTATAACATAACCCAGAAGTATGACAGCGATAATGCCAGAGATGATTTTTCCCGTATGATTTCCCATTTAATACCTCACTGTTTTTAGTGATGAGAGTGATGTCCGGCGTTTGACTTTTCTTTGCCACCAAACATGTCTGCAAGTGCGACAACTTCCGCCATGGTGAAGATCCTATCGCCATCAGCAAAATATAGCGTAAGCTTACGCTTTTCACCGACTTTTAATGTTTCTACTGGTTCAAACACCATTAAGTGATAACCACCTGGCTGGAATGTCACTGATTTACCCGCAGGAATAGCTAGCTCGTCAACACGTTGCATTTTCATCATGTCTTCTTTATGAACATGCTCGTGAATTTCAACACGCTTAACGCCTTCAAGCGAAGCCTTAACCAACACTTTATTTTGCTGCGTTGGGTTTTCAATAACGAGATAACCTGCAGTTGAAGGTGCTGCCGGTAAAAAAGTACGCACGGTTGCGTTGTGAACAGAAAGTTGCTCCGAACCATGGTGATGTTCACCATGTTCATGCCCTTGATGAGCTGAAGCGTTAAAGCCGATAAAAGTTGATAAAGCAAAAATTAAGGTTTTGATTACACTTGATTTCATGTTGGCTTTCCTTGGATTTATAACTGCAAATAACTATATCACAGATCCCAATTTAGCGTGTTTTTTATCTCCTACCGCCAACAAAAACCCACAGCTCACACTTTGGCTTGAGCAGATTTGTCTACCACTAACCACACAATTGCAATAATACAGATGAGTGGAAATAGCACTATTAGCGAATTAAATAGCAACGTCATTACTAGCCCAATGAACACAATAAGGAGCATCCCTAAAACACCTGCGCTCAAGAGTGCTCCCAGCACCACCAGCGCTACAATTGCAAATAGCAACGTGAGTATTTCAAAGCCAAACCAACCTAGGTCAAATCCCATATCGAGTTGCAGATCGCTGATGTCTAACCATACCAGTGGCAGCGACACCCAAGATAGCGCCAATAAAAATACCAGCGCTAATAATATACCGGCCACGACTTTCATAGTGCCTACCTCGTCGCCGTTACTTAGTTTTCGTATTGCGCTTTTGGCATTGCAAACCAAGCGACGCCATACGCCAATAGCACCAACATTGGAAACTTAAAAAACAGCAATACCGTTAGTAAACGTGTTAACCAAATTGGCATATCAAAACGTTGTGCTAGTTGCGCACATACGCCACCAATTTTCTTTGAACTATTCATTTGAGACAGTGTTGATTGATATCTATTTTTCATCTTTATCCCCTTTCGCTTTGATTACTCAGTCGTTGCTGTGGGCGAGCCTAGCTCGCCATTTTTTGCTTCAGTTGGGCTAATTCATCGTCGATTTGTTGTTGCTTTTGCTCATCTTCAAAGCGCTGCCATACATCAGGCTGCCCTAAGTCATAGGATTCGACTTCAGCTTCAAGGCGCGCCACCTTGCGCTCTAACTCGTCGAACTTGCGCGTTGCAGAGTGCATGTCGTCACTATTCAGCGTTTGTTTGATGGTTAACCTTGCCTTGCCAGCTTCCAAGCGGCGCAACATGGCCTTTTCTTTTGCCTTTAATTGCTGAATTTTGCTTTGCAACTTGTCCGCATCTGCGCTGAGTTTTTCAAGTGCAGGCGTTAGATCATCAATTTTTTGCTGTGCTTCTTGTGCTTTTTCGGTTTCTCGCTGCTTTTGCTCAAGGGCTGAGCGGGCAAGATCTTCACGACCTTTTTCAAGAGCATGTTCGGCTTTGCTTTGCCATGTTGCCGCAGCTTTATTTGCTTGCTCAGCTTGACGCTGCGCTATTTTTTGTTGGCAAATAAGCTCAGCTGCCGTTGCACGACAATCAGATAGTGCTTCTTCTAAATCACGCACTAACTGAGTTGCCATTTTTTGTGGGTCTTCGGCTTTATCTAGTAACGCGTTAAGTTCTGCTTTGATAAGGTCTTCAATTCTGTTGATGATGGTCATTGTTCGGCTCCTTTTATAATATAGTTAGACTATTCCAAGAGCCGTGCCAAAAATAAAAACAAAATTAAATCATTGAGTTAAGGTTTTTTGAAAGGAAAAATAAATTTATTGAGATACATTAAATAGTGAAAAAGACGATAAAATCGTCTTTTTCACACACAGTATTGGAGCAATATATTTTACGCTTCAGGTACAAAAGACAGCGCCTTTTCCATCACCTCTATGCCAGCCTCTTTTTTGTGGCCATTTTCTGATAAATGACGACGGAAACCTCTCGCACCGGGCTGATTTTGAAAAATACCCAACATGTGACGCGCAATATGCCAAAAATTTGCACCATTCGACATTTCACTTTCAAAGTAGTCATACATGCTTCTTATGACTTGATGGCGAGTTTGCGTAAACGCAGCTTCGCCATACAATAGCTCATCAACCTGCGACAACATAAACGGGTTGCTGTAGGCTTCACGGCCAACCATTACGCCGTCAAGGTGAACCAAATGATGCTGACATTCCTCAAGAGTTTTAACGCCACCATTAATACTGATATGAAGATCTGGATAGTCTTTCTTTAATTGATAAACGCGAGGATAATCTAATGGTGGGATCTCACGGTTTTCTTTCGGGCTTAAGCCTTGCAACCATGCTTTACGGGCATGGATAATAAAATCATCACAGCCCACTGCCTGCGAGGTTTCAATCAGCGCTGTAAGAAACTCATAGGAATCTTGTTCATCAATACCAATGCGCGTTTTTACCGTTACCGGAATATCCACTTCTGCCTTCATCGCCGCCACACAATCAGCAACTAACTGCGGCTCAGCCATTAAACACGCACCAAAGCGACCATTTTGCACGCGATCTGACGGGCAACCCACGTTTAGGTTTACCTCACTGTAGCCATATTGCTCAGCACGCTTAGCACACTCTGCCAACGCCTTAGGATCAGAGCCCCCCAACTGCAACGCCACCGGTAACTCATGCGCACCAAACGCCAAATAATCCCCTTTACCAAAAATAATCGCACCAGTGGTGATCATTTCAGTATAAAGCACCGCATGTTTAGTCAGCTTACGGTGAAAGGTTCTGCAATGGCGATCCGTCCAATCTAACATGGGTGCAACGCTAAAGCGGCGAAAGGCATCAACACAGTGATTAGGTGTTTGTGGCTCAAAGGGTGGAGTAGGTTGTTGGCTCATGGTATGACTTTCTCAATCAGGTTTACTATCAATGACCTGTACTAGTTATGTTTATAGCAGTACATAGCTCAAATAGGTGATTGCGTAGTATACCGCAGCTTCTAATACTTCGTTAAGTATAGACAGCGATTTATTGCCAATACTAAAAAGCCGCAAGTAATTGAACTTGCGGCTTTCGATTTGTTTAGGCTGCCGCCACAATCTTATGGTGAGTTAAAGATACTCCTTCACTTCCGCCACTTTATTTGTTGCGAACTGACTGTTTGGATTTATCGCAAGTAACTGCTGATAGTGCTCAAGTGCTTGCGCATACTGCTTATTTAACTCATACGCTTGCGCGATGCTGTTATGGTAATAGGACTGCTCGTTATTTTGTGTCAGCGCAAATTTAAAGATTTCGATACCATTATTAACTTGACCATCTTCAACAAGCTTATTGCCCCACTCCACCAAGATCTCTAAGTCATACATTACACCGGTATCTTGCTGCGCATTTGCAAACGTAGCCGCAAAGTCGGTAAAGCCTTGTTTATCTGTAAGCTGCTTTAAGTACACCATCGGCTGATAGGCCTTTTGCTTACTAGCGTCGTTAAAGTTGGGAATATAATAAGCGGCAATATCATCAACAAACTCAATGGGTAATCCACCCAACAGGTTAGTAAGCACAATCACGGAAACCTTGTCTTCAGGGTAGGTGATCACCGTAGTCGCGTTTCCACCGCTTGCGCTGATCGCTGGGTGATATTTACGCTGAATCACTTGCCAGCCCATTGCATAGCCGTTTTCTTTGGTGTTAAAGGCTTCTGTGCGTCCGTTGTTCAGCTTAACTGGCGTCCATAGCATATCCAACTCTTTAACCAGCTCGCCTTTTTGTAGTGATACAACATAGTTAGCCAGTTCAGTTGCGGTTGAACTCATTCCCGCTGCGGTTCTTAGCATATATGGGAATTCGCCGTAAAAGTTTTTGTAATTTCCCTCACCTAAATGAATATATTGGCGAGCCTGATTTGGCACCATAAATTCAAGATAATCAAAACCTGCCTGCGCTGTCTTTGGCATATTGGCACGTGCTAACTGCATCTTGGTAATAAAAGCAGGAAACCCTTCAGGTGCATATTTATCAATGATTTTACCCAAAATCACATAACCGGTTTGGTTATAACTAAAACGCGAGTTAGGTGTAAATTGAAGAGGCTGCTTTTGCACAGCTTGCCATGAGGCATCAATATCATTCGGTACAATGGTTTCTAGGGCATAATTTGATGCTAAGATCGCTGGCAAACCTGTGGTGTGACCCATTAATTGGTTAATTTTGAGTTGCTGCCAAGCCTTTGGTAAATCGGGTAAGTGCTTACCAATTTCATCGTCAATGTTGAGATAACCTTGTTCAGCGAGCTGTACAATCGCAACGCCGGTAAACGCCTTTGTCATCGAGTTAATCGGAAATAACGTCTGCTCAGTCACAGGCACTTGGTGCTGTAAGTCTGCAAAACCATAACTTCCTTGCTTAATAATTTTATCGTCTTTAACCACGGCCAACTGTAAGCCCGGAATGTGCCTTTCTTTCATGAGGGTTTTGATCAGCTTGTCTACCGACTCAGCCTTCACTAAGGATGAAAATAATGCCGACCATAAAAGCGTGCCAAACCATAACACGGTTGATAGTAAAACTTTGTTGTTCTTGTACATGATTGTTCCATTACTCATTTTCGTTTGAGAGATGGCTCTATCTTTCCAAGTATTGTACCAACCTTAAAAGTCATTATTTGTCAGTAACTTAAATAAATTCAGCAAGTGAAAATTAGTGAATAAATTAACGAAAAGTGGTGAGATATACAAATAAATGGCGTTTTTAACAAAGTAACCGAGAGGTGATAAAGTGGGAGTCTCAAGCGTAAACATCTCATGTTGGGATGTTTACGCTTGAGGTGTGAGTCAGCCTATAAGCCGGGTTCTGTTCACTCCCGAAGGAGATCGATAATCATTCGTCTAGGCCTAGGATCGCTCCTAGGCTCGAGCAACCTACCCGGTTCCGATGCGGGCCACACCATAAGGAACCCTATTTGGTCTTGCTCCGGGTGGAGTTTACCTTGCAACCAACTGTTACCAGTGGCCCGGTGCGCTCTTACCGCACCCTTTCACCCTTACCGGTCCCGAAGGACTTAGGCGGTCTTCTCTCTGCTGCACTTGTCGTAGGCTCACGCCCCCCAGCCGTTAGCTGGCACCCTGCCCATTGGAGCCCGGACTTTCCTCCCCCTGATCATTTTCGTCACAGGCAGCGATTATCCGGCTGACTCAGGCGGGCGATTATACGCACTTTAATGCAATAACGCACGCGATAAATTGCGTGTATTACGCTTCTCGCTCGGCAATGATAGCCTTATACAAGGCGTTCTTTTTTAGCCCTAAATATTCAGCTGCCACGCCGCAGGCCTTCTTCAATGGCATTTCTGGCTCTAGTAACTCAATGAGCTTTTTCGCTTCTGGCGTTAATGCTTGTTCATCTCTTTGTTCACCGGGTAGCATCAACACCAATTCGCCTTTTTGCTTTTCAGGCGTTGTGGTTAAAAACTCAATGAGCTCAGTAACCGTGCCACTGAAAAAGGTTTCATAGGTTTTGGTCAGTTCTTTAGCAAAAACGACTTGTTGTGTTTCGCCCAGCGCGATTTTCATATCTTCTAGACTTGCCATAATGCGGTGGGTGCTTTCGTACAAGATACTGGTGATGCCAGAGGCGACTGCATCTTTAAAAAATTACTGACGCGCTTGGCTTTTTGCTGGTGAAAATCCCACGAATTGGAATTTATCTGTTGGTAAGCCCGAACAACTCACGGCAGCAATGGCGGCACATGCGCCAGGAACGGGTGTGACGGTAGCACCTGCTTCACGACACAGGTTAACCACGGCATAGCCTGGATCGCTGATAAGCGGTGTGCCCGCATCAGATACTAACGCGATGTCTTTACCTTCGTTTAACCAATCTAAAATTTGCTGCGCTTTTTGCTTCTCGTTGTGATCATGCAGTGCAAAAGTTTTTGCTTTAATGCTAAAGTGGCTCAATAATTTACCGGTGTGGCGCGTATCTTCGGCAGCGATTAAATCGACCTGACTTAACACTTTCAGTGCACGTTCACTGATGTCATCTAAATTACCTATTGGTGTCGCTACAATATGTAGGGTGCCGATTTTGTTTTCGTTGTGAAGATTAGCCATTGAGCTCTCCAATATCAGTCAGTAAGATATCCACTCAGTCGTGAAAAAGAAGGTTTGCCTGTGCAGTTTAAAAAGATAGCGCTTTTAGTTGCCATATTGTCGGGGTTATCCGCTTGTAGTACAAGCACAAATGTCACCAAATCCGCCCAAGAAACTAAAACAACTAAAGCCGTTAGCCAATCGGATGACAATGCCGCGTCGTTATTTGCAAAGGCGCAGAGTAAAGAAGGCGTTGCCAAAATCCAATTGCTATATGCTGCCAGAGACGCTGCTATCTTAGAAAAAGACTGGCAAATATTAGAGCAAATTGGTTTAGCGATGGAAGCTAAAGCCAGTGTTGATCATATTCAAAACAAATTATACATCGCACTTGCTCGCAAAGAATTGTCGCAGTATGCCAATGCGTTAGCCATCCTGAACACGCTAGAGGGTAGGCTCAACACCCCTGAACACCAAGCTTGGTATGAGTATTTACTGGGTAGTATTTATGCCTCTCAGCAACTACCAAAAAAAGCGTTGGTTGAGTACTTTAAAGCGGCTGATATTGCCAATGAACATAACTTAGCGGTGGCTGGGTTAAACGAAGAGATTTGGCTCGCGCTACAGCAGCTATCAAGTTACGCCCTAGAGCGCTTTGATTCTGGCTCTGTTTTACAGCGTGGTTGGGTGACGCTGGCTAAATATCAACAAATTTATTTGGGTTCGAGCGTCCAGCTCGACCAAGCCATGAATAATTGGCGTCGCCGTTTTACTAATCACCCTGCGGTTGCTTTGCTGCCTAAAGATTTACAAGGCGCCGTTGCGCTTGAACCTTACCAAGTTAAAAGACTTGCGGTGTTATTACCACAATCTGGTGCGAGCGAGCGACTCGGCACAGCCTTGAAAAATGGTTTTTTAGCTGCCACCGACGAAGGGGCGATTGAAGAAGTCTTCTTCATTGATGAAATGGCATCCGAGTCTGAAATCGTAACGCAACTTGCTGAGGCAAATGTCGATTTTGTCATTGGTCCATTATTAAAATCCAACGTTGAAAAACTACTCGCAGATACAGGTTTTGCGGCTTACCCCACCTTATTTTTAAATGCTCGCGAAACCCTTACGCCTAGCAGTAGTGAACAGTACTTTTTTGCGCTTAATCCTGAGCATGAAGTCGAGCAAGCAATGAAGCACTTTCTTGCTAAAGGCTATAAAAAACCCATGTTACTGGCTCCAGCGAATGCTTCTGGTAAGCGTTTAATTGAGTATTTTGATCAAGGTTGGAAACGCTACAGTGAGGCCGCACCAGAAGTGGGTTATTATACCAATAGTACCAACATGGCGGATGTCATCACGGATATTTTAGAGGTCGATGCATCCAAAGCACGCACTAGCGTCATCAAAAGTCTATTTCGCAAAGAGGTCAAAAGCGAAACACGCTCTAGACGCGACATTGATGCCATCTATATTTTAGGTGATGCAATGGAAACTAGACTGCTCAAACCTTATTTAGACGTCAATGTCAGTACATTTGCCGATAGGATCCCTTTATATGCAAGCTCTCGCAGCTATAGTAAACAAATTGATGTTACTGATAAGGGCGATTTAGAAGGACTTTATTTTACCGAGCAACCTTGGATGCTACCGGGTGCTGTTGAAAAAGCACCGCTTCGAGATGCCTATCAATCTTTATGGCCTGAGCAGGCCGACTTAGAGCAGCGCTTGTTTGCAATGGCATATGACGCCACGAATTTAGTCCCCGAGCTGCGCCAACTGGCTTGGCTCTCGGGTAAAAGTTTTGATGGCTTAACCGGCCAACTCAGCATTCGCGGTGGTAGTGATGTTGTGCGAAAGCTCAGTTGGGCACAGTATCATAATAAACAAATTCGTTTGGTGAGCTTAGATGAACAGCCTCCACTACCATTATTTATGCAACAAGAGAAACCTGCGGGAGACTCTTTGATCAGATAGGATATCTGTATGTTTAAAGGACTATTTAGCAATACACGAAGTAAGGGCGAGCATTTTGAGTTGATTGCGGAGCAATTCTTGGTAAAACAAGGACTAACCCCCGTCACCAGAAACTATCTCTGTAAATACGGAGAGATAGATCTCATTATGCAAGAGTCGCAAACCTTAGTGTTTATTGAAGTAAAGTATCGCGATAGCAGCCACTTTGGTGGCGCAATTAACGCACTATCAAAAACTAAGCTTCAAAGATTAAAGCGTAGTATTTATAATTATTTAGCACAGCAAAATTTGCATAACACGCAACTTAGAGTCGACTTTGTTGCCATTCAAGGGGCCGATCCCCCTGAAATAAACTGGATTAGAAATATTTTTTAGCATGCAAGAATCTATAAAGTCTATATTTACAGAGTCAATTCAAGCGCAGATAGCGGCGGGCGAAGTATTGCCTAAAGCGCTAGAAACCGCAGCTATGACTATGGCTCAGAGCCTGATCAATGGCAATAAAATCATCTGCTGCGGCGCGCCAAGTAATCATATGTTGGCACACCACTTCGCAACCATCTTAAGCAACTTTTACGAAACCGAACGCCCGTGTCTGCCCGCGATTGCACTAACGAATGAGCAATATAATCTGGCGTCACCAGAAAATGGCAAAGCCAGAGAGCGCTTTGCCAAGCAAATACGCGCATTCGCGCAGCAAGGAGACTTGCTGGTGGCGTATGCCATAAACGGGCAAGAAAAGGCGGTTATTGGCGCAGTGGAAGCTGCCCTTACTAGAGATATGAAAGTCATCGCGTTAGTTGGCGATGATGGTGGTGAAATCACCGGCCTATTGGGCCCACAGGACGTAGAGATCCGGATCCCAAGTAAACGCCCAAGCAGGATAATCGAGTCACAACTATTCAATACTCACTGTTTAAGTGAGCTAATCGACGCAATTTTATTCCCTCAGGACGAAGTATGATGATGAGAATAACCTCTTTACTTGCCGCCATCTTGTTACTACAAGGGTGTGCTGCTGCGGTAGTTGCTGGTACAGCCGGTGCGGTGTCTGCTGCAAATGATAGACGCACTATCGGTGCACAAATTGACGATAACAATATCGAGATCAAAGGCACGCTTGCCATCAAAGAGATTAAGCGCCTTGCAGACCATGCCAATATCACGCTAGTGAGTGTTAATGGCATAGTATTGATGATTGGTCAAGTCACTAATCAAGAAATGAAAACGGAAGCTGAGCGTGCGCTACGGAACGTTGCTGGGATTAAGCAAGTACATAATCAGTTGAGAATAAGCTCAAACATCGGCATCACGACGCAAACACATGATACTTGGCTGACCTCTAAAGTTAAAACCAAATTACTCGCGGCCGACGAAGTCAATGGCGCAAATATTAAGGTAGTTACCGAGAATGCCGAAGTGTTCTTAATGGGCTTAGTCTCTAAACAAGAAGCAAACTCAGCGGTAGAAATCGCCAGAAATATTAATGGTGTAAAACGTGTGATTAAAGCCTTTGAGTACATCTAAACAATAGCCATAAAAAAACCTGCATCCGCAGGTTTTTTTATTTTATCACTCGAAGGTGAGAACCTTTTTTCTTTTCAGGTTCTGGCTTAGTCTCTGGCGATTGTGAGACGTCCGTCTCTTCTACCAAATCAAACTCTTCATCTTCAAAGATTTCTTCTTCAGGTGTAAATACCGTCCCTTCACCGTTTTCTCTTGCATAGATAGCCAATACTGCACCGTTAGGCACATATACCTGCATCGGTTGACCACCAAACCGAGCGTTAAAGCTCAGCGCTTGATTGTCCATAGAGAAATTCGTCACAGCAGACGGGCTTACGTTCAACACAATTTGCCCTTCTTGCACAAATTGTGTTGGAACCTGTACCGAGGGAAAGTCTGCGTTCACCACTAAATGCGGTGTACATTCGTTATCAACAATCCACTCGTAAAACGCGCGTAGTAAGTAAGGACGATTAGACGTCATTACGATCTGATCTCACGCTCTGCATCCGTTAGCGATGCTTGGAATGAGTCACGCTCAAATAAACGCAGCATGTATTCTTTTAGCTCTTTGCTACCAGCACCATTCAGCTCAATACCAAGCTGTGGTAAACGCCAAAGTAGTGGAGCTAAATAACAATCAACTAAGCTGAACTCTTCACTCATGAAGTAAGGTGCTTCATTGAAGATAGGTGCTACAGCTAATAGTGCTTCAGTTAACTCTTTACGAGCTAGTACAGCTTCATCACCACCCGAAGAGACCTTTTCAGCAAGTGAATACCAGTCAGTTTCAATGCGGTGCATCATTAAACGACTACGACCACGCATTACTGGATATACAGGCATCAGAGGAGGATGCGGGAAGCGCTCGTCTAGATACTCCATAATGATATTCGCTTGGTACAAGCCAAGCTCA
Source organism: Pseudoalteromonas piscicida (assembly GCF_000238315.3). Taxonomy (NCBI): domain Bacteria; kingdom Pseudomonadati; phylum Pseudomonadota; class Gammaproteobacteria; order Alteromonadales; family Pseudoalteromonadaceae; genus Pseudoalteromonas; species Pseudoalteromonas piscicida. Next base: position 2,799,729 of record NZ_CP011924.1, read on the forward strand.
CGATCGATTAGCGTAGGAACAGTGCCATACGGGTTAATCTCGTGTAGAGCTTCTGGTAAGTTGTCCTTTTCAGCCTGATGAATATCAACACTTACACCTTTCTCAGCAAGTACAATACGTACCTGGTGACTGTACATACAGTTTGACCCAGAAAAAAGTGTCATTACAGGGCGCTTATTGGCAGCAACGGCCATGCCTACCTCCATTAAAAAACTAAAAGTAATTAAATCACTTTAAACAGCAAAAGGGGCGAACGCCCCTATTGCAAAAATTACCTTTGAATATTCAAATTAATGAACATCTCTCCAGTATTCTTTCTTCAAGAAGAATGCCAGGATGAAGAAGATAACTAAGAAACCAATAACCTTAATACCTAAAGCTTCTGACTCTAGGCGAGAAGGCTCACCTACATAAGCTAAGAAGTTTGTCAGGTCACGTGCTGCTTGGTCATATTCATCAACACTCATCTCACCGGTACCATCTGTTTCAGTGCCGACAACTTTAGTCACTGTGTGACCGTGTTCTTCCACTTCTTCAGTGATCGGTGTTGGCAAGCCTTGTAACTCTTGTAGTACGTGAGGCATACCCACCAATGGGAAAACAACGTTGTTCACACCAAATGGGCGAGACTCATCTTTATAGAATGACTTCAAGTAAGTATAGATGTAGTCCGGAGACTTAACACGAGAGATAAGTGTTAAGTCCGGTGGCGCAGCACCAAACCATTTTGCTGCATCATCTTTAGCCATAGAGTTTTTAATATGGCTACCTACTTTTGAACCATCGAAAATAAGCGTTTCTTGACCAATTTCAGTTGGAATACCGATGTCACGGAAAGTACGCTCATAACGCTGATATTGCATTTGGTGACAGCCAAGGCAGTAGTTCATAAATAACTTAGCGCCACGCTGTAAAGATGCTTTATCAGTTAAGTCGTTGTTTGCTTCCATCAAAGGTACTGATGGGCCCGCTGCCATCGATAACGTTGGCAACAATGCGAATAAACCGATTACTAGCTTTTTCATCATTTCGTCAACCTCGTTGGTAGTGGCTTTGTCTTCTCGTTTTTACTGTAGAAGAATAGCAACACGAAGAACATAAAATAAGTTACTGTCGTAATTTGCGACAATAGCGTTTTAAAGTCAGTTTGTGGTGTTGCACCAATCCAACCAAGGATAACGAATGTGACAACAAACTGAGCAATGTTCAACTTATGGAAACCACAACGGTAGCGAATTGAACGAACCGAACCACGGTCAATCCAAGGCAGTAGTGCCAATGCTACGATTGAAGCGCCCATTGCTAGTACACCAATCAACTTATCAGGAATAGCACGAAGGATCGCGTAGAATGGCGTAAAGTACCAAACTGGGAAAATGTGCTCTGGCGTTTTTAGCGGGTTTGCAGCTTCAAAGTTTGGCGCTTCAAGGAAGAAACCATTCATTTCTGGTGCAAAGAACACAATTGCGCAGAAGAAAATTAAGAAGCCAGCAACACCTAAGACATCTTTTACTGTGTAGTAAGGGTGGAATGGAATTGCATCCACAATATCTTTTTTATCCGTGTAGTATTCATGGAATTTAAACTTAGGTTTATCTTCCTCAGCTACAGAGCCTTTCTTGCGCTTGATCTCAACACCGTCAGGGTTGTTTGAGCCTACTTCGTGCAGTGCGACAATATGAAGGAATACTAAGATAACCAGTACTAATGGTAGTGCAATAACGTGTAGTGCAAAGAAGCGGTTAAGCGTTGCACCAGAAATAACGTAGTCACCACGGATCCAAAGCGTTAGGTCATCACCAATTACAGGGATTGCACCGAATAATGAAATGATTACCTGAGCACCCCAGAAAGACATCTGACCCCATGGCAATAAGTAGCCCATGAAAGCTTCAGCCATTAGTGCTAGGAAGATAAACATACCGAACAACCACAGTAATTCACGTGGCTTTTGATAAGAACCGTAGATCATACCGCGGAACATGTGAAGATAGACCACGATAAAGAATGCGGATGCGCCGGTAGAGTGTAGGTATCGCAATAACCAACCATATTCAACATCACGCATGATGTATTCTACTGATGCAAATGCACCTTCAGCAGAAGGTACAAAGTTCATGGTTAGCCAGATACCCGTTACAATCTGGTTTACCAGTACTAGAATGGCGAGTGAACCAAACAAATACCAGAAGTTAAAGTTTTTTGGCGCTGGGTATTGAGCAATGTGCATATTCCAGACGCGAGTCATCGGAATACGAGCATCAATCCAATCAACAACTTTACCCACAACGCCCGTATTTGCTGCTTTATCTACATTAACAGACATTATGCAACCCCTTCTTCTTCACCTACCAAAATGGTAGTGTCGTCAATAAAGGTATACGGAGGGATCTCTAAGTTTAGAGGTGCAGGTACGTTTTGGAATACGCGCCCCGCCATATCAAACTTCGAACCGTGACAAGGACAGAAGAAACCACTATCAGTGCCTTCTACTTTTTCACCAAAGCTTCCGTTAAGGAAAGATGGTGAACATCCTAAGTGAGTACAAATCCCAACTGCGACGAAAAGCTCAGGTCGCTTAGAACGGAAACCGTTCTGCGCAGATGCCAACTGCTGTGGCTCTTCAGAGTTAGGATCACGAAGTTGGTCTTCGTGTTGCTTCATTTGTTCTAGCATTTTTGGTGTACGATTAACAATCCAAACTGGTTTGCCTCGCCACTCAACACGAATAAGTTGTCCAGACTCAAGCTTGCTGATATCTACTTCTACAGGCGCACCTGCAGATTTAGCTCGCTCACTTGGATTCCAGGACGCAATAAAAGGAACAGCAGCTCCAACCGCACCAACGCCACCTACAACAGAGGTAGCGATAGTTAAAAAGCGACGTCGGCTGTTGTCTACAGGCGCATTGCTCATCCACTTATCTCCACTTGATTCCCAACACTTGCTATATTGAGAACATCAGTTACAGCAGGTTAATTTAAGAAATTACAAAATAGACGCGATCATAAATAAATACCTTGATTAAAACAAGGTTATTCCAGATCCATGCCCGAATAAACCCGCAGAAAATCATCTATGATTACTTCGAGCATGAAACCGAGTATTTATGATATCGCATCTGACACAACAATATACTGACTAAGATCAACCCCCCGACTAAGGATACGCACCAAATCGCGTGACTGGATCTCAGGTCTTTCTACTTGCTTCGCCAATTGTAGCAAAAAAAACCGCCAAGTTACCGCTCGAATTGCACTAATTATTATATTTATTGAACTTTTTTAACTCGACGCGATATTTTTGAGCAAATAAGTAGGACAAAACGAATTAGATACCTCGTAAATACGAGAGATTGATGTACATAGGAGAAGCTAAAAACAAAAAACCCAGCATAAGCTGGGTTTTTGAATTCTTGAAACGTAATAAATTAACGCTTAGAGAACTGTGTCTTCTTACGTGCTTTCTTAAGACCAACTTTCTTACGCTCAACTTTACGAGCATCGCGAGTAACAAAGCCAGCTTTACGTAGAGCTGGACGTAGAGACTCGTCAAACTCCATTAGTGCACGTGTGATACCGTGACGGATAGCACCCGCTTGACCAGTTGTACCACCACCTGCAACAGTGATGTATAGGTCAAACTTTTCTGTCATTTCAACTAGCTCTAGAGGCTGACGAACAACCATGCGAGAAGTTTCACGACCGAAGAACTCTTCTAAAGAGCGCTTATTGATTACGATGTTGCCAGTGCCTGGGCGTAGGAATACGCGAGCACTTGAACTTTTACGACGACCTGTACCGTAGTATTGATTTGCCATGATAGTGCTCCTTAAATGTCTAGAACCTGAGGCTGCTGTGCAGCGTGGTTGTGCTCGTTACCAGCGTAAACTTTAAGTTTACGGAACATTTCACGACCTAGAGGACCGCGAGGTAACATGCCTTTAACCGCTTTCTCGATGATCATTTCAGGCTTTTTAGCTTGAAGTTTCTCAAAGTTGATAGACTTAAGGCCACCTGGGTAACCAGAGTGAGCATAATACATTTTGTCCTGAGTTTTGTTACCAGTTACAGTAACTTTCTCAGCGTTGATTACGATGATGTAATCACCAGTGTCAACGTGTGGAGTATACTCAGCTTTGTGCTTACCGCGAAGGCGACGAGCGATTTCAGTAGCGATGCGACCTAAAGTTTTACCTTCAGCGTCAACTACGTACCAGTCACGTTTTACAGTTTCTGGTTTAGCAACAAACGTTTTCATTATAAAAATCCAAAGTTTTCAATTTTAAAACCACAGGCAGTCCTTGGACTACCGCTCTACTTGTATTTGCTTTAACCCCTTCGAGTTTAAGACTTTTATGCCGCTCAAGTCAGTGGCTAAGCCGACGAGGGCAATAGAACGCAACGTGGCAGGCCGCGGATTATAGCAAGCCTTCTGGGTGAAAACCAGCGCTTGGTGCTTTTTTCTACAAGAAAATCTGAAGAATTTCGAAAAAAAATAGAAAAGGCAAAAAATCCAACGAAATGACGACGTGTGCGTGACAAGGACTCGTTCAAATAGGATATTTACAAACACCCACACCGAACCAGTCCTCTTAACAAAAAAGTAATTGCCGTTAGGCTAAATGCTCTCTTGCTAAATATTCATGGGATTGCATTTCTTGCAAGCGGCTAATGCAGCGTTTGAACTCAAAATTCAGTGTACCTTCGGTATAAAGTTCAGTAATAGGCGCTGCAGCTGAGATGATAAGCGTCACATTACGCTCATAAAACTCATCGACGAGCGCAATAAAGCGCCTTGCCGCATCATCGTTTTGCTGACCCATTTGCTTCACATTAGATAGAATCACTGTGTTATATAAGCGACTGATCTCCATGTAATCCACTTGCGAACGAGCGGTTTCACATAGCGCAGGGAAATCAAACATAACAATACAATCTGACACCATTCGAGTTTGGATCATTCGACCTTCAATCTCAATCGCTTGTCCGGCTTTACCCGGCTCCGGAGAGAGTTTGTTAAAGTAGTCGAATAAGTTTTCATCCGCTTGTTTATCAAGTGGGCTGTGAAAAATTTCCGCTTGTTCCAACGTGCGCAAGCGATAGTCAATACCCGAGTCCACATTAACTACCTCAGTATTGGCTTTTACCAATTCAATGGCGGGTAAGAATCGTGCACGCTGCAAGCCATTTTTATACAAATCATCAGGCACAATATTCGATGTGACCACTAACACGATACCGCGCGCAAACAGCGCCTGCATTAATCCACCCAGTAACATGGCATCAGTGATGTCTTGAACGAAAAATTCATCGAAACAGATAATGTCAGTTTCAGATTTGAACGTATCAGCGATGCTTTCCAGAGGGTTTTTCACTTCATTAAGCTTTTTCAGCTCTGCGTGAACACGATGCATAAAGCGGTGAAAATGCACCCGCATTTTACGCTCCGTCGGCAACGCATCGTAAAAGGTATCAACCAGATAAGTTTTACCGCGCCCTACTCCACCCCAAAAGTACAACCCTTTCACTTTTGGCGGCTCAGCTTTACCAAACAAGCGCGAGAAGAAGTTTGGTTTGACCGGGGGCTGATTGATAAGGTCGTCATACAATCGCTGTAAATGCTTTACGGCATTTTCTTGCGCGCTGTCATATTGAAAATCATCACGTTGTAGATCTTGCTGATATTTTTCCCAAGGCGTCATCGACTTAAATATTTTTTTACGATTTGTTTGTAGGTTATATTAACACGACTGTATTCACAGCGTATATTTAACTCTAACAGAGTTTTAATTTTATTTGCCGTTGAGGCACACAGGGAGAAACCTATGACTACCGTTACTTGGCTTGGATTACTGATCATTGTTGCCATTGCTGCATTCTTTTTAGGTGGCTTTGTAACGAAAAAGCAGTTCAAACACGACGAACTGGAAGTGCAAGCACAACAAGCTAAACACGACCTTGAGCAATATCGTCAAGACGTATCAGATCACCTAGCTAGCACCAAAAAGCTAGTAAATAAAATGCAGGATAGTTATCAACAACTGCTTACCCACGTGGAAGAAACCAACCAACTACTGACACAGGATCGTCCATCTCATCCTGCGGATCCTTTTTTCTCGAAAGAAACCACAGAACAACTACAAGCTTCTCTTCAAGCGCGCCCAGAGAGAAGACGTAAGCAAGACCCAAGTTTTGAAGCTCCACCGAGTGACTATGCCGAAGGTGAAACTGGGTTATTTTCTGGTCAAAAAAAAGAAAGTGAGCAAATTAAAGCCTCTTGATGAAACTTTTTGTTGACCCCATAGTCTTTAAAAGAAGTTATTGATTCTAGGGGCTTGTTAGCAGCCCCTTATGACTTATATTAACGCTAATAGCGGAGTACTTCACGACTATGAAATTTAAACTATCTTTGTTATCGGCCGCTTTACTTTCTTCTAGCTTATTGCTGTTACCGCAGCAAAGCATGGCCAAACTTCCTGTTGCCGTAGACGGCCAACAACTACCAACGCTAGCACCTATGCTAGAAAAGGTCGCCCCGGGCGTTGTTAGTATCCAAGTAAAAGGTGCTAAAGAAGTGCGTCGCCGTGTCGACCCTTTCGACTTTTTCTTTGGACAACCGCAGCCTCGTAGCCAAAAGCGCCCTTTTAGTGGCCTCGGCTCAGGTGTCATCATCGATGCAGATAAAGGCTATGTTGTTACAAACAATCACGTTATTGATGATGCAGACGAAATGCTTGTCACCTTAAAAGATGGCAGAGAATTTGAGGCTAAATTAATCGGTAGCGACGCCGAATCCGATATCGCATTGCTACAAATCGACGGCGAAGACCTAACAGAAATAAAACTCGCTAATTCAGACAAATTGAGAGTGGGTGATTTTTCCGTTGCTATTGGTAATCCATTTGGATTAAGTCATACCGTCACCTCAGGCATCATCAGTGCACTAGGCCGTAGCGGCTTAAATATCGAAGGCTATGAAGACTTCATCCAAACAGATGCGGCAATCAACCAAGGTAATTCAGGTGGTGCACTCGTTAACTTAAACGGCGAACTGATTGGTATCAACACTGCTATTTTAGGCGCGTCAGGCGGTAATGTCGGGATCGGCTTTGCTATTCCATCAAACATGATGAAAAACCTAGTGGATCAAATTGTTGAGTACGGAGAAGTTCGTCGCGGTTCATTGGGTATCTTGGGTCGTACTTTAGATGCTGGTCTTGCTAAAGCACAAGGTTTTGATGTTAAGCGCGGTGCTTATGTCATGCGCGTAGTTGAAGATTCAGCAGCAGACAAAGCGGGTCTGAAAGCCAATGATGTCATTGTCAGCCTAAACGGCGACGACATTGAAAGCTTTAATGAACTCCACGGTAAAGTGGCTACGATGGGTGAAGGTCGTGAGGTACGACTTGGTGTCTACCGTGATGGCAAAACCAAGTTTATCGACGTAGAGCTTGGTGGTAAACAAGAAGAACAGGCGAATGCAGAGGATGTACATCCAAACCTACGAGGCGCGGTACTAGAGAGTGGCGAGCGCAATGGCAATGAAGGTGTCGTCATTACCTCAGTAGAACCTCGCTCACCAGCTGCACGCGTTGGCCTTGAAGAAGGCGATGTGATCATGCAAGTGAATCGCCAACGTGTCACTAGTGTTAAAGATATGTCTAAACTCATTAATGGTATTAAAGGTAATATCGTACTTGGGATTAAACGCGATCGCGAGACGGTTTTCTACCTCATTCAGTGACGAAATAGACAAATATTAAAAATGAAACACAGCGAAACTTGTCGCTGTGTTTTTTTTTGTGTCATTATTAGCAGTATTAGATAACGATAAATATAAGCTCTTGTGTTCAAATTAATTAAATTCATTTTTCCACCGCTGCTTGCCGGACTTGGGATCGCTTTTATCATCATTTGGTTTAATCCTGAGCTAAGGGATAACTTGCCAAAACTTGAGGCCCCACATATTCAGACCCATCATATGAGTTTTGCTGATGCTGTAGAAAAAACAGCTCCAGCGGTCGTGACGATTTTTTCCGAGGGCTTTAGCAATCAGCCAAGATATCAGCGCCAAAGCACGGTTAGAGAACTTGGCTCTGGCGTAATCATGAGCCGAGATGGCTACATACTGACAAACTATCATGTGGTGAACAATGCCGACCAAATCATTGTGCTTCTTCCTGATGGCCGCCAGTATAGCGATACGCAACTGATAGGCTTTGACACGATTACGGACTTAGCTTTATTAAAAATTCCAGCTGAGAATTTGCCTGTCATTCCTATCGATCACGACTACTCACCACGAGTTGGAGATATAGTGCTCGCAATTGGTAACCCATTGAACATTGGACAAACCATTACCCAAGGTATTATCAGTGCAACGGGCAAACAGACTCTCACTGAAAGTCAGTTCAATAATTTGCTGCAAATGGATGCCGCGATTAATGTTGGTAACTCAGGTGGTGCCGTTGTCAATTCTAATGGCGCGCTAGTCGGCATTACCTCTGCACAATTTCGCACGCGCTTGAACATTGATATCCAAGGTATCTCGTTTGCTATCCCTTATGATCTTGCACTGGACGTCATGCATAAACTCATTATGGATGGTAGAGTGATCCGAGGCTATCTCGGCTTTAGAGGCACGCCAGTTGATAATACAGGTAAAAGCGTAACGGATCTTTACACACCTATTGTCGGCCTTGCTGTGAGTGAATTAGACCCCCTAGGTCCCGCATGGCAAGCTGGTATGAAAGAGCATGATATTGTGGTTAAAGTAGGTGGAGAGCCTGTGACTAATCCGCAAAAGACATTGAAGACGATAGGCAATACTGCGCCTGGTACTAAACTCGAGTTTGAAGTACTCAGAGGTGGTCAGCGCCTCACCATTACGGTGGAAGTCGCAGAACTCGAAACTGGACTATATTAGGACAAAAAGGTTAAGCAAAAAGCGTCCCGGAAGACGCTTTTCGTTTTTTACCAATTTGCTTAATTATGCTCAGGTTTTACGGCGTTTTATATTTGCACCTAAACGGCTTAGCTTATCTTCTATCTTCTGATAGCCCCTATCAACATGATAGATGCGATCTACGATGGTTTCGCCTGTTGCAACAATACCCGTTAGGATAAGACTCGCTGAAGCGCGTAAATCGGTTGCCATTACCTGTGCACCAGATAACGACTCTGTCTCACCACAGATTGCAGTGTTGCCTTCTAAACGAATATTCGCGCCCATACGCTGTAACTCTGGCACATGCATAAAGCGGTTTTCAAAGATAGTTTCTGTGATTGTCGCGCTACCTTCAGCCACCACATTTAATGCAGTAAACTGAGCTTGCATGTCTGTTGGAAAGCCAGGATGTGGCATGGTTTTAATATTAACGGCTTTCAAAGCGCGTTGACGCATATCCACATAAATACTGTCTTCACTTACCTCAACAATAGCATTGGCGGCACGTAGCTTTTCAAGCACAGGTTCAAGACTATGATAATCCGTGTTTTTACATAGTACTTCGCCTTTTGCCATTGCCGCAGCAACCAAAAAGGTCCCTGTTTCGATGCGATCAGGAAGGATTTTATGCTCACAACCATTAAGACGCTCAACGCCTTCTATCTCAATTCGGCTAGAGCCTGCACCATTGATCTTGGCACCCATGGCAACTAAGCATTCAGCTAAGTTAATAATCTCTGGCTCTCGCGCAGCATTATCTATCACAGTTTTACCATCGGCGAGGGTTGCAGCCATCAATAAGTTTTCAGTAGCACCAACGCTGACGGTTTCCATAAAGATCTCGGCTCCCCGAAGACGACCTTCGGTTACCGCATGGATATAACCATTCTCAACTTTGATCTTAGCGCCCATTTTCTCAAGGCCTGAAATATGCAGATCGACTGGACGAGCACCAATAGCACACCCTCCCGGTAGGGAAACTTGCGCCTGACCAAATCTGGCAACTAATGGGCCTAACGCCAGTACCGACGCACGCATTTGCTTAACGAGTTCATAAGGTGCAAGCACGCTATTTACCGTTGCTCCGTTGATTTCTAAGATATCGCCGTCCCACTCAACTTCAGCGCCCAGTGTTTTTAATAAGGCTTCTGTGGTACCTATATCGCGTAAGTGCGGTACATTAGAAAAACGGCTTTTACCATCGCCAAGCAGAGCGGCGAATAAAATAGGTAGGGCTGCGTTTTTAGCCCCTGAAATAGTGACTTCACCGGCTAAAGTGGTGCCACCTTGGATAACAAACTGATCCATTGCGGCACTCCGTTATTGTGGAAGAATAAATTTGCGCTCTTTTTGCCATTCATCAGGTGTGAATGCACGAATACTAACAGCATGCATAGTGCCGTCTTTAATAGTATCCATCAGTGGGCCGTAGATCAGCTGTTCTCTTTTCAGCCTTCTTAATCCGTCAAAACACGTTCCAACAGCAATGACTTCGTAGTGACTACCATTAGCTTTAACGATGATCTCGTCAAGCGATAGTGCATCTCTCAATAAAGTTTCGACTTGATTTGTTTCCATTAGACTCACTCAAATAGGGTTGTCACCTGTCCCAACTCCATTAAATTTTGCAGTTGCTCAGGCGTATTTTTCAGCTCGAGACGAATGTCGCGCTGTTTCAATTGACCTAAAGAGTGAATTAACCAAGCTAAGCCCGCGGTGTCAACCCTTGTCACCTCAGAAAGGTTAAAATAGACGGTTGATTGTGCATTTTTCAACACTTGAACGATGGTCGACTGTTTCAGTGCGCTTGGTAAACTCGCTCTCGTAAGTTCACCAGTTAACACGATTTCACCTTTACTTTCGGTGAATGAAATATTAGGCGTCACCATCATCCCCTCTAAATTGCACCGGAAGCTTGCTCTTCTTATCTAACAGTTGGATCACATGTTCAATACCCTGCTGTCGTAAAATACCATGTAGCTCCGATTGTTTGGCATCAAGTAAACTAATGCCTTCCGCCATCATGTCAAAAGCACGCCAGTCACCGTCTTGTCCGCGTCTAACTTTAAAATCGATTTTGATATCAGGCTTACCTGGCTCTACAATTTTGGTCTTAACAACCACCACAGCTTCATTCTCAAATGGGCGATGCTCACCAAACTCTACCTTTTGGTCTTTATATTGAGTAAATACACCAGCATAAGTCGCTACCAAGTAATTTTTGAATACCTCAATAAATTCTCTAATATGCTCGACAGCAGCAGCTTTCTCCTCTTTACTTTCAATGTTGCGAACCTTTTGAATATAAGAACCTAATACACGATACGCAGCATATTTGTAATCAATGTAAGGCAAGAGCTCTTCTTCTACGATAACGCGTAAGTGTTCTTTGTCTTTTTCAATGATGTTTTGCTCTTTCGTAACACGCTGAAAAGTTTGCGCCGCAACTTGCTCCACCATTTTATAAGGATCGCTTGAGTCTACTTCTTTCGCCTGAACCAATGCGGTAGCCATCAATGCTACAAACAAAGTCAGACATTTCGCATAGATGTTTTTTAACATATTTACTCGCTCCCTTGATTAAATAGGAACTGACCAATTAGCTCTTCTAGTACCAGTGCCGATTTTGTATCTGTGATCATGTCACCGTCTTTTAGCGCTTTTGTTTCCACACCAAAAAGAGACTCAAGATCAACGCTATCTTCACTCGTTACCTCCTGACCAAGACATTTTTGCTTCGCAGATTCAGCAGCAATAACCGGAGAAATACCTAAATACTGCTCACCCAAAATGCCCGAAGTCAAAATCGAAACCGACGACGTATCGGAAAACTGACACTCGTAGTTTTTATCTAAACTCATTGAAACTACTGGCACGAACTCTTGTGGATGGATGTGAATTCCATCAACACGACCAATCACAACCCCACCCACCTTAATTGGGGCGCGGGTTTTCAACGAACCTATATTTTCGAACTTAGCATGCAAAGTATAAGTTTCACCATTGCCGCTTAAGCCTGAATTAGCTACCTTTAGCGCCAACATAACAAATGCAGCAATGCCCAATGCCACGAACAACCCAACTAAAATTTCTATTTTCCGTGTATTCATTTTTAAAACCTTTTAACTTGAGAACATAACCGCTGTTAATACAAAGTCAAAGCCAAGTACAGCCAGTGAAGAATGTACTACCGTCTCTGTCGTCGCTTTACTTATCCCTTCAGAAGTAGGAATACAGTCATAGCCTTTGTATAGCGCGATCCAAGTTACTAATAGTGCAAATACGAAACTCTTAATAAGACCATTTAAGATGTCTTGTTGAAACGACACTTGCGATTGCATAATTGACCAGAAGCTACCTGAATCTACGCCTAACCAATCAACACCCACCAAGTGTGCGCCTAAAATAGCGATCGCAGAGAATATCAATGCGAGTAACGGCATACTAATAAAACCGGCCCAAAAACGAGGGGCAACCACGCGCTTAAGCGGGTCTATCGCCATCATTTCTAAACTAGATAATTGCTCCGTAGCCTTCATCAAACCGATTTCTGCAGTTAACGCACTGCCTGCACGCCCTGCAAATAAGAGTGCAGTCACCACGGGGCCCAACTCCCTGAGTAAACTCAAAGCAACCAAAGGTCCAAGGCTATCTTCAGCGCCATACCCAACTAACACGGTATAGCCTTGTAATGCCAATACCATGCCGATAAATAAACCAGACACCATGATAATCAACAATGATTGATGACCAACCATGTAAAGTTGCTTTATCAACAGCGGCGTGCCTTTTCGGAAATTGGGTAAGCTACATAGCGCCCCAAAAAGCATTGTTGTGGCACGGCCAAGTGCAGCAAAACGGCTGAGGGTTTTGTGGCCTAGTTTTTGTAAAAAGTCGACCATACTCACTCTCCTTGCAACAGCGCTTGCTGATAATCAGGCGCTTTAAAGTGGAATGGCACAGGTCCATCCGCAAGGCCCTGTAAGAACTGCTGTACTAATGGCGATTCGTGTTCAAGCATCTGCTCAGGGGTTCCTGTACCAATCACACCTTGCTCTGCAATAATAACGACGTGGTCGGCAATACTCAGCACTTCCGTAACATCATGAGTGACTATCAGTGACGATAACCCCAATACTTCATTAAGGGACTTAATCAGCCGAACTAGAACGCCCATGGAGATCGGGTCCTGACCTGCAAACGGCTCATCGTACATAATTAATTCAGGATCAAGTGCAATAGAACGTGCTAAAGCCGCGCGTCTTGCCATACCACCAGAAAGCTCTGCCGGCATTAAATCTTTTGCACCACGAAGACCAACCGCTTGAAGCTTCATCAGCACCACTAAACGGATTAATTCTTCAGATAATTCGGTATGCTCGCGTAGAGGAAAAGCCACATTGTCGAACACGCTCATATCGGTAAACAAAGCACCGCTTTGAAATAACATACTCATCCGCGTTCGAGCTTGATACAAAGCTGCTCGTGACATGTTAGGGATACTGTTTCCAGCAAAAAGAATATCACCGCTATCAGGTTTAAGCTGACCACCGATTAATCGCAACATGGTAGTTTTACCAATGCCACTCGGCCCCATTATTGCGGTAATTTTGCCCTTTGGTACGGAAAAGCTCATGTTTTTGTAGATGATCCTTTCACCCCGAGAGAAGGTTACATCCTTGATTTCTACAATTGACTGCGACAAGTCGCTCTCCAGATCCAGACTATATTCATCCAAGTATGATACTTTTTTTTCAAACAAGATGGAAAATCGTTTTGGTAAAATTTTGTAAGTAGTGAAATGTAACGGTTTGCTTATACTTTCCAGAGCGCTTTTGGTAGTATCTATCGAAATTTTAATCCTATTGGCTAGAGGTTCATGGTTTTATCGTTTGTTATTCTCATTCTTGGCTTTATTGCACTGGTTTGGAGTGCTGACCGCTTTGTTTTTGGTGCGGCCGCTCTTGCACGAAACTTTGGTGTGCCAACATTAATTGTTGGTTTAACTATCGTGGCCATGGGTTCTTCAGCACCAGAAATGATGGTTGCTGCGCAAGCCGCTCTTGCAGATAAAACAGACACCGCCGTGGGCAATGCCATAGGTTCTAACATCGCCAATATCTTACTCGTTTTGGGTCTCACCGCGTTATTAAGGCCACTCTCCGTTGGCTCTGGTATTTTGCGCCGCGAAATGCCGCTGTTAGTCATCGTTTCATTGGCAGCTTGGTATATCGTTAGTGATAACCACTTTAGTTTCGTAGAAGGTGTTTTGTTATTAGTCGGTTTCGCCGCTTTTCTTCTTGCACTTATCATTATCACCAAGCGTGGTGGTGGAGATAATGATGACCCATTTGTCAGTGAAGCCTGTGAAGAAGTGCCAAATAATATTCCAACTCAAAAAGCCGTTTTCTGGTTAATCGTGGGTATGATTTTACTGCCTATTAGCGCGGACTATCTCGTTGGCGCCGCGGTTGACATCGCCAAATATTTTGGCATGAGTGACCTGCTAATAGGATTAACCATTATCGCCGTTGGTACTAGTTTACCCGAGCTTGCGGCATGTGTTGCTGGCGTACTTAAAAAAGAAGACGATCTAGCGCTTGGCAATATTATTGGCTCGAATATCTTTAATATATTGGCAGTGCTATCGATTGCTGGGATTATTAACCCATCTGTCCTCGACGCCAATATTGCGTCACGTGATATCTTTATTATGCTTGGCGCGACACTGCTGCTTATCCTAATGAGCCTCAGCCTAACAGGTCAGCGCCGCATCAACCGCTTGGAAGGTGGCATACTTGTCGCAAGCTTCGTCGGTTATATTTACTACATCATTTAAGGAAGCCTTGTGACAACGAACCCATTTATTGATTCTGCAAATCAAGTTTTTGCTACTGAACTTGCAGCAATAGAAGAAGTGCAACAGTTTGTTGATCAACAATTTGTAAAAGCCTGTGAAATTATGTTTGGCTGCCAAGGTCGCATCATCGTGATTGGCATGGGTAAGTCCGGCCACATCGGAAACAAAATCGCAGCGACACTCGCAAGTACTGGCAGCCCTGCATTTTTTGTTCATCCAGGAGAAGCAAGTCACGGCGACTTGGGTATGATCACCAAAGATGATGTGGTTTTGATGATCTCCAACTCAGGGGAAACCCAAGAGGTGATCTCAATCCTGCCTGTGATAAAGCGCTTAGGGGCCCCCGTTATTTCTATGACAGGCAACCCGAGCTCTACAATGGCTCGTAATGCGACGGTTCACCTTTGTGTTAAGGTATCAAAAGAAGCCTGCCCATTAGGACTTGCACCCACGGCGAGCACCACAGCTACGCTAGTGATGGGCGATGCACTCGCGGTTGCGCTACTTGAAGCCAGAGGCTTTACGGCTGATGATTTTGCACTTTCCCATCCAGGTGGTAGTTTAGGAAGACGTCTACTACTAACCGTTGCTGATGTCATGCATCAAGGGGATGCAATCCCTATGGTTAAAAGTCATTGCACAGTTAAAGAAGCTTTATTTGAAATGTCAGCTAAAAGTTTAGGTATGACGGCAATCGTAGATGAAAGCTCGCAATTGCAAGGTATTTTTACCGATGGCGACTTGCGCCGTATTATCGAACAAAAGATCGATATTCACACCACCCCAATCACGCAAGTTATGACGGCTAAAAGTACGACGGCACGCGCCGATATGCTCGCAGCAGAGGTACTCAATATCATGGAAACCAAACGAATTAATGGCTTGATTGTGGTAAACAAAAACAACATACCGGTTGGCGCCTTGAATACGCAAGATTTACTTAGAGCGGGGGTGCTGTAATGCAATTTGAAGATTTATATCAGACGATTTCAACTGAAGCTTGGGAAAAAGCAAAACAAATCAAATTATTGATTTGCGATATTGATGGCGTATTCTCAGATGGACGTATATACCTTGGTAACAATGGTGAAGAACTGAAAGCATTTAATACCAAAGACGGGTTTGGTATTAAAGCCTTGATTGATAGTGGTATCGAAGTCGCCGTTATCACAGGTAGACATTCACAAATAGTTCAGCAACGCATGACTAGTTTAAATGTAACTTATATTTACCAAGGCCAAGAAAACAAGTTAGTGGCATATGATGAATTGAAGACTAAGCTCAACCTTAGTGATGACGAAATTGCATATATTGGTGATGATGGTCCAGACCTACCCGTAATGGAGCAGGTCGGTTTTGCCGTTGCCGTCAATGATGCACATCCTCTTGTCAAACGTATCGCCCACTACACCACTTTGATGCCTGGTGGTTTTGGTGCTGTGAGAGAACTGACTGATCTTCTAATGCTCAGCCAAAATCACTTATTGACTTCCAAAGGATCAAGTACATGACCGTATTGCGTGTCATCTTACTCATTGTTTTCGCTTCAATAATGGTATGGATGTGGTCGCCCATGTTTAATCCATCAGAGGCGGACTCAGCAAAAGAAGATGAACCGTTAGCTAAGCCCGATTATGTTGCAACCACACTTCAGCAAACGACCTATAGTGAAAATGGCTTATTAAACTATCAGGTAACTGCTGATAAGATGGAGTTGTATCAAGATCTTGGCTTTAGTCACTTTGAAAAGCCCATTTTCACCTTATATAACGGTGAGCAAAATTGGCAAATAAGTGCATTAGAAGCAACACTATACGAAAATAATACCTTGATATTAGAGGGCAATGTGCTGGCAAAGAATTTAACGCCTAACGCCATGATCACCGATATCAATGCCGATAATGTAAGAGTTGAAATTAAGCAAAAATTGATGAAGTCGGAACACCCTGTCGTTATCACGGGTCCTAGTCTTAGGATCACGGGTAAAGGACTGCATGCGGATCTACAAAAGCAAGTGATCGAACTCATCAACCACACAAAGACAATTTATTATGACCAGTAAAATCATTAACAAACTAGTTTTCATCGGCTTGCTTGCAAGTTCTACTCTAGTAATTGCTGCAGAACAAAATGAAGTCATTATTGATGCTGGCCGTCAGCAAGCTCAACTGCAAAGCAACATCGGTATTTTTGAACAGAATGTTGTTATTATTCATGGCAACAGAAAAATAAATGCCGATCGCCTAGAAGTCCATCGCCGCGCGGAGCTTGGTACTAACAAGCAACTGCTTGTTGCAACTGGCAGCCCAGCTATTTTCAGCGAACGTCAACCTGATGGTAATTTGCTAGAAGCCAAAGCAAACGAAATTCGCTACGACGTTGCGAAAGGCACCTTAGTCATTTCTGGCGATGCGGAAATCAATCAAACTGGGCAAAAAATCAATGCTCAGGTCATCACCTATGACATTGAAAAGCAACTGATCAGTGCTGAGCGCTCAGACCAAGAAGATTCCCGTGTAAGAACCATCCTTGTTCCTGTTGATGACAAAAAAGACGCAAAAGATAAAAAAGCGCAGGAAGAAGGTAACAATTAATGAGCGAGCTCAAAGCAACTGGTCTAGCAAAGAGTTATAAAGGCCGCCAGGTCGTCAAAAATGTTGGCTTAAGTGTTCAAGCTGGCAGCATTGTAGGCTTATTGGGCCCGAATGGCGCAGGTAAAACCACGACCTTTTATATGATTGTAGGGTTAGTACCAAGCGACAAAGGTTTTATTCAGATTGATGACGAAGATATCACTTTGCTACCAATGCACAGCCGCGCGCGACTTGGTATTGGTTATCTACCGCAAGAGTCTTCGATCTTTAGAAAACTCACGGTCTATCAAAATTTGATGGCGATTTTAGAAACTCGAAAAGACTTATCTAAAGTTGAAAGAGAAGCTGAACTAAACGAGTTACTGGATGAGTTTAATATCCAACACATTCGCGACTCACAGGGCATGGCATTGTCGGGAGGCGAAAGAAGACGCGTAGAAATTGCTCGCGCTTTAGCCGCTAACCCTAAGTTTATCCTGTTAGATGAACCTTTTGCTGGTGTTGATCCTATTTCGGTGTTAGATATAAAGACAATCATAGAGCACCTAAAAAACCGCGGTATCGGTGTGCTAATCACCGATCATAACGTTAGAGAAACACTGGACGTATGTGAAAAAGCCTACATCGTTTCACATGGTGAGTTAATCGCTGCAGGCACGCCAGAACATGTTTTGGCAGATCAAACCGTAAGAGATGTCTACCTAGGCGAACAATTCAAGCTATAGTTAAGACGTAGTATTAATAACTGTTAAAAAGGATTGTTAGAGATACATGAGGCAATCATTACAGCTGCGCATGGGGCAGCAACTTACAATGACTCCACAACTGCAACAAGCCATTCGCTTGCTGCAGCTTAGTACATTGGATCTGCAACAAGAAATACAAAAAGCATTAGACAGCAATCCATTGTTGGAAGTGGAAGAAGGTGATAATACTGACGGCGAAAACACTGACCAACACAGTCAAGAAAAGAGCAGTGCTGACGACAATCAAGATTCAAGCGATGAAGTGCAGGTTAGTGACTATGAGATAGACTCAGATACAGCCATGAGCAAAGACACGGTGAGCGATGACCTCGCCATGGATGTCACTTGGGACGAGTATATGAGTGCAGCGCCCGCTGCAAGCTCAGGCCCACTTCCCGATGACGATAATGTTTATCAAGGGGAAACCTCTGAATCTCTCCACGACTATCTCATGTGGCAACTTGAGCTGACACCATTTAGTCCAACAGATAGAGCGATTGCGATTGCGATTATTGAAGCGGTCGACCTGTCAGGCATTTTAACACTGTCTTGCGAAGACATTTTAGAAAGCATTAATGATGAGAGTAGCGAAGAGCCTGTTGAGCTGGATGAAGTCGAAGCCGTGCTCAAACGTATTCAGCTTTTCGATCCTGTCGGTATCGCAGCGCGTAGTTTACAAGAATGCTTGTGTATTCAGCTAAATCAATTCGCCCCAGATACGCCATGGATTGCCGAAACGAAAATGATCCTGACAGAGCATATCGACTTGCTTGCCAGCCGTGACTATCGAACTTTGGCTAAGAAAACACGCCTTAAAGAAGCCGATCTCAAAGAGGTCATGACGTTAATTCATAGTCTTAACCCAAAACCAGCGGCAAGCATTATTCATGAAGAGCCTGAATATGTGATCCCTGACGTATCGGTGAAAAAAGTAAAAGGTCGTTGGGTCGTAGAGCTAAATCCTGATGCTATGCCTAAAATAAGAGTAAACGACCATTATGCTGCGATGTCTAGAACAGCGAAATCCAGTACAGATAGTCAGTTTATTCGCTCACATTTACAAGAAGCGAAGTGGTTTATTAAAAGCTTAGAAAGCCGAAATGATACTTTATTAAAAGTTACCAATTGCATTGTGCAACAACAACAGGCATTCTTTGAATATGGCCCCGAAGCAATGCGCCCTATGGTGCTAAATGATGTTGCTGAAATGGTTGAGATGCATGAGTCCACAATTTCCCGTGTGACAACACAAAAATACATGCATACACCTCGGGGAATATTTGAGCTGAAGTACTTCTTCTCTAGCCATGTAAGTACAGAAAATGGAGGTGAGTGCTCTTCTACAGCAATTAGAGCACTTATCAAAAAGCTGATAGCTGCAGAAAATACCGCGAAACCATTGAGTGACAGCAAAATTGCAGATATCTTAGCTGAGCAAGGAATTAAGGTAGCGAGACGTACGATTGCAAAATATCGTGAATCCCTAGCCATTCCACCGTCAAATCAGCGTAAAAGCTTGATATAAGACGTAAAAACCAAGAAGGAAAAATGCTTATGCAACTAAATCTAACTGGTCGCCATGTAGAAATTACTGACTCATTAAGAGACTATGTCACCAACAAGTTTGCGAAGCTAGAAAGGCACTTTGATCATATCAATAACGTGCATGTGATCCTTGATGTCGAGAAGCTAGTACAAAAAGCAGAAGCAACATTACACGTAAACGGCGGCGAGCTATTTGCATCAACAGAGCATCAAGATATGTATGCCGCAATTGATGGCCTTATCGACAAGCTAGATCGTCAAGTTATTAAACACAAAGAGAAGCTCACTCGACACTAAGATGAAATTAAGTGAATTGGTGAACAAGGACTGCAGTAAAGCTGCGGTCCTTTTTAATAGCAAAAAACGTATTTTAGAATACATCAGCGAACTGGCTCATAGCCAAATTCCAAATACTAGTCAGCATGCTATCTTAGACGCTTTAATGGCCCGAGAGAAATTAGGCAGCACAGGGATCGGTAAAGGTATTGCCATTCCTCATGGTCGACTTGAAGGTTTGGATAAAATCCTTGCAATGGTGCTTGTTAGCGAGCAAGGGATCCAGTTTGAAGCCATAGATAAGCAGCCTGTCGATATTTTTGTCGCGTTCATCGTACCCGAAGGTGATAATCAACAGCACCTGAAGACCTTAGCGGCGATTGCTGATACACTCAAAGACAAGTCTTTTTGCAAAATGCTTAGGCAAGCAAAAAGTGATAACGAGTTATATGCAGTGATCCAAGGTGAACTTGATGAGTGATGAAGAAAAAGGACTCGAGCTTATCATTATCAGTGGCCGCTCAGGCTCTGGTAAATCTGTAGCGCTTCGAGTATTGGAAGACTTAGGCTACTATTGTGTAGATAACATTCCAGTCAATTTACTGCCGTCTTTAGTCCGCAGCGTTTCCGACAATTATAATAAAATTGCAGTCAGTATTGATGTTAGAAACTTGCCTAAAGAACAGGACGAGTTTAATGACATTCTTGAATACTTGCCTGGTTTCGCCAAACCTACCCTGTTTTATTTAGACAGTGACGATCAAACCCTGATAAAACGCTTCTCAGAAACACGCCGTTTGCACCCTCTTTCACTACATAATCTTCCATTAGATGTTGCGATAAAGAAAGAACGGGAATTGTTAGACGTGTTGATCACACGCGCTGATTTTCTCATTGATACTGCAGGCCTGAGCGTTCATCAACTTGCGGAAGATATCCGCGAAAAAATCTTAGGTAAGAAAGACAAACAACTCATTATTACCTTTGAATCTTTCGGCTTTAAACACGGCATCCCAAAACAAGCGGATTACGTTTTTGATGCGCGCTTTTTGCCCAACCCACATTGGGAGCCTGAGCTTAAGCCGCTAACTGGCCTAGATCAGCCAGTCAAAGACTATTTGTCGAGTCACAGCATCGTGCAAAAGTTTACTTGGCAGATCCAAACCTTTGTACAAACTTGGTTACCACACTTAGAGCGTAATAATCGCAGTTATCTAACGATCGCAATAGGATGTACTGGTGGACAACATCGCTCGGTATACTTAGCGCAAACCATTGGCGAGCGATTTGCAAAAACCCATCCCAACGTCAAAATTCGCCACCGTGAGCAAGAGGGTTAAATGTTAGAAGATACGTTTTTAATCCAGAACAAGCTCGGCCTGCACGCTCGAGCAGCGACGGTTCTTGCGCAATTAGCGACCCAATTTGATGCCGAAGTGACCTTATATCAAGGAGACAAAAGTGCTGCTGCTGACAGCGTACTAGCGCTGTTGTTACTTGAAAGCAGCCAAGGAAAAGAAGTACGAGTGGTTTGTGAAGGTCCCGATGCTCAGTATGCACTAGACGCCATTGGTGGACTAATAGAAAATAAATTTAATGAATCCGAGTAACTTGGGTTACTAGCGCCCAGATAGCACTAAGGCCCGATTCATTTATTCCCTGCTAATCTCCCCCTCCGTAACCAGACTGGTATAATACCAATTAGTCTTAATACTTGCTCAATTTGAAGGAGCAAATCTGACGCTGACTGTGTTAAAAATTTTTCATTTAGAACAACTAAATAACCTGAGCTGCGGATAATTAATGCCTTTCTAGCAGCCAGTTTCAACGCAGTTAGCGCTAAAACTTGCTGGCTAGACAAGGAAAAAACTAAGTTGTGCTTTAGCAACAATGAGTTGGAACATGCAGTCAGTATTGATGTTAGAAACTTGCCTAAAGAACAGGACGAGTTTAATGACATTCTTGAATACTTGCCTGGTTTCGCCAAACCTACCCTGTTTTATTTAGACAGTGACGATCAAACCCTGATAAAACGCTTCTCAGAAACACGCCGTTTGCACCCTCTTTCACTACATAATCTTCCATTAGATGTTGCGATAAAGAAAGAACGGGAATTGTTAGACGTGTTGATCACACGCGCTGATTTTCTCATTGATACTGCAGGCCTGAGCGTTCATCAACTTGCGGAAGATATCCGCGAAAAAATCTTAGGTAAGAAAGACAAACAACTCATTATTACCTTTGAATCTTTCGGCTTTAAACACGGCATCCCAAAACAAGCGGATTACGTTTTTGATGCGCGCTTTTTGCCCAACCCACATTGGGAGCCTGAGCTTAAGCCGCTAACTGGCCTAGATCAGCCAGTCAAAGACTATTTGTCGAGTCACAGCATCGTGCAAAAGTTTACTTGGCAGATCCAAACCTTTGTACAAACTTGGTTACCACACTTAGAGCGTAATAATCGCAGTTATCTAACGATCGCAATAGGATGTACTGGTGGACAACATCGCTCGGTATACTTAGCGCAAACCATTGGCGAGCGATTTGCAAAAACCCATCCCAACGTCAAAATTCGCCACCGTGAGCAAGAGGGTTAAATGTTAGAAGATACGTTTTTAATCCAGAACAAGCTCGGCCTGCACGCTCGAGCAGCGACGGTTCTTGCGCAATTAGCGACCCAATTTGATGCCGAAGTGACCTTATATCAAGGAGACAAAAGTGCTGCTGCTGACAGCGTACTAGCGCTGTTGTTACTTGAAAGCAGCCAAGGAAAAGAAGTACGAGTGGTTTGTGAAGGTCCCGATGCTCAGTATGCACTAGACGCCATTGGTGGACTAATAGAAAATAAATTTAATGAATCCGAGTAACTTGGGTTACTAGCGCCCAGATAGCACTAAGGCCCGATTCATTTATTCCCTGCTAATCTCCCCCTCCGTAACCAGACTGGTATAATACCAATTAGTCTTAATACTTGCTCAATTTGAAGGAGCAAATCTGACGCTGACTGTGTTAAAAATTTTTCATTTAGAACAACTAAATAACCTGAGCTGCGGATAATTAATGCCTTTCTAGCAGCCAGTTTCAACGCAGTTAGCGCTAAAACTTGCTGGCTAGACAAGGAAAAAACTAAGTTGTGCTTTAGCAACAATGAGTTGGAACATTCCTTATCCAAACCTCAGGTTAAATAGCAAAATTTTCGCCGTGTTATCGACAAGATTTTCTCGCTTCAAAATAGATCACTTAATTAAGCGAATTGGTATAATAAGTCTCTCATAATTAAGCGTAAACCTTGGTAGTTCCCAATAAACTGAGTTACACTGTAATACCAATTTAGGTTTCTTTCGTGCAGTAAAGCGAGTTGCCGAGAAAATCCTATTTTATCGTTGTGTACACCTTTAACGTGTATTAACGATAGCAACCCACCAGCAGAAACAACACGAATAAAATTCAAATTAAGAAATTGATTTCTGCGATAAAGTAAATGAATTGGGTTAACTTCATCACGTTAGCCAACATTATTATCAAAAAGGATGCCTATGCCTGAAGTATTTGAACAAGACTACACACTGGAACAACTCCAAAAGGTAACCAAAGCCTTAAACAGTGGTCAGTTTGTTCAAGTTAGGCGTATGCTCGCAGAAACAGCTCCTTGTGATACAGCACTGCTTTTAGAATCATCTCCTCATAAAGTTCGCTCTATGCTGTGGCAGCTCGTTGACCCAGATATCCAAGGGGATGTTTTAGAGGAACTGTCAGAGGACGTAAGACTTGGGATCATCGCCCAGATGGAGCCGGAGCTAATTGCTGCCGCTACAGAAGACATGGACGACGATGACCTTGGTGATGTCCTGAGAAGCCTGCCTGATACCGTCTACCAAGATGTTATTGGTGCGATGGATAGCCAAGATAGAGAACGTGCGACACAAGCATTGTCCTACAAGGAGCACTCGGCCGGTGCGCTAATGAGCACCGACACGGTCACTATTCGACCCGATGTTACCTTAGAAGTTGTATTTAGATATCTACGTCTTAAAGGCGAATTGCCAGACGGTACGGACGAGTTGTATGTAGTTGATAAAGACAACTGCTTTTTAGGTACGCTGCCAGTCAATACCTTATTAACTAAGTCTCCTGACAGTATGGTTCGAGACTTGATGGATGAAGATAAGGAAACGATCCCTATCTCCATGGATGAATCTGAAGTGGCGCAGCTTTTTGAGCGTCATAACTGGATCTCAGCTCCTGTAGTTGACGATAACGCCCATTTGCTTGGTCGTGTCACCATTGATGACGTTGTTGACGTCATCCGTGAAGATGCTGAGCACAGCTTGTTAAGTATGGCAGGTCTTGAAGATGAAGAAGACACCTTTGCGCCAGTTCTAAAAAGTAGCCAGCGCCGCTCTATTTGGCTTGGGATTAACCTGTTAACCGCCTTAATGGCAGCGTTTGTTGCAAGCTTCTTCGAAGGTACTCTGGATATTTTACCTATTCTCGCGGTGTTAAATGGCATAGTACCAAGTATGGGTGGCGTTGCCGGTAGCCAAACGCTAACCTTAGTGATCCGTGGTATTGCCCTTGGTCATATTAACCAGACTAACCAAAAGTTTTTAATGGGTAAAGAGCTGGCGATAGGTGCCTTAAATGGCGTGCTGTGGTCTGTCTTGATCGCAGGGGTTATTGCTATATGGCAGTGGGATTTTACACTCGGTGCTGTAATTGCCTTCGCGATGTTTATGAACTTAGTCGCTGCAGGTATCGCGGGAGCCAGTATTCCAATTATGTTAAAGAAAATGAATATCGATCCAGCGCTAGCTGGTAGTGTGGTACTAACAACGGTTACTGATATTGTCGGGATCTTTGCATTCCTTGGCACCGCCACTTGGTTATTAGTGTAGCAGTAACATAGTCTACATAGTGGGAAATGCTGGTCAAAACCAGCATTTCTTGAGCTGAGGAGGGAGAGTTATTCGCCCGCTATTTGCATCGTATTGAGTAATATTGAGCCGGTTTGTACTGCGCCTCGACATTCAATATCACCGCCAATCCCTTCAATCCCCATAAACATATCTTTTAAATTACCAGCAATCGTAATTTCACTTACAGGATATTGAAGTTCTCCATTTTCAACCCAAAAACCAGCAGCGCCCCTTGAGTAATCACCAGTTACCGTATTAACACCTTGTCCCATTAGTTCAGTGACTAACAAGCCAGTGCCCATCGACGCAAGTAGGCTGGTTAAATCGTCGTGTGTTGGTTTTACTAACCAGTTATGGATCCCACCTGCGTGACCTGTCGCTTGCATATTCATTCTACGTGCGGCATAGCTTGCCAATAAATAAGTATTAAGCACGCCATCTGTGATAATTTCTCGGTCGATGGTTTTTACACCTTCACTATCAAAAGGACTAGAAGCAAGTCCTCTTAGTAAATGTGGCTTCTCTTCAATGTTTACGCAGCGATTAAAAATCTGTGTGTCTAAAGAATCCAATAAGAAGCTAGACTTGCGATATAGCGCGCCACCACCGATACCTGATACTAAGTGTCCAAATAAGCTGTTAGCAATATCCGCTCGAAAGATAACTGGCACTTTACGCGTTGATACCTTACGACTGCCTAATTTTGCCAGCGTTGATTGCGCCGCTTCTAAACCAACTTCTTCGGGGGATTTTAGCTCCGAGTGCACGCGAGATAACGTATATGCAGAGTCCCGTTGCATTTGCTCACCTTCTTTACCAATCACCATAGTACTCAGGCTGTGTCTGGTACGTGGGAACCCTGCAATTAAGCCATGGCTATTGCCATATACACGGATCCCTTGGTGGCTCGATAAGCTCGCGCCATCAGAATTCACGATTCGAGGATCGAATTCTAACGCTGCTTTTTCAGCAGCTATACATTGCTCAATGGCTTCATCGGGAGAAACTTGCCAAGGATGGAAAAGATCTAAATCTGTTGGTGACATCTCTAGCAAGGCTTTATCCGCCACACCATTACAGGGATCATCCGAGGTAAATCGAGCGATATCTATGGCTTTTTCAACCACAGAGCGCAGAGCTTCAGGACTCAGATCCGCTGTTGATGCTGAGCCTTTATGGTTACCCACATAAACGCTGATACCAAGACCACCGTCTTGATTAAACTCAATGGTTTCAACCTCTCCCATTCGTGTACTTACAGACAGACCAGAGGTGCTAGACATCGCCGCTTCTGCCGAAGTTGCACCTAGTTTTTTAGCATGCGCTAACACATCGGCAACTGCATTTTTCACATCATCAATTTGATTATATATTGGGTGTTGTTGAGGTTGAGTCATAGATACCTTATCCGCTCGCTCGTCTAACTAAAACATATTAGTTAATATGCTATCACAGCTACTAACTATTGTAGTGATCAATTGTGGTATACTCTAATGTTAGAGACCTTAATATTTACTAGTATAGACAAGACCAATGGCTAAACACGAGCAAACGACCGAAGAAGAGATTATTTACGTTTCAAAAAGCGAGCTTAAGCGCGAGGCGCTAGAGTTGCATGAACTAGGCTGTGAAATTGCAGGGCTTGCCAAGAAGCAGCGTGAGAAGTTACCTCTAACGGACGAGCTTAAAGAGGCCATGACTGTTGCGGATAGGATACGTGCTAAAACAGATGCTTACCGTCGTCATATGAACTATATTGCGAAGACATTGCGTAGTACTCCAAATGTCGAAGAGATTCAGGCTGCGATGGATTTGATGCTAAATAAGAACAATAAAGCAGACGTATTGCTGAACAAGATTGAGCTTATTCGCGATGAAGTGATTGCCAAAGGAGATAGCAAGATTAATGAGCTATTGGATAAGTATCCTGAACTTGAGCGTCAAAAAATGCGCCAGATGGCGCGCCAAGCAAGTAAAGAAGTAAAAGCTGAGAAGCCAGGCAAAGCCTACAAAGAGCTGTTTCAGTATTTAAAAGAAGCAATTATGCCGTAACGCAGTGTTGTGGCTCTGATACAACATAAAAAGGCGCTGATGTGCCTTTTTGCTTATGATTAGGGCCTGTTTATCTTTCAAGTTTGTTTTTGCAGCAGTTTGATTGGTATTTGTACAAGGCAGAGCCTGCGTAGCATAGTTATTCTATGTGAGTCAGGCGAGAACAGAGTAGAAATACTAATCAAGCGCTGCCCTTTGGGTTCACCTGAGTGCGCTTTGTTCATTGTTGCTCAACTTTTGCCTAGATTACTAGGCGGCAAGTCGAGCGTCGCGACCAAAACACACTCAGGAGAACAAAAATCAAACAGCAAAGATCAACAGGCCCTAGTTATCGCAGGTAGTATTACGCTGTACCACCGACAGTAATTTCGTCAATCTTCAAACTCGGTTGGCCGACTCCCACAGGGACGCTTTGACCATCTTTACCACATACTCCAACGCCTCTATCAAGTGCAAGGTCATTGCCTACCATAGAGACCTTTTTCATCACCTCTGGACCATTGCCAATCAGCGTTGCGCCTTTAATTGGTTGGGTTATCTTACCATTTTCTATTAAGTAGGCTTCAGACGCTGAGAATACAAATTTGCCGGAGGTAATATCCACTTGACCACCGCCAAAGTTACTAGCAAAAATGCCTTTATCTACACTACGAATGATCTCTTCTTGACTGTGCTCACCCGCAAGCATGTAGGTATTTGTCATTCTCGGCATCGGTAAATGGGCATAAGACTCACGACGCGCATTACCTGTAGGCGCCACGCCCATTAAGCTTGCGTTTTGCTTGTCTTGCATATAGCCTTTCAAAATACCGTTTTCAATCAGTACATTGTATGCCGCTGGCGTACCTTCATCGTCCACATTCAAAGAGCCGCGACGGTCGGCTATCGTGCCATCATCCACCACAGTACAAAGACTCGAAGCGACTTGTTCACCTATTTTGCCACTGAATGCAGAGGCTCCTTTACGATTAAAATCACCTTCTAGGCCATGTCCAACAGCTTCGTGTAACAAAACCCCCGGCCAACCAGAACCAAGCACCACAGGCATCGCACCTGCCGGAGCATCAATGGCGTCAAGATTCACGCGTGCTTGGCGTACAGCTTCTTTGGCAAACTGCACCCATCTCGGTGCACCGTCTACTAACTCTTTAAAGTAACCATAATCTAAACGCGCCCCCCCACCGGCACTGCCACGCTCTCTGCGACCATTTTTCTCAAGTAGTACCGAGCAATTTAAACGTATTAGCGGGCGAATGTCGGTTGCAAATGTGCCGTCGCTTGCGGCAATTAACACTTCTTCATATACCGCAGACAGCGAACTGACCACTTGCTGCGCCTCAGGCGCTAAATCGCGAATACACTGTTCAATCTCTCTAAGTAAAGCCACTTTATCCGCATCACTCATGCTGGTAATTGGCTGTGCTGGTTGAAATTGAATGGGTGCTTTTACATCGCTAAATACTTGGACTTTACTGCTTTCGCCAGCTTGCGCGATGCTACGCGCAGCTTCTGCAGCTTTGGTTAAGGCTTCAATATTGATGGCATCAGAATAACTAAAGCCTGTCTTCTCACCACTCACTGCACGTACACCAACACCACGTTCGATGTTGTAGCTGCCGTCTTTGACTATGCCGTCTTCCAGCACCCAAGTTTCATGGTAGCTTGATTGAAAGTACAGATCGGCATAATTTACTTTGTGCTGATGAATATACTCGAGAGTTTGTGATAATTGCTCACGTGTCAGCTGGCTATTGGTCAGTAAATTCTGCTCTACATTACTCATAAAAACTCACTTTTAAATCGGTTATGATCCGCAACCGGCATTTTTTGCCGGATCGAATCAAGAAACGCGCTATCTAGCTGCTGTGAAATGGGTTCTAAACTCGCACCAGAGTCAATTAAGACTTCACCCCAAGGCGATACAATTAAACTGTGCCCATAGGTTTCTCGGCCATTTTCATGACAACCTACTTGCGCGGCTGCAACAACATAGCATTGGTTTTCTATCGCCCTCGCCTGTAATAATGGCTGCCAGTGTGCCTTGCCCGTTGCACAGGTAAAAGCACTCGGGACTAAAAATAGCTCAGCTCCCTTCACTCTCATCATTTGGAACAAACCGGGAAAGCGCAGATCATAGCACACGCTTAATCCAATTCTGCCAAATGGACTATCCACTACCACGACATCCTTCCCAGGCTCTGTTCGCTCAGATTCTCGGTATTGTTTAGTTTTGTCACTCACATCGGCGTCAAACAGATGGATCTTATTATAGCGTGCTACGATTTCACCACTCGAGTTAAATAAGTAACTCGCAGCCAGATATTTATCGCTCTGGCTTGGTATCGCGATGGTACCTGCCGCCAACCAAATGTTATGTTGTTGACAAAGCGCTGAGAGCTCTTGGAGCAGTGCTTCGTTATGCTGCGCGTATTCCCAAGCCTGTTGCGCATTGTCGCAAAACGCCAGCCAAGTTTCAGGTAAACAAACTAAGGTTGGCTCTTCCACCACTAACTTAACCAGCTGACTTTTAAGGTAATCTATATTTGTTTGGGGTGCTTTAGCCGAGCACATTGGCAATGCAATCACCTTAGCCATTACCACTTTCCTTATTTTGCGACACAAGAGGTTGCTCACTATGCTTAAGTGTAGCACTTGGATGTGATTCTGAATTCATTGCTGGTGCTTCTTTACTGGTATTCTCATCAGCTCCATCTGGCATAGCTTCTTCACTAAGAGGCACAACCGGTTTGGGTAACTCAATTTCTTTACTCTTACGATCAACCTCGGTAACCACCGGCTCTTGCATCGTTCCGGTGATTTTAAAATTAATCTCAGAGATCACTCGCGCCGAGTGGATAACCTTATCTAATGCCAGTGCAGCTAACCCCGTCACAGGGTTCACCGCCCATGCCATAATCACAGGTAAGCTCGACGTGACTTGTGGTGCGACGGCTAAATCATAATTAATTTCGTGAGTATTGAGATCGGCATAGCCACGTATCGTTAGATCCGCAGGCACGCCATCGAGCTTTGAATCTTCAGTGATCGCAATACCATTCGTTAGTTGTACCGAACCACTCATACTGTTATAGAAAAAACCTTTAGAAAACACATCCCTAAAGTCCAAGCGTAACTTTCTGATCAAAGAGTCCAAACTCAGTAGCGAAAAGACACGTGCTCCTTTGTCGCTTATTTCTGCCAAGTGGCCCTCTCCTAAGCGCCAAGTCAACTCGCCACCTAGGCTAGGTAAATCCATTTCGTATGGCGCGCCTTGCCAATTGAGGACAAAATCTATGTTGGCGCGGGAGTCTTTAATTGTCGAAGTAATATCAAACTCATCCGTTAGTTCACCAAAGTCATTGCTGTTTAACGCGCCGCTTAGCGTCGTTTCACCTTGCTCAAACCGGCCACTGGCATTGAGTTTATGATCTTTTTTGTCAATCACTAACTCTGAAATATTGAGTCTATTACCATCCCCAAACAACGACATATTGACCTGATCTAACTGATATTCATCAACTTTACAGTCACCGCACACAAATTCGGTTGCAGGTAAGCTCAACAACCAATCTAATGAGTGAACGTCTTTTTCCACTGTCTCTTGCGCTTGCGGCTCCGACTTAGGTAAATTTAGACGTAAATAATCACTATTAATGTGAATAGGCCGGCTTGAGTTTGACGCTGGAATAGCCACTTGTGAGCGCATTTCTTTACTATTGATTTTAAGCTGCATCGCGCCGTCAATCGCGGCCATAGTAAAGTCAACATCATGGAAAGGGATCTCAGAGAATGTTACTTTTGAGAAAGAGCCATTTACCTGATTCAGCGCTGGTAGAAATGCAGGGTCGGAACCTGAACTTGGTGCTTTGATAATACGGTTGATCAGTGGTAACCAAGGCAACAGCTCGACTTCTTGTTGTTTGATTGTGATATCAAAACCGGATGCATTTAAGCCTTCATCTTTACTGCCAATTATCAGGTGTGCATTACGCATCGCACCGGATCCATTTTCAATGATGCCATTAAAATACAATTGATTATCTAGGCTTGCCGTCACAAGATTCGAAATATCATCCCCTAATACAGTGCCGCTTAGCAGTTTAGCTTGATCAGCAGGTTTAGCGAATTGATCGGGTAAGTGACTTGCAATCCCCCGTAAATCACTCGCAAATTTGGCTTTATAGTTAAATCCAGCATCGGCAAAATTAAGGATAAGCTCAGTGCTCAGCACGCTATTGCCTTCAAAGTAGCCGTCAATAATTCCATTTGCGTGCGGTTGCAATTGCTCAATCCCTGCTTCAAGACTGACCTTGCTCGTGACTTGATAATTTTGCTTATCTCCGCTTCCTGATAAGTCTAACGAAAGGGGCATGTCCAGCCACTTAGCAGACAAATTATTCACTTTGATAGTGTCATCATCGAAGCTAACCACACCTTTCACTTGCTGTAATTGCATCCCAGGCTTTGCCAAAAAAACAGGATTGTTGTCTAGGTAGATGTCACCTTTAGCATGTACGGCACCTGAGTGCAGGTCGACGGCCAATTGCACATCCCCTTTTGCATCACCTTTACCTTGAACAATATCTAATATATTCGCGAGCGGATCTGCGAGCGGTGTTGCCGCAAAGAAAGGCTGTAACGTGCTCGCTTCTGTGGAGTGACTAATATCAACAGTCAGCACATCAGCGTGATTTAGATCCGCAATACTCACAACGACACCCTCATCAATACTTTGATTAACAAGTTCTCCACGGTGTGCGTAGATATCCATTCTTTCGTTTTCGAAGTGTAGTGTGACATCCCCTGAAGTAACGCTAGGCCAATCCGGTGCAAAACCAAAAGTAACATCATTCAAACGTGATTTAACTTCAAACTGACCTTGCTTATCAGCGAATGGAAATTGTGAAAGCGCCCCACTCAGTAAGACTTGAGTCTGCAAGTGCTGACCACCTTGGATCCCTGCTTCTAAATAATCGACTAAGCTTTTACGCATAATACTGACAGGAAAGTACTGTGAAGCGATTTCACCACGCCCACCGAGTAGCTCCGCATATAAATCAAGCCGAGGGTCATCTGATAACTGCAAGGAAAACTCTGTGGCTAACGCTACATCTTGATTACTAAGCCAAAAGTTGGGACTGGAAACTTGCCAGCCTTGCGTTTGTTGATTGCGAATATAGACATCACCACTGAGCTGCTGGAGCTTAATATTATCTTTGAAGGTCTCTTTTGATAGCAATTCAGTTTGTTCAGCACTTAAATTGAGCCTAATTTGCTCATCAGTTGCACTCACCTCTAATCTGGTACCATAAATGCCTGGGATCCCATGAAATGGCTCAAAAGCTATCTCTTCAATGACCCCCCATGCCGAAAAAGCATTATTAGTACCTAGACTGAATTTCGCTGCGCTCAGTTGACCATTGGGATTCATACCATACAACAAATCTCGTCCAGGGAATTTAGCAAGTTGTGCTAACTCAGCTAAAAAGTTGGCGTTAATATCCTTTAGCCAAAAGGTCTTGTTATCTTTATGCCATTTCGCTTCAAATAAAATAGGAGCAAGCGCTTCTTGATTGCGACTAAACTGGATACCACTACTTTGCACCCACCAACCTTGCTGATCTGGCTTTAACAGAAATTGCGCATCGTCTAATGCTAACGTGCGCTGACTTTCATCTTCTTGCCAAGTCAACGTACTGGGTTTGATATCTACTGTGATATCTTGCAATGTACCTTGTTCAAAGCCTAACCATAGCTGAGCATTGATGTCTGCTTTTAGGTCTGGATGCGCTAAGGTGATAAGCTCTTCTAGCCAATCGACCGGGTTAACCTTATCCGCAGATACATAGATATTCCCCGCCAATTCACGTAGCTTTCGCCCTGACAAAGAAAGACGAGCGTTAAACTGGCCTTGAGAAAACCCAGGTAATGCGATTTCTCCCGCACCTTCATGTAATGCGCTAGAGTTTTGCCACACTAAATCTTTCAATAATAAACTGTGAGTCTTACCACTAGAAAAGGTGATATTTAGACGACTGTTTTGCACCGCAAAATGCCCAACATCACCTAAGAAAAGGCTTTCAATTAATGCTTGCTGCTCAAAAGCACCTTGATCTTGAGCCGCGTTTAACTTACTCAGATCTATATCGGCTTCAAACCCTTCCAGTACAAAATAATTAGATGCGATCTGCATTTGTCGTACAGACTCAAATACATTGAGCTGCAATGAGGTTTTGGCGATATTAATGGAAATTGGCGAGTCTTTATTATCTTTAAAAGAGAGCGATTCCAACACTAGGGCAGGCCCATTGCCCTCCCAACTCGCACTGATCTGGCCAATACTAATATCAACATTCAGTTGCTTTTGGATCAGCGCTTCGATGTTACTTCTATAATCATTAGCATAGGGCAAGGCATACTTTAGCGCAGACACCAGCACCGCGAGTGTCACTAAAGTGATCGCAAAGATTTGCCACGCTTTACGCAGGCAGAAAAAACAGACGGCCTTAGCCTGCATGTACCGCTACCCTATTACATCATTACTACGTCAAACTGCTCTTGGCTATATAAGCTCTCAGTTTGAATGCTAACCTGCTTACCAATAAATAATTCAAGCTCAGCTAAATTATGATACTCATCGTTGATCAAGGCTTCGCTCACCGCTGGCGAGGCGTAAACCATAAACTTGTCAGCGTCATATGCACGATTCACACGCACGATTTCTCGTAGGATCTCATAGCAAACGGTTTCGACCGTTTTTAGTGAACCACGACCTGAACAGGATGGACACACATCACAAAGAATATGTTCTAGGCTCTCGCGCGTGCGCTTGCGGGTCATTTCTACAAGCCCAAGTGCAGAGAGTCCATTGATATTGGCTTTCGCTCGGTCTTTAGACAACGCAGTTTCTAAAGAGTGCAATACTCGGCGTTTATGCTCGTCAGATACCATGTCAATAAAGTCGATAATAATGATACCACCAAGGTTTCGTAACCTTAGTTGCCTCGCAATTGCTGACGTCGCTTCAACATTGGTATTAAAAATCGTCTCTTCGAGATTACGATGGCCAACAAATGCGCCTGTATTAACATCAACCGTTGTCATTGCTTCCGTTTGGTCAATGATAAGGTAGCCACCAGACTTTAACTCAACCTTGCGATGTAGTGCTTTTTGGATCTCAGTTTCAACATCAAACAAGTCAAAAATGGGGCGTTCACCTGGGTAATACTCAAGTGCACTTGCGAGTTGGGGAACAAACTCTTCAGTGAAAAGCTTTAGCTCTTGGTAAGTTAACTTTGAGTCAACACGGATACGCTCCATGTCCTCACCAACATAATCACGCAAGGTGCGAAATGCTAAGGTAAGATCCTCGTGCAAAATTTTTGCTTTGCTCGTTTTACGGCGGCGAGTCACAATTTTTTGCCAAAGCTTTTTCAAAAACTCCGCATCATGCTGTAACTCTGCTTCCGAAGCGCCTTCAGCAGCGGTACGAACGATAAAACCACCGTTTTCGTCATTATATTGTGCAACGATCTCTTTTAACCGGTCACGCTCTTGTTCGGTTTCAATACGTTGACTCACTCCCACATGCGTCGCATCAGGCATAAACACCAAATAACGTGAGGGAATAGTGATATCCGTTGTCAGTCTAGCGCCTTTTGTGCCAAGCGGATCTTTGACTACTTGTACCATAATGAACTGGCCTTGTTTCACCAGCTCACGAATGTCCTGCACTTTCTTAACTGGGGACTCGGCCACCCCCTCTTCGATCGAAGCGCTGTTCACGATATCTGACGCATGTAGAAATGCCGCTTTTTCCAAGCCGATGTCCACAAAAGCAGCCTGCATACCAGGAAGAACTCGGCTTACTTTGCCAAGATAAATATTACCGACGATGCCTAGGTTACCGATCCGTTCAACTTGAACTTCTTGCAGCACCCCATTTTCGATTAAGGCTACGCGACTTTCACTTGGGGTGACATTGATTAGTAGTTCGCTACTCATATTTTATTTTAAAAACCGTTGAATTAATTCGTCTGTCTCATATAAAGGTAAGCCGACAACTGCAAAATAGCTACCTTGGATCTCAGTTACAAAGCGTCCACCTACCCCTTGGATCCCGTAACCACCCGCTTTATCTTGCGGCTCGTTGGTGTCCCAGTAGGCATCAATTTCAGTTTCGCTCAGCGTTTTAAAAGTCACATTGGTCACAATCACATCGCTCAGTACTTTGCTTGTATCTGCAAGTGCAATCGCCGTCACCACCTGATGCGTATGACCAGAAAGACGCTGCATCATCGCTTTGAAATCCGCTTTATCACGAGGCTTACCAAGCGCTTCTCCGTCAATGACAACCACTGTGTCACTGCCAAGAACTGGCTTGTCGGTATACCCTAGCGCCACACCTGATTGCGCTTTTAAACACGCCAAACGCTCCACAAGCTGTAATGCGCTTTCATCGTCTAGCGGACTTTCATCTGCATCAACACTAAATTGCTCGAACGAATAGCCAAGCTGAGAAAGTAGCGCTTTGCGACGCGGAGAAGCCGAAGCTAAATATAAAGAAATAGACATTATCTGATCCTAAACTGTCTACGATATTTTCTCAGCAGTGGGAATATCCACAGCCAGCACACCATGCCCGTAACTGCAGGCCAGAGATAATGCGGGTTAAAGTAGATATCAAGCAAGAAATGATTAAGCCAAAATTGTAACAAATGATAGAGCGCGAGAAATAGCCCGATCAGCACTGCTTGCTGCCAGATGGAGAAATTACGAATTTTCTGAAAGTTGCTGGCGGTAATATAAATACAAATGGAATAGGTCAATGAGTTCACCCCGAGTGGCGCGCCCATCGCTAAATCTATTATCAGGCCAGTCATCCAAGCCCAACCAATATTCACACGGTGAGGAACGGCCAAAGACCAGTACATCAGCACCAATAATACCCAGTCAGGACGAAATGGTTCAAGTGAAAAAGGCAACGGCATAAGTGCCATGATTAACGCAACAAAGACACTCAATGCAATCAATAAGTTGCTATGTTTACTCATGATTTATTGCCTCTTGGCTGCGTTTACCTAACACCACGAGTAAGCGAATGCGATCTAGTTGTGCAATCGGCTCTGCCTGTACTTGTGCAAATGGTAGGCCTTCGTCTCGGTCTATCTCAGTAACTACAGCCACCGGATAGCCTTCAGGGAAAGTACCACCAAGCCCGGAAGTGACCAACACATCACCAATGCGAATATCCATGCTATGCGGAACATGAGCAAGGCGAACATTATTGATTTTACCCGTCCCCTCTACCACAGTGCGAACGTCATTACGCAATATTCTGACCGGTGTCGCATGGGTGGTATCTGTCATAAGCAGCACTCTTGAGGTCGTTGTACCGACTTGAGTTAGCTGCCCAACAATACCCATTTCGTCAATAACAGCCTGCCCTTCGCTGATCCCATCAATAGTACCGCGATTAATCACCACCTGATGACTATAAGGGTTCGAATGAACAGACAACACTTGAGATATTAAACGTTGATTGGTTTCCCTAGCTGACGCACCTAATAAGGCGCGCAATTCTTGATTTTCTTTTTGCAAAAACTGAAGCTGCTGTAATTGCTCACTCTGTATTAATTGTTTTTCTCTGAGTGCTTGGTTTTCTTGTTGCAGCTTTTCTCTGGTATTGAGACTTTTCAGGCCCAAGTTGAACGCTTCATAGGGAATGTTAGCGACGTACAGTAGTGGACTGACCAAAGTGTTTAAACTAGTTCGCACCATAGTCCCACCAACCGTGTAGCGGTCACCAATGATCAGAATAATACTAAGCACAACTGCGACAGTAAGTCGCAGTTGTAAAGGAACGGTTCGGCCAAATAATAAATTCATCAGTCGTAACTAAATACGTCACCACCGTGCATGTCTATCATCTCTAACGCTTTACCACCACCTCTTGCCACACAAGTTAATGGATCATCGGCAACCACCACTGGAATACCGGTTTCTTCCATCAACAAACGGTCTAAGTCTTTGAGTAATGCGCCACCACCTGTTAATACCATGCCGTGGGCAGAAATATCAGAGGCTAGCTCTGGTGGCGACTGCTCTAGCGCAACCATTACTGCACTTACAATCCCCATTAAAGGTTCTTGTAACGCTTCTAAGATTTCATGTGAGTTGAGTGTGAAAGAGCGCGGTACCCCTTCAGCTAAGTTACGGCCGCGAACCTCAATCTCAATCGGTGTTTCACTCTTAAACGCTGAGCCAATTTCATGTTTGATATGCTCAGCCGTCGCTTCACCAATTAGACTTCCGAAGTTACGACGTACATAGTTAATAATCGCTTCATCAAACTTATCACCACCGATACGTACTGAAGACGAATAAACAACACCATTTAGTGAGATAATCGCGACTTCCGTCGTACCACCACCGATATCAACAACCATCGAACCCGTCGCTTCAGATACTGGTAGACCAGCACCAATTGCAGCAGCCATTGGCTCTTCAATTAAGTACACTTCACGCGCACCGGCACCCATTGCGGATTCACGGATAGCACGCTTTTCAACTTGCGTTGCACCACAAGGTACGCAAATAAGTACACGAGGGCTTGGACGCATAAAGTTATTATTGTGCACCTGTTTAATAAAGTGCTGTAACATTTTTTCTGTTACATAGAAGTCTGCAATCACCCCATCTTTCATCGGACGAATAGCTTTGATGTTACCCGGCGTTCGACCTAGCATTTGCTTAGCCGCAGTACCGACTGATGCAACGCTTTTTGGGCCACCAGCTCGCTCCTGACGAATTGCCACCACCGATGGCTCATTCAGTACGATGCCTTCTTCTTTTACATAAATAAGTGTGTTTGCCGTCCCTAAATCGATAGAGAGATCGTTAGAAAATAATCCGCGTAATTTTTTAAACATGAGGCTGGGTGACCTTTCAGAATTCTGTCAAACAAAGCAGCATCACCTGCTGCTCTTAATTTACTACTTATCGCTCTCGAACAAGTCGAAAACCTATATAATTCGCTCTAAAATCTGGCGCTAACGCTAAGCGAGTTGACACTCGAGCCAAACTCGGCGCGAAGTTCCATGCACCGCCACGCACTGTAACATCGCTCTGAGAAGCACGCTTTTGCGTCCACTCCCAGACGTTTCCTACAGTATCATATAAGCCATAGCTATTCGGTGAAAATTGGGCAACTGGTGAAGGACTTTTATTAGACCACTCACTGCCACACCAACCACAATTAGCTAGGTTTCTTCCGATTTCATTACCCCATGGGTACTCAGATGCAGTGCCTGCACGCGCCGCATATTCCCATTCAACTTCATTGGGTAATCTAAATTGTTGTCCTTTTTCGCCAGATAACCAGTTGGCATACGCTTTGGCATCATCATAAGCAACACAAACAACGGGAAAATTATCTGATTGCTCGTAACCGGGGTTTTCCCAATTATATTCAAGCTCCCAAACCGGTTCGCCATTTTTATAGTATGCGCAGCCTTTACCTTGTTCTGCTAAGGTTTTATATCCAGTGCTTTGTGCAAAACGGCGAAAAGCCGCCACTGTAACCTCTGTGCTCTGCATGGCATATGAATGACTCAACACTTTTTCAACAATGGGACGCTCATTTGGTAAGCCATTACCCGTCAGGTCGCCCATTTTAAAAGTGCCTGCAGGGATAATAGCTAGCTCATTTTCGGTGGTTGCTACGGCGACCACTTGTGCTTGTTGCGCTTCAGGCTCAGGCTTTTTCGTTACAACAGACGTTACCGATTGGCGTTTCTTCACCAATTTCGCATTAATGGTTTGTGCCGCTCGTAGGTTAATGCGCGCTTTATAAGGTTCATAACCTAATTTACGGATCTCAACATCATAAAATCCGGCAGGAATTGCTACTGTCGTTTTTGTCGCGCCGTAGCTGACTCCATTAATAAATACTTCGTCGTCGTAAACATTTGATCTTAAAGTTAACTCGACTGTTTTATCAGCCGTTTGTGACTTTTTTACAAGAGGGGTCTCCACGACTGGCTGCTTTGTAATAGTCGCAACTTCAACCGGATCACTTTGCTCGTCCGAAAAAGTCAGTTGATTATCACTGTAGACGGTCGAGTAGTTCGACTGGTAATTTACGGCAAGTGGAGTGCCATACTCAGCACAATAACGATTGTCTAAGCTCAACAGGTTACATAAGCGGCTGCTATTTACATCACCACGCATCGTTACGCTGAGATTAACGTTGTAGTTGCCTTGTCCACTAAATCCACTATTTACAACATGGCTGCTTACCACTTGAACCTGCGCGCCAGCCATATTGCGTTTTGGCTCGACAACACGGCTCTCGGTTAGGTTTGCAAAAATCTGATCAATAAAGCGCTTAGTTGCTTTTTGAAGCCCCATTTGCTGACCACGCTGTTCACAAGCCGCCAAGGTTTCTGTGCGCTTACAGTTAATCGTGTGGTCTACCTCTAGCGTACCTTCACGAGTAAACTCATTACGTAGTCGCTCTACTCGCGCGGTGCCAAGCTGATCTTTTAAGTTTTCAAGCGTATTTACTAAGGTGTGCTTAGTTACACGGACCTGCTCAATATCTTTACGCTGTGATGCAATCGCCGCAATCTGCATCGCAATGTCTTCTTTATTCTGCTTGTGATCTGCCACTGCTTGCTGATAACGCGTTTGCGCAGAAGAAATATCAATGGAAGGATCATCAATTAGCCGACGATACAACTCATTCATTGCATCTAAGGCCTGATTTTTTTCTTTGTCTAACTCACCTGAACGTTTTCTCAATAACTCAAGTTGAGACTGCAGACGCGTTTCCTCAGCGAGGTGTTTTTCTAAAACGACCGAGTATCTGTCTAATTCGCTTTGCTTATTAGACAATTCAGACTCGATGGCAGTGACCGTCGCAGTATCTTGCGCCATAGCGCTTTGAGCAACAGTACCCATGGCCAGGATCGAGGCCGAGACAATAAAAGTTAAAGGAGCAATTCGCATATGTTCCATTCCCAACAGCGGCAATTGTTTGGTCTTGTTATTTCTTATAGTTAGGGCTCTATGCTATGTACTTACAAAGTAAAACACAAGCTTTGCACAATTAATATCTGAGTTTACAACTATTAACCAGCGTCTTGCCAGTTTTTAGCTGAGATTTTGTCTATTTTTCTCTAACATCTCGATGTGTTACTCATTCGAGTCCAAAATAGCAGATAGGTAATCAAGGATGTATGATAACCTCTGGAGTGAAACGCTTAGGTTATTTATTATAGTGTGCAAAATATCAGACTGATTTCATCATGCAAACCATCACCAATATCACCGAGTCGCCAATCCAAACAATTCACCACCCGACATTAGATAAATACGGTTTAACGTTGCAGGTTAAGCGTGATGATTTGCTCCATCCTGTGATCCAAGGAAACAAATGGCGTAAGCTAAAATACAATATACTCCACCTCAAGCAAGTTGGCCTTGAAGAGTTAGTCACTTTTGGCGGGGCATTTTCCAATCACTTATATGCTACCAGCATGGCATGCAAACTTTTCGCAATCAAAGGTCACTTAATTGTTAGAGGCCCAGAGATTGACCGGCACAACCCAACGCTAAAAATGGCAAACGCTTGCGGGCTAACACTTCATCCAGTGAGTCGAATCGAATATCGACAAAGAAATCAACCTGAATACATTCAAACTCTGCAAGCCAAGTTTAATAATGCTTATCTCATACCTGAAGGCGGCACTAATGCACTTGCACTCCAAGGCGTTGAAGAGTTAGCGCATTCCTTGCCGCAAAGTGATTATGTCATGACGGCTGTGGGCAGTGGTGGCACAGTGGCAGGACTAATCTCGGGATTACCTAACCACACGCAGGTTTTAGGTGTTACGGTACTAAAAGGTGCTGAATATCTAGCACAGGAAATACATGAATTAATCACAGTTCAGCGCCGCGCGCCATGGCAGCTACTCCATGATTTTCACCACGGAGGTTACGCCAAGACTACACCTGAATTGCTGAGTTTTTGTCATCAAATGAAGGTGAAATATCGTTTACCTCTTGAGCCTATTTACACGGGTAAACTGTTTTACGCTATTTTCACTTTGGCTAAGCAAGGATACTTCAAAAAAGGCAGTGTGATCACCGCAATCCATACCGGCGGTTTACAAGGATTAGATGGTTTGAGATATCTGGCAAATAAAAAGTCGACCTAACCAGCTCATGCGGTTAGCGTTTTAGTGAATATCAGCGAGCTGTTGTAATGGTGCGGAGAAATAATGCCCTTGGGCCCCTTTCACTCCAAGCCCTTTGATGCAACTCAGTTCAGCAACGGTTTCAACCCCCACGGCATACACGGGAATACCCAAGCTTCTCGCTTGAGCGACTATTTGCTTTACTGTGCGTTTACGATATGCAGACTTTTCAATGCCATGTACTAGCTCATAGCTAAGCTTGACAGCTTTTACCAACTCGGCAAGCGGTGAGCGCCCTAGCGTCAGAGCCTGCGTAACATTATCCAAATAAATATCGCATCCAAGTCGGTTCAACCTATCAAAAACTGCTAGCAAACGCTCTCCATGTTGATAGACCTCTTCTATGCTAAGTTCAAACCCAATTGCCGCACCACTATGAGACGCAATGAGCTGCCCCTCTAGCCACTCAATAAACTGACTATCCACCCAACTCGAAATATGTAAGTTAATACTTACCTTACCAAAACTCCTTTCCTGCTCATAAACAGACAACACCTGCTTAACTATCGCTCTATCCAGAAACTGAAATTGCTCTGGAGTATAAAGGTGTTGCATCACCTGCTTGGCCGAAATGCGCCCCATTTCTTTGTGAGTCACTCTCAGTAGCGCTTCGCTTACAATGACGTCTTCGGCTAAAAAGTCGAATAACGGCTGGAAGAATAAGGAAAACTGTCCGGCTTTCAGATAACTCAGCAAAGCTTCACCGTCTTCGTTAAGGCGTTTTGCCAATAACTCTGTAAGATGAACTAGATGAGTATGTTGCCACACTTGATTTTGCGCAATTGAGAGCGCTGATTTTGCGCTTTGATAAACCTGTGTCTGTTGTTTATTTTCCTGATAAAAACACGCGCCAAGCTTCACTTTGCTGCGAGATAAATCCCCCCGAAACTCTAGCAGTACTCGATAAACGATTTCGTGCATTTGCTTTGCCAAATCCATACCTTTAGTCGCCCCTATCTGCTTTACTGTCACGGCCAATGCCCCTGAAGTTAGATATTTAACTGCCACCGTCCCAAACTCTCCAACGCCTTTAACTAGCGCAAGCTGAAAATGTAACTGCAGATCAACTTCTTTAGGTGTACTGCACTGCCAATGGATTAACGCAAATAATGCATACTGCCCTTCAGAAGCAGGGGCTGGCAAAGCCACAGGCTTTTGCGCATTTGAGGTAGACTCAGTCATACCGTATAAAAACCACCACCGATGTACGAATAATACGAGCCCAATCGACAACAAATTGAAAAATATCAATATATATCCATGACTTATCCATATGGATTCATGGTACAAGGTAACCGCTTGGTCATTGACAACAAATTGATGTTCTTCTGCATTCGCCACAGGTAACAACGAAAAACCATACTTCGTAGCTATTTCACTTACTCCCGCAGCTAAAGCTTCCGGTGATAACTGAGAAATTTCAGCAGCCGCTTCTTCGCCTTGCGTGTGGACCTGAAGGTGCAGTAAATGATTAAGAAGGAAATTTAGACACAACAACACCGCCAAACTTACCGCGACTAGCTTTTTTTGATACTGACGACTAAATCCATCTAACAGCTGAACTGGCATAATGTTTTGATTGGGTGGAAAGATAACTGAAGTGTTGTTCAAAATAGTGCAAAACTCAAGCGAGATGCGGCTTTTAATTGTGCAGAAAGGATAAGCAACTGAGCCAAAACTAGAAATGCGTTAAGTTTATTAATCGTACAAGATGGTAAGCTTTATCTAAGCTTACTTGTCACCATTTTCTTAGAGATATTTATACCGGTAAAAAACAAAAACCCCAGCATGATGCTAGGGTTTTCGTAGATGCTATACCACCATTTAGAACGGAATATCATCATCAAAGTCAATTGGTGGCTCCATAGGGTTTGAGCTGCCGCCTGATTGACCATTGTTTTGGTTCTGTTGTGGTGCAAAGCCGCCTTGAGACTGGCCACCAAATCCAGAAGACTGCTGAGAATTCTGTTGCGATTGCTGTGGTGCGAATCCACCTTGCTGTTGGTTTGACTGGCTTTGCTGTGGCTGCGAATATTGCTGCTGAGGCGCTTGATTATAGCTTTGTTGGCCATAATTATTTTGCTGCTGTTGACCACCTTGGTACTGGCCACCACCTTGACCCTGCTGCTCGCCACGACCACCTAGCATTTGCATTTGGCCACCCATGTCCACAACGATTTCTGTTGTGTACTTTTCTTGACCGCTTTGATCTGTCCACTTACGAGTTTGTAGACGACCTTCAATGTACACCTGCGAGCCTTTTCTTAAATACTCACCCGCAACTTCCGCAAGTTTGCCAAACAACACCACACGGTGCCATTCTGTACGCTCTTGCAATTGACCGGTGTTTTTATCTTTCCAGCTATCCGTAGTTGCAATG
Organism: Pseudoalteromonas piscicida; assembly: GCF_000238315.3. Classification (NCBI taxonomy): domain Bacteria; kingdom Pseudomonadati; phylum Pseudomonadota; class Gammaproteobacteria; order Alteromonadales; family Pseudoalteromonadaceae; genus Pseudoalteromonas; species Pseudoalteromonas piscicida. The sequence goes on from NZ_CP011924.1 coordinate 2,843,308, forward strand.
CTGATGTTAGCCACGCCGTTACCGTTTGGCATATAGCGAACTTCAGGATCTTGGCCCAGATTACCTACCAAAATTACTTTATTAACACCACGTGCCATGGCATTGTCTCCTCACACTATGACAAGCCCAACACTTGCTTGGCTTGCTTCAAATCAAAAATTTTATCATCTACTTTTAGGTAGCTACGATTCTCATCTCTTACTACCGTGGCCTCAAGTACCCCAGGTAATGAAACCAATTGATCTGCCAATTCCGTCGCTTGTTGCTCATTTTCTACAGCAGAAACTAAGCTGATCGCTTTGCTCTTAGGTGGTACTTGCATACCCCATGCGATAACAAACCATATTACCCCAATAATGGCCGTTGCGGCAAATATCGTATCGACCGCAAAATTTTGTGCCAAAATACCACCCAAAGCACCGCCTATAAATGCACCAAGAAACTGGCCAGATGAAAACACTCCCATCGCCGATCCCTTTTGGTTTGCTGGAGCTATGCGAGAAACCAACGCAGGCATAGTTGCTTCGAGAAAATTAAAGGCAATAAAATAGACCAGCATTGCACCTGCGATCACCCAGAGCGAATCTACAAAGCAATACAAAGTAATTGAGCTTACCACTAGCATTGCAATAGACAGCAAGAATGTCTGCTTTTCTTTTTGTTTGCGGATCGCCACTATCATCATCGGTGCCATCAAAATAAAGGCGAGTAAAAATACCGGAATATAGAGTTGCCAGTGCCTGTCAGCAGCAAGACCATCACGGATCAACTGACCTGGCAAGGCTACAAAAATTGTAGTCAGCGTCAAATGCAATAGCAACACCCCAAGATCAAGCCTCAGTAACTGTGGGTTTTGCACCAAGCGACGAATATCTGCAAAACTTGCAATTGTGTCACCTTTTGGGGCTTTATTTACCGCATTTGGCACCATAAAGGTAATGATAGCGATACCTACAATTGCCAATACCGCCGTCAGCCAGAAGATCCCTGCGATACCAAAAGACGCCGCAATCATTGGTCCTAATAACATGGCTACAGCAAAGCTCATACCAATGCACATGCCAATGACCGCCATTACCTTGGAACGCTGCTCGTCACGGCTCAAATCCGCAGCAAGCGCAAGTAAAGCACTTGCAATCGCGCCCATGCCCTGTAGGGCTCTACCAAATGTCACCCAATAGATTGAATCCGCTAATGCTGCGATAACAGATCCTAATGCAAATACCAACAACCCACCAATGATGATTGGCTTACGGCCAAACTTATCAGACAACCAACCCATAGGTATCTGCAGTACAGCTTGAGTCAAACCATAAGCACCAATAGCCAAACCAATCCACAGTGGCGAGACATCCTGTAAAGACTGGCCGTAAACAGCTAACACTGGCATCAGCATGAACAAACCAAGCATGCGGAAAGCGAAAACGCCAGCAAGAGAAATCGCGGCGCGCTTTTCAGTTGGATTTAAAGAGTCATTAGACATAAGGCGGTATTCATCACTATCGAAAATCACGCGCAAGTTTAACAAACTCTTTTCTTAACTTACACTAGCGCGAACGGATCTTTGCAATGCGATTGTTACCATCATAAATTTGAGCGATTTACTTCGAAAGAAAAAAGCGCTAGTTGACGCCGTACTTGGCCGTGATCTGATCTAATTTTCCGCTACGTTTAACCCGTTCAAATGCTTGACTTAAACGCTGCAAACGCTCGCTCGAGGTGCGTGCCTTGCTAAAGGCAAAATATACTGGGTTTTCGTTAATAACCAACGGGCTAATTGCAAACTTTTCAAAATCAGGGTTATTTTTACTTTGATACAGGATGTTGAATTTTTCTTCTAAAAACCCTGCGATCCGTCCTTTTTTGAGCAAATTCAATTTTACCTGATTGTCGGGTACATAAATAAATTGCGTTTCACTGTCGGTACGACGCGCAAGGCGAGCTGTAAATGCCTCACCGTAATAAGCATTACGCTGAATAGCGATTGGCTTTGACAGATGGAATAACGACTCAAGTGAGTCAAGCTGGTGAGGTTCGCCTGAGTTCATTGCAAAAACAATGGTTTCCATGCGTTGGGGACCAATAAAATACGCAAACTGTTCACGTACTGGTGTTTTTGTAACGCTCAAAATAAGATCGATATCACCTTCCTCTAAAAGCTTCAGCGCCCGACCCCAAGGAATACTTACGAAACGATAGCTACACCCCGCTTCATCTAACAAGGCTTTAGCGAAATCAACGTCCATACCGTGCCAAACAAGGTCGTCATTTAACTTAGACTGCGCCGCATAATTCTCAAACCGCACTACCAGCTCACAGGCGAAGACATTTTGGCAAAGCAGCGCCAAAAGCAATAAAAGTCGATACAAAATCAATATCCCAAGTTGATCGGTTTAATAAGTTTAGTTCGTTTAGCAGAGATAACTTAATTTTGTATTCGGGATGCGGTAATCTGTTCACTTCACATCATGCTTTGACTGATCCAGATTTCAATTTAGTGGATTAGTATCGCGTACTCAGTACAGCGCACGAAAAAACACAAGGGTCGTATGGATAAAATAGAAGTTAGGGGTGCCCGCACCCACAATTTAAAAGACATTTCACTCACCATTCCAAGAGACAAATTGATAGTGATCACGGGTCTTTCTGGTTCAGGGAAGTCGTCTTTAGCATTTGACACCTTATACGCAGAAGGCCAGCGTCGTTATGTTGAGTCTTTATCTGCGTACGCGAGGCAATTTTTATCGCTGATGGAAAAACCAGATGTGGATCACATTGAGGGCTTGTCTCCCGCGATTTCCATTGAGCAGAAGTCGACTTCTCACAATCCACGTTCAACCGTGGGCACCATTACCGAAATATACGACTATTTAAGATTACTCTTTGCCCGAGTGGGTGAACCGAGATGCCCTACCCATGATTTACCGTTAGCCGCACAAACTATCAGTCAAATGGTTGATACTGTATTGGCACTACCTGAGGGTAGCAAACTCATGCTACTTGCACCGGTGGTGAAAAACCGTAAAGGTGAGCACGTAAAACTGTTAGAAGAGCTTGCGAGCCAAGGTTTTATTCGTGCACGTATTGATGGCGAGGTATGCGATCTCTCAGATCCACCGACACTAGAGTTACAGAAAAAACATACCATAGAAGTTGTGGTGGACCGTTTCAAAGTCAAAGCAGGGCTTGAGCAACGGTTAGCCGAATCTTTTGAAACCGCGCTTGATTTGGCTGATGGCATTGCGCAAATCGCCTATATGGATGATAGTGAAGCAGACGAACTGATCTTCTCGGCCAATTTTGCCTGTCCAACTTGTGGCTATGCCATGAGCGAACTTGAACCAAGATTGTTTTCTTTCAATAACCCAGCAGGTGCCTGCCAAAGCTGTGATGGCTTGGGGGTAAAGCAGTATTTTGATCCCAAACGTGTAGTGCAAAACCCAGAACTAAGCTTATCTGGCGGTGCAATCAAAGGGTGGGATAAACGCAGTTTTTACTATTTTCAGATGCTAAGCTCAGTTGCCGAGCAATATGGATTTGACTTAGAAACGCCATTTCAGGATCTGCCGAGTAAATTTCAAAAAGTGGTATTAGAAGGCTCAGGCAAAACTAAAATCGCGTTTAAGTATCGTAATGACAGAGGCGATCTTATCACCCGCAATCACGAGTTTGAAGGCGTGTTAAACAATATGAATCGCCGTTATCGGGAAACGGAGTCCAGTTCAGTAAGAGAAGAGCTCGCCAAATATCAAACCAGCCAAGCGTGTCCAAGTTGCCATGGCTCACGCCTGCGCGAAGAAGCTCGCCATGTGTTTATCGGCTCAACCAACCTGCCAACTGTAACAACGATGAGTATCGGCGAAGCCAGTCAATTTTTTATCGACTTAGCACTCACAGGCCAAAAAGCACAAATTGCGGACAAAATACTCAAAGAGATCCGCGACCGTTTATCTTTCTTGATCAATGTAGGCCTAAATTACCTCTCTTTGGAGCGTAGTGCTGATACTTTATCTGGCGGTGAAGCTCAGCGGATCCGTCTTGCAAGCCAAATTGGCGCTGGTCTCGTGGGGGTAATGTACGTACTAGATGAGCCTTCAATTGGTCTACATCAGCGCGATAACGATCGTTTACTTAAAACACTCACGCACCTAAGAGATCTTGGCAACACCGTGATTGTGGTAGAGCACGACGAAGATGCTATTCGCGCAGCCGATCACATCATCGATATCGGTCCAGGCGCCGGTGTACACGGCGGCTATGTCGTCGCTGAGGGAACTCGCGATGAGATAATGCAAAGTAAAGACTCATTAACGGGTCAATATCTCAGTGGCGAGAAATGTATTGAAGTTCCAGCGCAACGCCATCAATGTGATGACAAATGGCTTGAGCTTAAAGGCGCAACGGGCAACAACCTAAAAAGTGTCGACTTAAAAGTGCCTGTTGGGCTCATGACCTGCGTAACTGGGGTATCTGGTTCGGGTAAATCTACCCTCATTAATGACACGCTATTCAAACTTGCCCACCAGGAATTAAACGGTGCAACAACGCAAGAAGCTGCACCATATGAATCAGTTCATGGGCTAGATCACTTCGATAAAGTTATCGATATTGATCAAAGTCCTATCGGTCGCACACCACGTTCAAACCCAGCAACTTATACAGGGATCTTTACTGCTATCCGTGAACTATTTGCGGGGACGCAAGAATCGCGTTCACGCGGTTATAAGGTTGGCCGCTTTAGTTTTAATGTTAAAGGCGGTCGCTGTGAAGCCTGTCAAGGCGATGGCGTTATCAAGGTAGAAATGCACTTCCTGCCGGATGTCTACGTTCCTTGTGATGTCTGTACCGGTAAGCGCTATAACCGTGAAACACTAGAAGTGCTGTACAAAGGTAAAAATATCCACGAAGTGTTGGAAATGACCGTTGAGGACGCTAGAGAATTTTTTGATAAAATTCCCGCAATCAATCGCAAACTACAAACTTTAATGGACGTTGGCCTTTCATACATACGCCTAGGGCAAGCAGCCACGACGTTATCCGGTGGTGAAGCGCAGCGTGTTAAGCTCGCTCGTGAACTATCAAAACGAGATACTGGCAAAACGCTCTACATTCTGGATGAGCCGACCACAGGTCTGCACTTCCATGATATTCAACAGCTACTCGCCGTACTGCATCGTCTGCGCGATCATGGTAATACGGTATTAGTTATCGAGCATAACCTGGATGTTATCAAAACCGCGGATTGGATCGTGGACTTAGGTCCAGAGGGGGGAGCTGGAGGAGGTCAAATACTCGTCTCAGGTACACCTGAAACGGTGGCTAACTTTGCGGCTTCGCATACAGGTAAGTACCTTAAGCCTTTATTGTCTTAATTTCTAAAAGTCTCTATTATTGGTGCATAATAATTACAAATTCATTTATTATGCATCAACTTCTCGCACCAAAAAACTTAACCGCGTACCTAGCAAGACTGCGCTTTTCCATCGGCCAATTTTGGCAAAGTCTAACGCTGGCTCAACGTTATTATTTAATCAGTTTTATCATTTTTATGTTCAGCTTGAGTGAAACTGAAGATAATAATTTCATCGGCTTTTTGATCTTAATAACCACAGTAACGGCGCTATGTTATGAATTCTGGCCGAGGATCATGACCTTTTGGGAAAGTGTGCCTGGCAAAGCACTAATACTGTTATTTTACGCCTTTATCGCGAACTTTGTGTTGGTTCAAGCTGATGGTCGTATTAATGATTTAACTGGCGTCAGCACAGATAATTTCCCTTACACACATAATTTGAGTGTGTTGCTGTCGTTACCTACTTGGTTCTTTATTACCAGTACCTTCTTGTTAATTCTCGCGCAGCTCTTTATGACCTGCTATGTCGTTGTGCTTTTCCTACTTAAGCCATTGCGTATAAAGCCTTTTTGGCACCAGAATCACTATCGCTACCCGGCAACAACAGCAATCATCAGGCTGATCATGTGTTTTGTTTTATTAGCTTTTTTGGTGCTTGGCATCGCTAAATCAGGTGCTTCAACCGCATTTACTGAGTTTTCTTCTGATTTCAAAATAGATGAGGACGGAATTTCTTTCCAAGCCAACGCGAAAGAATCACGCACCTCTGACTCCACAGAAGAAAACGAAGGAGCATCGGAAACTCAACCACAACAGGCCAACATGAGTAGCGATACTCCACAACAAGATGAAGCACAGCCCACGGAAGATGAGCCGGAGTCGTTAACGGTATCTATTAATAACGATCCCAACCCGGATTTGCACGAGCAAGGTAAAAACTATAACGATGTGCTTAATCAAATACTGGCTTACTTTATCTTTCGCTTTGAGTCTGACGGAAACTCACGCTGTGAACATAGCGAAGGCAGTAATATTGTTGAATTAAACGATTATGAGATCTTAGAGATCATGCCGGATAACGCCGCGGAATACGGCTACACCTATACAGTAAAGCCTTGTATTTCAGCGGCAATTGGCCATCAGTTTAAGCCGCAGCAACCATAAAAGTACCTAGCGCATCGCGCTCTTGCTGACTCAGCGGTTGGGATTGCTTAACCGCAAAGTCATATCGCACCATAATGGTTTTACCTTCAGCACAGCATTCTCCATGCTGCCAAGCCTGCTGCAAAATCACAAATGAGCTGTTGCCGATATGTTCAACAGCCGTTTTTATTTCGACTTCCTGACCATAAAATAGCTCCCCTTTAAAAGTAACTTCGACTTTAGCAACAATCAATTTCCACTCTTTTGGATTTAAATCTGGTGTAAATATTTTGAAAATAGGTGTGCGCGCGGCTTCAAACCACACAGGGAGTACGGTATTGTTGATATGTCCAAGCACGTCTGTTTCACAAAAACGCGGCATAAGCTTTTCAGACAGCATAATAACTCCAATAAAAACTAGGGAAAAACATGAGTGATTTTATTCGCGTTTACGATAACGCACTCAGTTCAGACTTTTGCGATGAATTCGTAAAGACCTTCGATCAAAGCCCACATTTAAAACAGGGGACTACGTCTGGTGGTGTCGACTTGAGTAAAAAAGTCAGTCACGACCTTTATTTAAATTCCTATCCTGACTATGCCAAACAGTTGCAACACATTCAACAGGTTACGGCAAAGCACTTATTTGAATACCTTGAAGAACATTTCTTTATGATCATCGGTGCATTTGGACTTAAAGTGTATCACCCCAAAACAGGTGAGCCTGTCGACCTCACTGTGGATAACTTTGAAGAAGTCGGCAAGCCACAACTCCCGGTCCTTGCTCAACAGCTGTTTCGTTTGGGTGCTATCCAAGCTCAACGCTATCAAATAAATAAAGGCGGCTACCCCTACTGGCACAGCGAAGTCTACCCTCAACATGACCATAATGAAGCCTTACACCGAGTGCTGTTATTTATGTTCTACCTTAACGATGTCGAGAAAGGTGGCGAGACCGAGTTTTATTATCAAAAGCGTAAAATTGCCCCAGTAAAAGGCTCTATGGTGATAGCACCAGGATATTTTACACATACACATAGAGGTAATATTCCGGTTTCTAACGATAAGTATATACTCACTTCGTGGGTGTTATTTAATAGAGCAGAGCAACTCTATGGTACACCCAAATAAGCTACCTCTACACTTCAGGGGCTGTTGAACTCAAGCATGCAAGATCAACAGACCCCACAGAACTTATTTAGCTTTGGTAAATTCAGCCCACTCTATCAGCATGGGTAAAAAGTCTTCATAGCCACACACCGCCATCATACCCGACTCATCTAAAGCCAGCGCGTCTTCTTGATACTGCGCTATGTCATCACTTTCATGAAATAATGCGTGGCTTTCAAATAATGCTTCTTGCGGCGTGAACGTGGCGCGGATCTCTTTTCCGGCCAATACAAGCTCTTCTTTTTGATTTGGCAGGTTTTCAAGCTGTGTCAGCAGACTGACAATGCGCTCATGTGCAAGCTCCTCGCTTAGCCACCGACCTATCAACGCATGCTCGTCATTTAAGCGAGCACGAAACCCAGAAAGTGGGTCACGAATAAACTGGTATTCCATCTTTACTTCTTAACTAAATCACCTTCTTTTATTATACCTAAGTGGCGTCCGCTAAGCATTCATTGATAGAATTACCTTTTAACCACTCGATTGTTGGTCAATGCATGTCGCCTGTTGAGATCTTATTTCCTCTCATCTTTATCGTTATTTCTGGGTTTTTGAGTGCAAAGATAGGCTTTATCGCCATCAATCAGCTTGATGGCTTGCGTACTTTTATCTTTAATTTGTGTATTCCTGTGCTGTTATTTAGCAGTATGGTGCAAGCAGATCTGGAAAGCCTTACAACGGGTCCCTTGTTATTATCCTTTTATCTCCCAGTCGCTCTGACTTATGTAGGCTTATACCTATTTCTCTTTAAAGCGCAATATCGTTCAAAAGCAGACAGTGCAGCATTGGCATTAAGTGGCACCTACTCTAATACCGTGTTAGTCGGATTACCGATAATCTTAATGGCACTCGGTGAGCAAGCCGCTGCCATGGTATTTATGATTATTACATTCCACAGTGCGATGCTGTTTTTTATGACTTTTTTACTGGCAGCAAGACACAAAAATAAGGTAGATATTGTGAAACCCCTGCTGTTAAATCCAATAGTGATAAGTATTTCAAGTGGTTTGATATTGAACGTTGCTGGGTTAAAACTACCAAGTTTAATACTTGAAAGCTTTAGTTGGTTGGCAAAACCTGCTATTCCTGGGGCGCTATTTATTTTGGGTGCAAGCTTGGTGCAGTATGGTGTACGAGGAAAGTTACACGGTGCAATATGGCTAAGTGCAGTAAAACTGATGCTACTACCGGGATTGGTTTATCTCTTTGCCACTTATTTAGGATTATCAACTCAACAAGTTCAGGTAGTGACTCTAATGAGTGCCTCTCCTTTAGGCATTAATGCCTATCTTGTTGCTAGACAGCTCGACAGCCAACAAGCAACGCTTGCGGCTACCGTTGTGCTGTCTACTGTGCTGAGTATGGTCAGCCTGACTGGGTGGTTATACTTTTTGGTATAACCGTTAATACCTAGGCGGCGTATACTTAGCAGCATCAATAATAGCCCACAAATGGAAAACGGCGGCAATCACGGGTGGAACCAATAAAAACCACAGCGCATACCCACCTACAACAACAATTGCGAAGATTAAAGCCGCCAATATACGACCTTGAACCAACTGACCAAGGCCAGGGAAAAAGACGTTACAAATCGCTGCAATTACATTACCACCAGAACCTTGTCCAGACATAGTTACCTCTCTTAGTTACTTAAAGTCTTTCTTTTTAATATATCAGATTTCATGCCAACCCTAACACTTTGATTTTAAAAGGAAACAATGAAACTCAATATTTTCTGTTCACTATAAGTTAGCCTAAACCACTAACTTTTAGCTTAAAGTTTAGCTATATTATGATGCGTAATTCAATCACTTTGATTTACATAAAATAATAATGAAAACAGGATGTCTTATGCTTAGCAAGTTTACCACCCCGCTAACAAAATTAGTCGACAAGTATCTACCCGATCCATTTGTGATTGTACTTTTACTCACTTTTTTGGTGATGATACTCGCTGCACTATTTACTCCAGCAACGCCTGTCATGGTGCTTGAGGCATGGGGTAGTGGTTTTTGGAAGCTGCTTACTTTTGCGATGCAAATGTTGTTAGTTTTATTATGTGGTCACATGCTTGCCGTGACCCCTCCAATAGCGAAAGCACTAGACCGTATAGCTGGCCTAGCTAAGACTCACTCTCAAGCAATTATACTCACTACCTTTGTTGCGATGAGCGCCAGCTGGCTAAATTGGGGGTTTGGCTTAGTTGTCGGAGCTTTGTTTGCAAAGGCCATCGCTCGAAAAGTGAAAGTCGATTATCGCCTGTTAGTGGCCAGTGCTTACTCTGGTTTTGTTGTTTGGCACGCTGGTCTATCAGGCTCAGTCCCTCTAACTATCGCAACCCTGGGCCACTTTAGTGAAAAGAGCATCGGTATTGTTACCACTTCAGAGACAATCTTTGCACCTTTTAACCTGCTCATCGTACTCAGTATTTTTATCGTTTTACCACTTATAAATAAACTGATGCTTCCCAAAGATGATGACGCAGTTATTGTTGATAAAGAAAAGCTCATTGAACAAAGTAATGATATCAGTACCCACAATACTCCGGCTGCAAAATTAGAAAATGCCTCATGGCTTGGTATGTTAGGAGGAGCAATCGGTCTTAGCTATCTAGGCTTTTACTTTATATTTAATGCAGGCACATTGACATTGAATATCGTCATAGCCCTGTTTTTGTTCTTAGCCATGCTGCTACACAAAACCCCTGCGAATATTCTCAATGGTCTACAACAAGCAATTCAAGGTGGTGCCGGTATCGTGATCCAGTTTCCTTTTTATGCTGGGATCATGGCTATGATGGTAGAAACAGGACTTGCGCAACAAATATCTCAAGGATTTGTTTCTATTAGCAGTCAATGGACATTACCACTGTGGAGCTTTTTAAGCGCAGGCCTTGTAAATATATTTGTGCCTTCAGGTGGCGGTCAGTGGGCGGTACAAGCACCAATTATCATTCCCGCAGCAGAAGCACTTAATGCAGACATAGCCAGAGTCGCGATGGCCGTTGCTTGGGGTGATGCTTGGACTAACCTGATCCAGCCATTTTGGGCACTCCCGGTACTTGCAATTGCAGGCCTTAAAGCCAAAGATATTATGGGATTTTGCCTAGTACAATTGCTGGTAACGGGTGTAATTATCGCAACTTTATTGTTGCTGCCTCTGTAAGAAGGTGCGTAACGCACCTTCTTACACAGATTAACTTGATAAAATTTTCATTGGTAAGCTTAGGATTGGATTCTCTGAATCAGCAAAATGCATCATTACCGCAACATGACCTGTAATAACAACTATATACATAATGGCGCTGACCACTTGCCCATATCGGTCAAGGGGTAATAAGTGACTGTAATTACGGCCACGCCACTCAATCAGGATTTCAAAACTACCAATCAATATGAATATCACCAGTAGGATTAAGCCAAAGGTGTAACTTATCCAGAGGCCGAATAATACTCCTGCCATACACGCTAATAACCCCACCCAAGAGCGCATTGAAAAGCTTATACTTTTTAGAACATGCCCACCATCTAACGGCAAAATGGGTAGTAAATTGAATAAGTTCAACAGCGCACTTAATACAGCAACACCAGCAAAGATTTCCATCTCTGTCGCGTAATACAACACCACTCCAAGGACTGAGGTTATTAAACCAAATGCCGGTCCCATCAACGAAATAACCACATCTTGCCAGCGGGTCGTGATCTTATCGTCACTTACAGCCAGACCACCAACGAAAGGGATCAAATAGATACCTTTTGTTTTAATCCCAAAATAGCGCATAGCGCGGACGTGGCCATATTCATGAACGACTAAGCAAGCCACAAGCATAAGCGCAAACTGCCAAGAAAATAGCCATGCGTATCCAGCCACGGATGCGCCAGCCAACGCAGCTTTAACCACCTTTACACTTTTAAATAACTTTAAGCCCAATGCTGCCAAACCAAATAAGCTGCGTTTTTCTTTAGGTGTTTCAGTGCTCACTTCAAGCCACTGAAGTTCAGCTCCATTGACTGCAATACCAAGTAACCCCTGAGGTAACTGCTCTGTATTTACCGCCAGTGCTTGTCCATCAATGGTCGCGAAAATGCCATTATGTTGCTCTTCAAAGGTAATCGCTTGTTGCTCGACAAAAAGCTGTACTACTTGTTGTTGGTTAAAAAAGATAGATACCGCTTTGTCCGCTAGTGAAAACTCGACTCTATTCATATTCAGATCCAAAGGTCATTTGGGGCATTATCGCTAAAAGCGTCCGCTTCATAAAGTGCTGCCGAAATCTGAATTAGAAAAATGCAGGTAAAGTGTCATTATTGTGCATCAAATTGAGTAAAAATCACCTTTTAAAGCGTTTTGAGATTTGAGCACTTTAAATTATTTGTACTAGACTTTAAGGAGGTAAGGTATACGAAGGAATTGTTAATGTCATTAGCAAAACATCGGATAATGGTAGTAGATGATTCACCCGCGATCCTCGTCGTAATGCAAGCTATTATGACTGAACTTGGCATTGAGCATGTCACAACCTGCTCAAGTGCGGTGAATGCTGTAGAAAAAATACGGCAGACTCCTCATCAATTTGACGCCATTTTTACAGATCTCAATATGCCCGAAATGGATGGTATGGAGTTTATTCGCCAACTGGGAGAGCTAAGGTTCTCTGGCGGCATTATTATTATTTCCGAAATGGACGAAAAGATTATTGATCTAGCAACCAACCTTGCTAGACAGTCCAATGCACATCTTATCGGCAATATTTCTAAGCCCGTACAATTGGTTGATGTCGAGCGCATGCTCAAAAAAATGGAGACGTATACCACTGTTAAACGTAGCCGCATTGAAAAGGTGACCGAAAGCGATCTTTTGCACGCCATTAGTCACAATGAAATTACGCCTTACTATCAGCCAAAGGTTCACCGTGGTGACAAAAAGATTAAAAGTGTCGAAGTGCTTGCCCGTATTGTGCCTAAAAATACCGAGCAGGTTATTTTACCGGATCATTTCATTGGCGTGGCCGAAGATACCGATCTAATCAACATCATTACTTTCCAGCTTTTTGAAAAGGCAACGGACGAGTTTAAAGCAATCAAATCTGAGCTAAATTACCCAATTAAACTGGCTTTTAATCTATCACCAGTGCAATTAAATGATCTGAGCTGCCCAGATAAACTGGCACTTATTCTAGAAATAAACCGTTTAAAGCCTAGTGATATCATTTTAGAAATTACTGAAAACCAACCGATGAATCAGTCTATTCAATTGGAAACAATGAACCGTTTACGGATCCGGGGGTTTGATATTTCGTTAGATGACTTTGGTACTGGATTTACCAATATTCAGCAGTTAAAGTCTTTGCCGTTTACTGAGATCAAAATCGACCGCTCTTTGATAACCCATGTGGAATCCGATCGCTTTTCACAGGTACTTATCGACAGCTTAATCGATATCGCACAAAATCAACAATTAGACATAGTAGCTGAAGGTATAGAGCGGATTGAAGAGCTACAATACCTTGACCGCTACAAGCATAGCCTATTAATGCAGGGTTTTTTAATCAGCAAACCTAAACCACTAACAGACCTAGTCGGGTGGATACACTCTTGGCAGCGCATGATTAATTCGAACCCTTAACCTCAGGAGAGGCAGTTTCCTCTCCGTCGCTTTGCGTTTCAGACACATCTTCAGCTTCGTCGCTGTCTTCAATCAAATTATCATGATTATCAACGCGCTCTCGCCACTTTTGCTTAGCAGCAGCTTGCATATTGGTGGTTTGCTCTCGCTCATCAACAATATCCATTCCCATTAATGATTCAAGCAAATCTTCTAATGTCACTATGCCTTGTACATCGCCATACTCATCAATGACAAGCGCAATGTGTAGACGCTTTGCCAGTAACGCTTTGAATAACTCTGGCGCAGCTAGCGTTTCCGGTACGGTATAAAGAGGGCGAGATAGCTTACCAATTTTATATTCTTCTCCAAGCCTATGATAAGCAAGCATAATGTCATTTTTGTGCACAAAGCCGATGATGTCATCTGTGTTTTTATCGAATACCAACACCCGAGAAAAAGCAACCGAACCATGCTCAGACAAATACTCGTGTACTGTCATATCTTTATGCACCTTAAACAGTACCGTTCTTGGTGTCATAATGCTTTCGAGCTTGGCGTGGCGAAAGCGCAACAAGCTGCGAATGGTTTCAGTTTCGTCTTGATGTAATGCGCCTGCTTCAGAGCCAATCTCCGCCATCGCTTCGATTTCTTGACGAATATAGTGAGCCTCATCTTCTTTACGGCCTATCACTTTTGTTAACTGATCAGACATCCACACAAAAGGCTTCAATATTCGAACTAACCATACCAACACACTGGAAACGATAGGTGTTAATCCGCGCCAATAAGTCGCTCCTAAAGTCTTTGGAATGATTTCTGACAGTACCAAAACCAGTAGCGTCATCACTGCAGACGCAATACCAACAGCTGCATCTGAAAATACCACAGCAGCTTGTGCACCAACCCCTGCTGCACCGGCGGTATGCGCAACGGTATTTAACGTTAGAATGGCAGATAAAGGCTGATCAATGTTGTCTTTAAGGCGTTGAACTCGCGATGCTAATGCATCATTGTCTTGCTTTAAGATCCCTATATGGCTTGGCGTAATACTAAGTAGCACCGCTTCCATCACCGAACAGATAAAAGAGATAGCTATTGCCAAAAACATGTAGGTTAATAATAAAACCAAGTAAATTCTCCTCTTTATTCAACGCTAAGTATTTGCTTAACTGCATACGTTATGTTGCTCATCAACACAGACTATTAAATTTAGGACGTCTATCGCAGCAATACAACCGGTTCAAAATACTATGATATAGTTTTATCATATAATTACCTACAATAGGCGCAAATAAATGAAATTACGTACAGCCGTCACTCTACTATTTACGGCAGTCTCAGCACAACTTTCAGCAAGCCCATTAGACGAATCAAAAATACAATTTTTGGGTCCCATCGCAGGCGAATCCACAATAAAGCCAGCTGACACAGCTCATCGTGATGCAATTATTGAAAACTTGCTACCATCATTACAACAAGACGCCAAACAGGTAACGCTATTCAATAATGAAAGCAAATGGCAACCACTGAATAAAATATCTCAATTAACGATACCAGGACTGCAGGCTCTGAAGTTTAATTTCACTACTGAACGTTTTGTCTCAGGTAAACTCAAGCTTGAGGGCGTCGAGAAGGCCAAAGTATTTCTAAATGGAGAGCCTGTCTCCGGTGTTAAAGAGGTTCAGCTTGATGTAGTCAAGGGCGATCATCAAATCCTCGTTATCGCTGAACAGGTGAATGACTGGAATAAGGTTGATCTTAGCTTTGAAGGCGAAGCAGCACATGACGTTATCACGCTAACAGAAAAACAAACCAAAGCGCTGTCTGCAAAGCAATTGTTTGATGCTCCAACAGTGAGTGCTATCTCACTTGCACCTAACGGCGAATATTACATTTCTACCGTACGCCACTACGATGATGAAAAAGGCAACGCAGCAATCACCGAAACAGCTTTATACAATGAAGATGGTGACATGCTTTACAGTTTCGATGGCATGAGCGCAAATAGCTTTGCGTGGCGTGATGACAGCAGCAAACTCACTTATTTAAAAGATAATAAAGCTTACGTCCTTGATGTAAAAACCTTTAAACGTACTCAAGTTGCTACTAAGCTCAATGGCGCTAATAGTATCGAGTTTTTTGATAATGACACGCTTATTTTTGCTTGGACCAACAGCGGCAAAGAAGAAGGCAAACTGACTAAACATTATCAAGGTTTAGAAGATAGATGGTCATATGCTCGCACTCAATCGCAAATCTTCTTATTCGATATAAAAAGTGGGCTACTTAATCCTGTGACCGTTGGCGCACAAAGCCACAACTTGGCCGACTTTGACGCACAAGCAAACACGGTTTTAGCAACGCGTAATAAGCAAGACTACGCGCAACCTCCTCACATGTTGACAGAGCTAATAGAAATCGATCTATCAAACAATCAGCAAAGTGTTATTGGTCAGTATCGTACATTTAGCGGCGCGCAATACACTAAAAATGGTATTTATGTAACTGCAGGTCCTGATTTTGCAGAAGGTGCGGGGCGCAACTTACCTGAAGGTATGCTCGCGAATAACTATGATGGCCAACTCTATTGGTTAGCTCGCAAAGGCAACAATGTAAAAGCACTGAGTAAAAACTTTGACCCAGCCATAGGCAGCTTTACCGTACTCAGTAATGGCGATGTGGTGCTAAAAGCGACTGACCAAGATCGTCAACAGCTTTTCCTCTTTGACGAAAGTAAGTCTACTTTCAAACGCTTAAACACTGGGCTGGATGTTGTCGCTAATTATTCAGTGTCTAGTGAACGTAATCCAGAGATCTTATTCACAGGAACTACAGCATCAACTCCACAACAGTTAAAAACCATGTCAACCTCAGATAAGCGAGCTGACACGCTCTGGGACTCAACAAATATCGCATACCAGAATGCGGAAATTGCCAACCTAGAAGAGTTTAATTTTACTAATACTGAAGGCGTGGAGATTAAAGGCCGCGTGTATCTACCACACGATTTAGACAAAGCTAAAAAATACCCAGCTATTGTTTATTACTACGGCGGTACTTCTCCAGTAACTCGTGGCTTTACAGGGCGTTATCCATTTAACTTATGGGCAGCAAAAGGCTATGTTGTTTATGTCTTGCAACCAACTGGTGCGACTGGTTTTGGTCAGAAATTCTCAGCAGAACACGTCAATGCTTGGGGTGAACACACCGCTAACGATATCATCATGGGTACCAAAGAGTTTGTGAAAGCCTACCCTTTCGTTGATGACAAGCGTTTAGGTAATTTAGGTGCTTCTTACGGCGGCTTCATGACTATGCTGCTGACAACAAAAACTGATTTGTTCTCAGCTTCTATCTCACATGCTGGTATTTCTAATATTACTTCATACTGGGGCCAAGGCTGGTGGGGTTATTTGTATTCTGGCGAGGCCTCAAAAGGAAGTTTCCCCTGGAACAATCCAACCCTTTACTCACAACATAGCCCGGTATTTAATGCAGACAAAGTAACAACACCATTATTGTTAATTCACGGCGACGCGGATACCAATGTGCCGCCAGGTGAAAGTCACAATATGTATACCGCATTGAAGATCCTTGGCCAAGATGTTGAGTTGGTCGAATACAAAGGCGCAGATCATCAAATTTTTGCTCGTGACAAGCGCTTCCATTGGTGGAACACCATGCTGGCTTATTTCGATAAACATTTAAAGCAAGAGCCACAATGGTGGGAACATCTATACGGTAAGTAATCAACACTAGGCGGCACTCTGTGTCGCCTTTTTGTTTATGGAAGCAGCAATCAAACACATCATTGTATATAATTTAATAATAAAGCTCGGTTTCCTCTTGATCGAACTAGGTTGTCAGGTTAACGTGCCAGATACAGAGTTGTAAGAATTCGTTTCATGTACTTCCAAGCAGCGATCTCTCAGTGTTATATTAACGACAATTAAACAACAATTAACAGTGAAAACATGAGCATAAAGGTTTTATTAGTTGAAGATGATGAACTCTTAGCAAAGCGACTGTGTAGTCACTTTGAAAATACCGAGTTCAGTATCACTGTAGAGAATACAGGGGCTACTGCGCTTGAGCTTATTCAATCTCAAACCCAAAACCCATTTGCACTTGCTATTGTTGATGTTGTTTTACCCGCCACCGATGGCCTGCAACTTGCGAAAGAGATTAATACCTTATCAGACCTTGGTGTCATCATGCTCTCCAGTCGAGACTCTCAAGCCGACAGAATCGCAGGTCTTGCGCAAGGTGCTGATGACTACGTTTGTAAGCCTGTTGATACGCTTGAGCTTGAACTGCGTATGCGTGCCTTATACAAACGTTTAGTTGGTAATAAAGACGATGAATCAGAAGAATTTATCGAATATGCTGATTTTAAACTACACCCTGATAATCGTACCTTAATCAATCAACACGGCATTGAGTCTCGACTTACCGAAGCTGAGCATAAGGTATTGATTTGTCTTATTTCCAATGCTGGAAGGGCAACATCCAGAGAGCGTATTTCAGAAGACATTGGGCAACCTGATTGGAGCCCAAGCGACAGAACGGTTGATGTCTTAGTTGGCCGACTACGCAAAAAACTCGGCGATGAAAAAGAGCAAAAACGCATTGTGACGGTTCGCGGCAAGGGTTATATGTTATCAGCTTAACCTTTACCAATTATACACTCCCTATCTATTGAAATGCCGTTAGCTAGAACTGTGTTAACTGAGCTAACAACCTCTCCAGCGCACGATAACTAAGCGCTTCCTTTAAATGTGATAAGCCAATATTAGGTGTCGAGCTCAGATCTGCTATGGTACGCGCGACCTTGATTATTCGATGATATGAACGTGGTGATAGCTTTAGTTTTTCTGCTGCCTTTGCTAGAAATAAACGCTCAGTATCAGCAAGATAGCAGATATTATTTAGCTCTTTTACACTCAGTTGATCGTTACATTTTCCCTGACGTGCTAAAGCTGTTTTATAGGCCTGTTCCACCCTAGCCCTTATTGTCTCGCTAGACTCTCCATCACTCTGGGATTGTAGCTCTTCTGTTTTTAGACGAGGTAATTCTACCTGTAGATCTATTCGGTCTAAAAATGGACCTGAAATCTTAGCCAAATAGCGCAATACTTGATCCGGAGACGCTCGCTTGTCAGTGTAACAACCTGTAGGACTGGGATTTAATGCTGCAATCAGTTGAAAGTTTGCAGGGTAATCAACTTGTCGAGCTGCACGCGAAATCGTTACCATGCCCGTTTCCATCGGCTCACGTAATGAGTCCAGTACCTTCCTATCAAATTCTGGCAACTCGTCCAAAAATAGAACGCCATTATTTGACAATGATATCTCCCCAGGCTTAGGGTTCGACGAGCCTCCAACCAAGGCTACCGCAGAGCAAGTATGATGTGGAGCTCTAAAAGGCCTTGTTTTCCAGTTTGATTGACTGATTGTTTTTCCCAGTATGGAATAGATAGAAGCTGTTTCTAATGCCTGATTATCCGTCATTAGTGGCATTATAGTGGGTAGACGCTGAGCAAGCATTGATTTTCCAGTGCCAGGAGGACCAAGAAATAAAACGTTATGCCCACCTGCCGCGGCTATTTCTAGCACTCGCTTCGCCCCCTCTTGCCCTTTCACCTCAGCCATATCCAGCAAGCTCCCCCCTGAGGCTTGTAAATTTAAATCGTCTGGGTAGAGTCGATTAAACCTAAGTGATTGCTGGCCGCTTAAGTCTAACCATGCTGTACGCAAGCAGCTTATAGCAACACGATTGGCATCAGCGGCAAGGCTCGCAACTGCATCGTTACCAATTGGTAGGTAAGCAGTTCGCCCCTCCTTCGCTGCTGCAATAACAGATGGCAAAATGGCAGTGACCGTCCTCAGCTCACCATTTAACGCAAGCTCACCATAAAACTCTTTATCAGCAATAGCTTGACTATCTAACTGTCCTGATGCGACGAGAACACCGAGTGCGATTGCAAAGTCAAAGCGGCCACCGTCTTTGGGTAGATCTGCTGGTGCTAAGTTTACTGTGATACGCTGTTCTGGAAATAAAAAGCCAGCATTAACAAGGGCACTACGGACGCGCTCTTTGGCTTCTTTAACTGAGGTTTCGGGTAATCCAACGATACTAAAGGCAGGTAAACCGTTGCTAAGGTGCACCTCAACAATTACCTCGGGAGCGGTAATACCAACTTGTGCTCGAGTGAAGACTCTTGCTAAAGACATCCATGTCTCCTGCTTACTTAAAATTTATAGTTAAATACGTGTAACACCAAGTGGTATCGCATAGCCGCTAATCTTAATAACAAGGTTGCCGCCATGGACAATACCATTACGTATTCTGTTGCCATGCCCAATTTAATTGCTTGAGTATAGACTATCCCGCCAAAAATGCAGGTGATCGCGTATAACTCTCCTTTTAGAAGAAGTGGGATCTCTCGAGCTAATACGTCTCTGATAACCCCACCAAAACACCCGGTCAATACACCCATGATCACAGCTGTAGTATCAGGCATTCCAATACTTAAAGCCTTTTGTACTCCCATTACAGCGAAAAAAGCAAGTCCAATAGCATCAGCAACCTGCAGTACAGTTCTTGGAATATTTTGATGCCGATTTAGCCACCATATACTCACAGCGACAGCAAATAAAATAGCGTAAATATAGCTAGTATCATGAAGCCAAAAAACGGGTTGATCTAAAATCAAGTCTCGTAATGTTCCCCCCCCGATACCAGTTACAGTCGCAAGGACAATCACACCAAAGCCATCCATGTGTTTACTATGCGCAATTAAGGTTCCCGAGATCGCAAAAACCATAACGCCCAAGAGATCAAACCAATGATAGAGTTCTGACATTTCGTAATTAGTTGTGAAACAAAAGCAAAATCATAACGAAGATCTCACACAAAAGGTAGTAGGATCGCCGATATTTACAGTTTTCAATGTACTGATTAAAGTGACTTTATGAAATGTTTAGGATGAATACTTGTGGGTAAACCGCCTATCATGATACATGTTTATACTGTGGCGTAGCGCATTTACTTAGGTTTAGAATATTTTTTCAGAACTTCATTGCAAACCATCGGTGGGTGAACCACCTAACCGTGTTGTACTGTGTTGTACTGTGTTGATACTGTGGTGGGAGCGAGTTCACCTCGCGATGTGTTGATTAGCTTGCGAGATTTTTTATATCTCAAATTTCTATACCCCAAACAGCAAAAAACCCGTCGCATTGCTGCAACGGGTTTCTCTTATTTGGCCCTGGCGATGTTCTACTTTCACATGGGTAATCCACACTATCATCGACGCTGTTTTGTTTCACTTCTGAGTTCGGCATGGGGTCAGGTGGGTCCAAAACGCTATAGTCACCAGGAAATTCTGTTCATCAATGAAGTCTCCCTCATTAATGTAAATCCGGAAAAAGCTATTAAATTCTTTGTCTACTTTAGTCTATTAACTTCTGTTAGCTAAGGCCTCCATGGATGGAGGTCATGCTAGGAATTGTCTGGAACAATTCTAGTAAACCACTTTGGCGTTGTATGGTTAAGCCTCACGGGTAATTAGTACGAGTTAGCTTAATGCCTCACAGCACTTCCACATCTCGCCTATCAACGTTGTAGTCTTCAACGGCCCTTCAGTTGACTCTAAGTCAAAGTGAGAACTCATCTCGAGGCCTGCTTCCCGCTTAGATGCTTTCAGCGGTTATCAGTTCCGAACGTAGCTACCGGGCAATGCAATTGGCATCACAACCCGAACACCAGCGGTTCGTCCACTCCGGTCCTCTCGTACTAGGAGCAGCCCCTCTCAATTCTCAAACGCCCACGGCAGATAGGGACCGAACTGTCTCACGACGTTCTAAACCCAGCTCGCGTACCACTTTAAATGGCGAACAGCCATACCCTTGGGACCGACTTCAGCCCCAGGATGTGATGAGCCGACATCGAGGTGCCAAACACCGCCGTCGATATGAACTCTTGGGCGGTATCAGCCTGTTATCCCCGGAGTACCTTTTATCCGTTGAGCGATGGCCCTTCCATTCAGAACCACCGGATCACTATGACCTACTTTCGTACCTGCTCGACGTGTCTGTCTCGCAGTTAAGCTTGCTTCTACCATTACACTAACCGTACGATGTCCGACCGTACTTAGCAAACCTTCGTGCTCCTCCGTTACTCTTTGGGAGGAGACCGCCCCAGTCAAACTACCCACCAGGCACTGTCCTCAACCCCGATTCAGGGGCCTAAGTTAGAACATCAACACTACAAGGGTGGTATTTCAAGGTCGGCTCCACAGAAACTAGCGTCTCTGCTTCAAAGCCTCCCACCTATCCTACACATGTAGGGTCAATGTTCAGTGCCAAGCTGTAGTAAAGGTTCACGGGGTCTTTCCGTCTAGCCGCGGGTACACAGC